>JBGTCY010000192.1:0-4037 GCA_041748615.1 Chitinophagales bacterium
ATCGGTTCATCGCCATTCACTTTTTCTGTTTGCGGTTTCTTGGGAAGCGTGTCAGGGGAATGTAAAGGGACTTTCTGCGTGGTGGAACACCCGCTGATTAAAAAAGGTAATAATATCGTAAACGACAACATCCCCCGGAAATATTTTTTACATTCAACGTACATTTTCAGACAATGTTTGTTCAGGAATCATGATTATTTTGATGTTCCATTATGGGCAGTCCTAAAAATTGCTCTATTGGATTGCCTCATCCCCTGCCTTTTCAAAAGGTGAAGGAGATTGAGGTAATTTTAAGAACTTCCCTTAAGATTTTCAATTCACCTTTTACTGATTTTTCAACTTCCACTCCATTCATTCCCACTCTATCGTTGAGGGCGGCTTTGAACTGATGTCATACACAACCCGATTCACTCCTTTCACGGTGTTGATGATTTCGTTGGAAGTATCCGCCAGGAATTCATAAGGCAGCTTGCTCCAATCGGCTGTCATGCCGTCAACAGAGGTGACCGCGCGCAGAGCAATCACCCGCTCATAGGTTCTTTCGTCACCCATCACACCTACGCTTTGCACCGGCAACAAAATAGTTGCAGCCTGCCAGACCGAGTCATACAATCCGGTTTTTTTCAGATTATCAATGAAAATTTCATCCGCATCCTGCAAAATAGCAATGTCCTTATCGTTCACCGCTCCAATAATCCGGATGGCTAAGCCGGGTCCGGGAAACGGATGACGATGGAGGATGTCGGGTGGTAGATTCAGCGCTTTTCCGACTAACCGCACTTCATCCTTGAATAAAAAACGCAGCGGCTCAATCACTTTCAGGTGCAGCTTTTCGGGCAATCCGCCTACATTATGATGCGACTTGATGGTGGCGGAAGGTCCGTGCACGGAAACAGATTCAATCACATCGGGATAAATTGTTCCTTGTCCCAACCATTGAATCCCTTCCAAACTGGACGCTTCGCGCTGAAAAACGTCAATAAACACTTTTCCGATAATCTTTCTTTTGCGCTCCGGGTCAATTTCCCCTGCAAGAGCATCTATGAATTCACGGGACGCGTCAACACCTTTTATATTGAATCCCAAGTCTTTGTAAGAATGAAGCACATGCTCAAATTCATTTTTCCGCAAAAGCCCGTTATTGACAAAAATGCAAATGAGATTTTCACCGATTGCTTTGTGCAACAGTTCAGCGGCTACCGAGGAATCCACTCCGCCTGACAATCCCAACACCACCTTTTCATCTTTTACTTTTTCGCGTATCCAGCCGATGGATTCTTCGATAAAGGATGCGGGAGTCCAGGTACCGTGACAGCCGCAAATCTCGCGCACAAAATTTTTCAGAATGAACTTACCCTCAAGCGAGTGTGTCACTTCAGGATGAAACTGCAAGCCCACTACCGGGTAAGGATATTTTCCATTCACATTGCGGAATGCCGCAACATCAATCGTTTTAGTACCCGCAACTTTTTCAAAACCTTCAGGCAGTTTCACAATGGTATCGCCATGCGACATCCACACCTGCGAGTGGTCATTGATATTCTGAAAAACGCCTTCTTTTTTATAAATCGTGTCGAGGTTTGCCCTGCCATATTCGCGCTTGCTGGATGGCTGCACTTCACCTCCTAACTTTTGCGCGATGAGTTGTGCGCCATAGCAAATCGCCAGTACAGGGCGGCTTTTCAACAGCAGGTCAAGGTTAATGTCGGGGGCTTTCGGGTCGCGGACAGAAAAAGGGCTGCCCGATAAGATAATTCCCTTCACCGATTCATCCAAAGCAGGTATGTTATGATAAGGAATGATTTCGCTGTAAACATCTAATTCGCGCACCCTGCGTGCAATCAGTTGCGTGTATTGCGAACCAAAATCTATAATGAGTATTTTCTCGTCCATAAGTGTTGCGCAAATTTATGGTTAATGTTTTTAAACTTTTCTGCTGTCAACACACGTGTGGATATATGTATTCCGAGAGAAGTCGGTTTTCCGAATGAATGAGACTTACGCCCGGATAATGCCGAATGGTTTCCAGTGTAATTATTCTAAAAACAGATTACCCTCGGCATAATTTCTCTTTTGACTTTCAAATGATTTTTAGGATTTTTGAAAAAATGATGAGTTTAAGTATTTGAAATTTTAAAATTTTAAAGCATGAAAAAAACAGCAATCATCACCGGCTCTACAGACGGAATCGGCAAACATACCGCTCTCGGATTGGCTCAAAAAGGATTTGACATCATTTTGTCGGGAAGAAATGAAGCAAAAGGAAAAATCATTCAAAATGAAATTCAGCAACTCAATCCCAATGTCAAAGTATTTTTTTACCCTGTTGATTTTTCGAAACAATCTTCAATCAGAAAATTTGCTGACAACATCAATCAAAAACATGAACACATCCATGTCCTTGTCAATAATGTCGGACTTTTAAAATCAGAAAGGATTGAAACAGAAGATGGAGTCGAGCAAATGTTCGCGGTGAATCATCTGGCGGCTTTTCTGCTTTCACATTTGCTGCTCGACCAACTGAAAAAAAGCGCTCCTGCCAGAATCGTGAATGTTAGCGGTGGCGCCTATAAATTCGGTAAAATTCAATTGGATAATCTGAATCTGAAAAATGGATTCAGTCCATTCAAAGCGCTGGCACAGGCAAAACTCGCAAACCTTTTATTCACTCATGAAGCACACCGGCAGTGGAATGAATCCGGCATTCAACTTTTCGCTGCCGACCCCGGTGCAGCAAAAACACCCGGTCACAATGAACATCAATATTGGTGGCTGAAATGGATGTTGCCCTTGATTGGTACTTCACCGGAAAAAGCGGCATTCTCTTCCATCCGTGCATCCTCCGCACCCGAATTGAATGACAAAAGCGGAATTTTTATTGATGTAAAAGGACGCCAAACCAAGTTATCAGAATTAATACCCGAACCCGGAATAGCCGGACAACTTTGGGAAAAAAGTCTGGAGATGGTTGGAGGAAGATTGAAATGAATATTCAACAATTTACATTATTGTTTTCGGATAAATAGCCAATCTGTTAACTGTTGAAATTACAAATCACAAAAAGCAATTCACAAATAAATTCCAATAAAAAAAACTTCAAACAAACGTAAGTGAAGTTGTCAAAATATCATCCGCAATCTGAAGCCTGTATTCGCAGATATTAGATTTTAGACTTTAGACTCTCCGCTCAACTTTTCGCAGGTTTACCTGCGCTAAAATCTGTGAATCTGTGGCATATGTTGTAGATGCTTTGAGGAAGTTATTTTGGAAATGTTCCTAACGGTGTTTTCAAATTGATTTGTTTTTTAATTTTTTAAAATTGGATATTATTTATTATTTGTGAATTGTTTTTTGGCGCTTAAAAAACGAAAACATGTTATTAAATTGTCTTTCCTTCAGAATTAGTCCCCGCTTCTGAGATAACTATTTTCACTCCGGTTCACTTTCATTAATTTCACCTTTCTAATAACTGAATATCAGAGTGAACGCTGCGAATAACATCCCCAAAAATTCGACATGGAAAATCGTGTTAATTCTCGTGGCGGTGTTGATTGTGCTGGCGTCAACATGGTTTTCGAACCGCCTCGCGCTGGACATCGCGAAACGCGAAAAACAGGAGGCTGAACTCTGGGCGAGCGCGTACAAGAACATTCTGCTGGCAGGAGAAGATGATGACGTCAACTTTGAGTTTGAGGTAATCCGTGAAAACGAAAGTGTGCCGCTCATTCTCACCGATGAATCGGAAAACATTATCAAACACAGAAACATTGACACGGAGAAAGCCGCGAATCCCGCATATCTCCAAAAGCGACTCAAACAAATGCGTGCGCAAAAAGAGCCGATTGTGATTGAAATCGGTGATGGCGTTCGCAATTATATTTATTACGAAGATTCCAAATTCATCAAACGGCTTCGTTTTTTTCCGATGGTGCAATTAAGCATCATTGCGGGATTTCTTGCTTTCGCTTATGTGTTGTTCAGCACCGCCCGAACATCAGAACAAAACCGTCTGTGGGTCGGCATGGCAAAAGAAACAG
>JBGTCY010000193.1:0-49836 GCA_041748615.1 Chitinophagales bacterium
AAATGCCCTCTTTGGAGCATTAGACAATCAAATAAACCGCTATCTGCTTCTCAATAATCATGTCGCGGTCTGTTAATCTTTTTGATAACTAAAAAATAACAATGTGTAATTTTAGAATCTTGTGAGAAAATCAGCAGAACCAAATTAATATCAAACAAGATTCAATAAGTCATTTTATACAAATACTTTCAGAACAGTTAAAACAAACAAAAGACTACAGAATTACAAACCGAATTTGTGAAGTAAAATTGAAACCAAAGACAAAAACTTTGACAGTTTCTAAACTACCTAAAGACTTTGAATTGGTTGTTTTACAAGTTAATCATAAATGGGTTTTAGTAAGTTACTTTGACCCAAAAGACAACTTGCCACAGACAGGTTGGATAAAGAAAAAATATTTAGACAAACCTTACTAGCAAGGATGAAAGAATTTAATCTTGGAGAAATAGTTGACGAAATTCTTCCGTATGGCTGCATCATGGCAGGCGACTGGATGAAGGATGCGCTCTGGAGGAAGAAAAAGAAATAAGAAATATCATGCTTACGCTGAAACATATTTATAAAATCATGGCTGAAACACCGGAGCCGTTTTTATGGCTCCCCGATTTCTCGCATTGTGAAATACCGACATGGAAAAACGGAAAACACGTTCCCTATACGGAGGAGGGTTTTCGTTTTTATCTTCGTTGGTTGCTGCGTCACATGGATGAAAATGATTTCAGGTGCAATGTGTATCAGCGGGAAATATTGAAATACATGGAAGCTAATAACCTGCTGCCTTATGCTACGGTAATGGTCTGGGCGGGTGTCGGATATTTCTGGTCTGTGGATGAGGAACATGAATTTCCGCGCGGATTTCTGAAACATCTCTCAATCAATAAACTTGCAAATGAGGACGTACTTGCTGCAAAAAAGTATCTGCCTGATTTTCAAACGCTAACCTCACTTTCCGAAGAAGAAAAGCTGCAAGTGATTTTGGTGTTCTTCATTCATGCCCGGGAACAAAAGAAAAAATGGATGCGGCTGAAAGGCGCTAAATGGATGGATATTGGGTGGCGACCTTTGCTGAAAGCGGCAATGGCGCATGTCAATAAATATAAAATTCAGAAACGGAAGGAGGAATTACTGCGGGATTTCATTGACGGTGCGTTAAGACTTCAGTCACGGTTTCCTGAAAAAACTGCTTTCAAAGCGGAAAAGATAGAAAACCAGCGAAAACCCTTTGGGCATTTGAATATGTCAATTCCATTAACACCTGATGAAATGAAAGGACTGAAAGAGTGGAGGGTAAAAGCAGAGCAAGTTTTTGAGGAGATATACGCCAACACAAAAATTATTAAAGAGGATGGAAAATTTAAGCGGGTTCGGAATGATGAAACATTAAAATAAAGCCCCTCTAAATTTGTAATAAATGGACGAAATTCTCAACATACATCAATTATTTTTCCCAGTAGTAGGATATGAGGAAAAGAATGGACAAAAAGAAATTAAGAACATTTTTGGCACCTCCTTTTCGATTAAAAACACCTACTTCCTGACTGCGGGGCATAGTATAAAGAATTCTAAAGAATGTTTAAAGTTCGGAATTGCTTATCTACCGCATGGACAAACTATTTTCGAGATAGCAGAAGCCGAAGCAAGTGAAGTGTATGAATCAGTAGATATGGGAATAATCCAAGCGAAAGTGCCTTACGGAAAATGGTTAAAATGGAGGCTGGATAAACTGCCGATGTTAACGGATGTTCAAACCGGAGGCTACCCATATGGATTTGATAGCAAAGAGAGAAGAATTGGCAGCAGAAGCTATAAAGGTTATGTCGTCAGTTCTAGACCTTTTGAGAGGTTCACGAGTTATCCATATTGCTACGAATTGTCATTTCAATGTCCAAGAGGTTTATCTGGAGCCGCTTTGTGTAAAAGAGGTGATGAGTTTGCAACCATTCATGGATTAATCATAGGTAATGCACAAACAGAAATGGAAGTGTACCGGGAAAAAGAAGAAATTGAGGATAAGGGGAAGAATGAGAAAATAATTCATACCTACATTAAAACGGAAGTGTTATCTCATGGGATTGCTATTCAATCGCAGGAATTGGCAAAAATTCAATCTGAGTTGTTAGGAAAAACTTTGCAAGAATATCTTGAGGAAAACGAAATGATTGATTTTTCGGAAACAGTGTTTTAATTATTGCGAACAGGTGCTTAGTTATCAAGTTTAGTTTTAGCAGACAGTTTATTGCTACGAAATTGCCAACTTCTTGGAGCTGCAAACTGTTTCTTGAAATATTGGCGCAAAAAGAATTGGGGAACGAATAAATAGATAGCAATGAAAAGCATTGCTATCTGAAAAACAATTATCCTTCCTCAGCCACCACCTCCTGCACCTCCGGTATCATACGTTTCAACATGCCCTCTATTCCCGCTTTCAGGGTGAGCGTGGATGAAGGACAGCCGCTGCACGAGCCTTGCATCACCAGCGTGACTATCCCTTCGTTGAAGGATTTAAACTGAATCGCGCCACCATCCATTTCCACCGCAGGTTTCACATATTTATCCAGCAGTTCGCGGATGCGGATTTCTAATTCTCCGTTTTTTCCTTCAGGGGAATCGTTTGTGGAAGTGTGAGTAAAATAATTTTCGCTCACTATAGTTTTACCGGCAGTCAGATATTCGCGGATAAATTGTTTTACTTCAGGAATGATTTCTTCCCACGCTGTTCCCGCTTTTTTTGAAATCGTAATAAAATTATTGGCGATAAAAACACCACTCACATAAGGGAGCGCGAACAACGCTTTTGCCATAGGAACATGTTCGGTGCTGTCCGCGTCCTTGCAATCAACGCTGTCGTTTTTCAGCAGCATCCTGTTGGTGACAAACTTCAACGATTCGGGGTTGGGCGTGTATTCGGTATAAATCTCGATGGCTAAAGTGGCGTTCATATTTCTTCGATTTAGTTGCGTAACAAGATGAAAGGGGAGTTAGTTCTGTTGAATAATTTTTCCTTCGCGGTCAATCAATTTTTCTACCTGCATCATCACGCCCTTCACTTTTTCCATCACGATTACTTTGGCGATGTTTTTTTCAAACGGAGCGGCAAAGCTGAATCGCGGCTCAATCACAAAATTGCCGGAATCATTGATATATCCCCACAGCCCATCGCTTAAAGCAACAGGCGCAAGTCCTTCACTGAAATCACCGGCTTGAGAAAATCGGGGCGGAATTTTCCATTCTCCGGATTGGTCAATATATCCCCACAGCGAATCGGACAGCACCGGAGCCAGCCCACCCGAAAAATTTCCGCCATCCGTATATTTGAGGCGCACGCGCACATTGCCTTTCGTATCCACAAAACCATAGCCTAACCTGCGCTTTCTGACCAAAGCCAATCCTTCCGAAAATTCATACACCTCGTCATATTCCAGCGGAACCACAATTTCACCTTTACGATTGATGAAACCGTATCTGCAATTATCATTGTAACAATCGCCCTTGCCCACAATCGCGAAACCATTCACAAAATCTTCACCTTCATTGAACTGCGGTTTGATGACCAACTCGCCATCTTTATCCACGTATCCGAATGCGCACAAGTCCTCGCAGTTGCCAACCACCACGGCAGCCAGCCCTTCGGAAAAAGGATACACTTCGTCAAACAACGGGGGCACCAGCACCTCCCGCGAGGCGGAATCGCGAAATCCATACAAGCCGTTTTTTTCAAATGAAACAACTAATCTGCGGGCAAGTGTGATTTCACGCTCTAATTGTTCCCCATAAGGATAGTCGGGATTGTAAGTTTTAAATTGTTCCAGAATCACCGGGTCGCGCTTCACATTATAGACCTCGAACAATTCTTTCCAGGCAAGCATGATGTTCCGGTTTTTCGGATAGGTGCGAATGAATTTTTGAATGTCGAACACAGTGCGGCTTTTGGTAACAATCGCATAGATGCTGTCCTGCGCCTGTTTTGTATAAGGATTTTCGGGATACTTCAGCATAAAGTCTTCATAACTTTTCAAGGAATGGTCTTTGGTGAAATCTCGGAAAAGCAACAGTTCATATTTTTCTTTCGCTTCTTTGAAATACGGACTGCCTGGGTGTTTCTTTAGAAAATCTTCATAGGCTTGCCAACTGCCGCTTTCGGTCATTTTTTTATACAAAAGACTTTCGTACAATTGATGTGCGTCCGTCACCTGTTCGGCATTCGGATAGCGCTCCATAAAATCTTTAAAACTCTCGTAGGTGAAAGAACCCATTGCGTCTTCGTATGCCAAATGATTTCTGCGCTCTGTGGCAATGGACAACTGTCGGGCTTTCGAATAAGTATGAATGAAATGCTCCCACGCCTCAAGCGTGTTGATGCTGTCTGCTTTCTGATAGGCTGTCGTGCAAATGTTTTGCAGCAATTGATTAATTGTGAAATTTCGAACGCCCAGCCTCGCAAGTTTTTTCAACTTTCCTTCCTTGAGCGTTCCCGGAAAAAGTGAATGTGCTTTGGAAGCGTGAAAATATGCGCTGTCTAAATGGAAGGATTTGTTGTCTTCAGAAGAAAAATATTTGGCGGCAATAAAATGCAGAGGCGCGTTGGTCGCATCTTTTTTCAAGCCTTTTTCAATCACAGCTTTGGCTTCAGGATAGCTGCCTTCATTCACCAACAAAAGCGCTTTGACG
Source organism: Chitinophagales bacterium (assembly GCA_041748615.1). Classification (GTDB taxonomy): domain Bacteria; phylum Bacteroidota; class Bacteroidia; order Chitinophagales; family CAIOSU01; genus JBGTCY01. Next base: position 4,669 of record JBGTCY010000193.1, read on the forward strand.
AACGCATCGGCATAAGCGGATTGCGCGGATAAAATGAGCAGGAAAAATATCGTAGTGTGAATGACTTTCATGAAATCGAAGCGGTAAATTTAAGGTTAATGCAGACACGGAAAAATCCGGGATAACTGAACTGCTACCTTTGCCCCGCCATGCTGAAAGTGCATCTTGCTTTATTCGCGGTGAACCTGCTTTACGGAGCGAATTACACGATTGCCAAGGAAGTGATGCCGCTCTACATTCAGCCTTTTGGCTTCATCGTGATTCGTGTCGTGAGCGCCACCATTTTGTTTTTCTTAGTTCATGCCTTGCTCATGAAAGAAAAAGTGGAACGCCAGGATATTCCGAGATTGGTGTTGTGCGCGTTTTTTGGCGTTGCGCTCAATCAACTGTTGTTTTTCAAAGGACTCGACCTCACTACCCCCATCAACGCTTCCCTGATGATGATTACCACCCCGGTGAGCGTGTTGCTGATAGCGGTTTTCAGCAAAGTGGAAAGGCTCTCCGTGGCAAAAGTAAGTGGTGTTTTGCTGGCGGCATTGGGCGCGTTTGTGATTATCTATTGGGGAAAACACTTCACGGTAAATGACAATAGTTTTTTGGGAGATATTTTCATTCTTATTAACGCGAGTTCCTATGCGGTTTTCTTAGTGTTGGTGAAACCGCTCATGAGTAAATATCACCCGCTGACCGTCATCAAATGGGTGTTCTTATTCGGACTACCGTTTGTGTTGCCGGTCGGCTGGCGCGAATTCATGGAAATTCGCTGGGAGGAAATGCCGCTTTCTGCCTGGATGTGCGTGGTGTATGTGGTGATTGGTCCCACATTTTTAGCGTATTTGCTCAACGTGTATGCGCTCATCAAGGCTAATCCGTCATTGGTGGGAGTTTATATTTATCTGCAACCGCTGCTCGCGTCCGCCATCGCGCTCGCGCTTGGGAAAGACGAACTAACGGCAATCAAAGTCTTTGCATCGTTTTTAATTTTTACCGGTGTTTACTTAGCGGGAAAAAAGATGAAAGAAAAAGTGACTGCAAAAGCCTGATGGATATGTCTCGCATCCTTCTCAGCCTCACCCCTCCGAAGGAGACCGGACTGTTTACCAAATAACGGGAAAAACAGCCTTTTTTTCTCCTGGGAAAAGAAAACAGTTCGGACTCCTTCTCCATTGGAGAAGGGCGAGGCTTGCTTCGTAATGAACGAAGGGAGTTATTACATGTGTACATAGTCCCACGCTTAAACGTGGGGTTATAGAATGCCAGTCACCAAAAGGCATTAGCCCATATAAGGGAAATTGTCAAGATAAGTTCCACAATTCCAACCAATGAACCACATAGGCATATAGGACACATAGCTATGTGTCCTATATGCCTATGTGGTAATTTTTACTGGCATTTTTCAGTTCAATTTTTTGTGGAAGTTATTTTGAAAGTGTTCCTAAGTCAGTCAATGGCTAAAAAACACATATCTGTCAAATTCATGTCATAAGAAAATTTTAGTGTATCGTTTCCCTGCCAATGGCGTTGTACAGAAAACAACACGCCATGCTTACACTCATTTATCTGCTGGGAGGGTTTATCGGATGTATCAGCCTTCTCGTTTTATCACTCCGTTATTTTTTTGATTACAAAGCAAAAACCGTTTCTGAAAAATACGCGGGAACGGCAGAGGGGAAATCCGTATTCCTGAAAAAATATCCTGAAGTAAATCCCGAAATCTACCGCCCGCTGTTTTTCAGAACGGGGATGGCGCTTGCCATCGGTTTTATGATTGCCGCGTTTTCAATTCCCACCTACTATCAAAAGAAAGAAGTGTTTGGTAACGAACCCGTTCCGGATGTTTTTGAAGGAGAAATCCACATCACGCATACAAAGGAAAAAGAAATTAAACCGGAACCGAAAAAAACACCCCCGAAAAATGCGGAGCACAAAATCATCAAGCCGACAGATAAAGAAGAATTGGATGAAGAAACTAAAGAAACAGTTGATGATGTAAAACCTGAAGATGAAATTTATTTTGGGAATGAAGTAAAACTGCCCGATGAAGAAACCTTTGACCCGAATGCGACTTTTGTTGTCGTGGAAGCTATGCCTGAATTTCCGGGCGGTGATGAGGCGTTGCGCAGGTATTTATCGAAAACTCCTTATCACCGGATTGCAAGGGAAAACGGCATTGAAGGCATCGTTTATATCCGTTTTGTCATTGACAAAGACGGTACCATCACAAATGTGGAATTAGCCCGCAGCGCTTATAAACTTTTAGACGATGCAGCGCTCAACCAGGTGAAAAAAATGCCGCGATGGACGCCCGGCAAACAGAGGGAAATACCTGTGAAGGTGCAGATGGTGGTTCCGATTCGTTTTTCAACAATGTGAGAGGCACGGACAATATGCGGAAACAACCTGCGTTTTTTCAGCAACTCTCAATCAAAAGTCGAATATGTTTCTATTCATTGCCACACTCATGGGCGCGGTGAGCGCTGCGGGATTAGTCCTTATCTTTTCAAAAATCATCCTCGATCGGAAATCCGCGGATTTCATGCTGGGAACGAAGAAGTGACAATCCAATTCAGTTTTTTTTCAGGGAAATTCTTCACTGATGCTATAAGAATTCATGAAAACCCTCAATGAAATAATCAGGGTAACTTTGCTGTGCTTCACCGGTTCTTGAAAAACATTGAAATTCCCTGCCGGTGATTGCAACGAACCGGAAACATTTTCGTTATATCCAACAGCATGAAACAATTTTTATTCATTCTTTTAGCCCTGAATTTTGCAAACATTGTCTTTGCGCAAGACAACACGGAACAAAATCTCGCTTTTCAATATTACCGTGACGGTGAATATGACAAAGCAGTAGAGTTATTTTCAAAACTATATGATAAAACCCCGACTCCCGCTATTTACCGGTATTACTATAACGCGTTGCTTTTCACAAAAAATTATGAGCGGCTTGAAAAAATCATTCGCAAGAATATCAAGCAGGAACCCGCCCAGCCGGTACACGTGATTGATCTCGGCTACTTGCTGGTGCAGCAGGGTAACCTGTCCAAAGGAAAGGAGGAATACAACAATGCTGTCAAAATGCTCAAGCCCGACAACGTGATGATTTCACAGGCGGCAAACGCGTTTATTAATTTCAATGAAATGGAGATGGCGGCAAGGGCTTATGAGCGCGGAAGAGAAATGATTGGATTTCCCGGCACGTTTGCGCTGGAATTGGCTTCGGTTTACGAGCGGCTCAACAATCCTCAAAAAACAATTGAAAACTACCTGAACTACCTCGACCAAAATGCAGCAAATGACCAGGCGGTGAAAAACCTGTTGCAGAACGCGGTGCAGAAGAAACCGTTTGCCGATGAACTGCAAGCACAGTTGCTGTCGCGCATCCAGAAAAATCCGCAAGCCGCTTACTACAGCGAGTTGTTAATCTGGCATCATGTGCAGCAAAAAAGTTTTAAAGCCGCCATCATCCAGGCAAAAGCGTTGGACAAGCGTTTGAAGGAAAACGGCTACCGGCTCATCAATATCGCCCGCACCGCCAAAGATGAAAAAGAGTATGAACCCGCGATTGACGCTTATCAGTACGTGATTGAAAAAGGAAAAACAAACACGTTTTATTTAAAAGCAAAAGAAGAATTATTGAGCGTTTACAAACAGAGAATTATTGAATCCGTAAACTACACACAGGAGGATTTGGATTTGTTGGACAACGAGTTCGACAAATTTATCGCTGAATTTGGTGTGAACAGTAATACGGCAGGCGCCATCCGCGAGAAGGCGGAACTACAGGCTTTTTATTTAGATAATTATGATGAGGCGGTCAGTCTGCTGGAAAACCTGATTGCAAATCCGGGCATTGAACCCCGCGTGAAGGGGGAGTTGAAACTCCTGTTGGGTGATTTTTACATCATGAAAGAAGAAATCTGGGAAGCGGCATTGTTGTACGGTCAAGTGGATAAAGCTTTCAAAGAAGACCAATTGGGCGAAATGGCGCGTTTCAAAAACGCCAAGCTTTCTTACTATCGCGGAGAATTCGAGTGGGCACAGGCACAGTTGGACATTCTGAAATCATCCACCACGCGCCTCATCTCCAATGACGCGATGGATTTGTCGGTGTTCATCATGGATAATCTGGGCTTGGATACCACCTTGTGGCCCATGCAGAAATTCGCGCAGGCTGACTTGTTGTTTTACCAGCATAAGTATGATGCCGCCCTTGCTTCATTGGATTCCGTTATCCGTATTTATCCCAACCATTCGCTGACGGATGATATTTATTTTATGAAAGCGAAAATTTTCCTGAAAAAACAAGACTACCCGACCGCTGTCGGATTTCTCGAAAAAGTCGTTCAGCAATTTCCGGAAGATATTCTTGCCGATGACGCGTTATTCAAGCTGGCGGAAATTCACGAGTTCGTTTTTAATGACAAAGAGAAAGCACAGGAACTTTACCGCGATTTGATTTTCAACTACAATGACAGCATTTACGTTGTGGAAGCCCGCAAGCGCTTCAGAACATTGCGGGGAGACCAGTTGTAGTTAAAAATTTAGCACTCATTCCCATCGAATTACAACCACAATTTGCAATGAATTAAGCGCCTTATTGCTCACGCTCGCGTCTCGCGAGTGTGCGCTATTCGTCAGCCTCTGGCTGAAGGGTTTTTATTTTAGCACGCTTCAAAATAATTTCTATTATCTAAAGTCTAAAATCTGCTAATTCAGTCTCCAAATTGCGGATGATATTTTTGACAACTTCACTCAGTTAAGTTTATTCAAATAGGCAGGATGCCGGATATAACTCACACTCGCCAGAGGCGAGCGAGAGCGACAGCAAATGTTACTTCACTAACGTCACCGTACCCGCTTCCTTCACTTCTTTTCCTTCAAACAATTGGAGAATAAACAGGTAAGTATAAACGCCCAGCGGCTGTGGCTCGTCTTTAAATGTGCCGTCCCACGGGAACGCGCCATCATGTACAATTTGTCCCCAGCGATTGAACACTTTAAACTCTTTCACCGTGACTCCGCTGGCTTTAATCACATAGAAGCGGTCGTTCACTCCGTCAAAGTTGGGAGAGAAGGCGCTTGGAATCGCATAAGCGTCCGGCAGGATAATCCGAATGCGCAGGCTGTCTGTGGAAATACAGCCATCTGTGGAGATGACGGTGAGAAAATAATCCTGGTTTTCGATCGGTGTCGCCACCGGATTGGGACAATCTGTGCAACTCAGAAAAACACCGGGCGACCAGAAAAAACTATCCACGGGAGGCGCTTCAAGAATGATGTCAGCGCCCAGCGTCACGCTGTTGCCCAACTCAATGGAAGCATTTGGAAAAACCGTAAACGACAGTGGAGCGATAACGGTAATCTGCGGAGAAATTGCCGAGCCTTCACAGCCTCCCGCATCCGCGACCGTGACAGCATAATTGCCGCTTTCCGTCACGGTAATTGAGGATTCCGTACTGCCGGTTGACCATTGATATTCGCTGAAAGCCGGAGTTACGCTCAGCGTGATGGTTCCGCCTTCACAAACCTGCAGCGTATCCGCGTTGATAAACGGAACAGGATTCGGATTCACGCTGAAGGTCATCGTATCGAACTGAAAACACTGTTGATTTTCCACACGCACAATGAAGTCAAAACTCCCGGTTGTTCCGGTTGGCAGCGTCACGGTTGGATTGGGCGCACCGGGCGCGGAAAGGAAAGCTAAGGCGGAAGACGGTTCAGCGCTCCATTGAACAAAACTTCCCCCCGGAGCGGTGGGGTTGCCGCCTATGCTGACCGGTGACGTTTCATCACATTGTGTAATGTCCCCGCCCGCATCCGCGCGGGGAGTGGGTTTTACAACAATATTCAACGATGCCACCGCGAAGTTTTCGCACACATCAAACGCGGTGTCCACATAGGTGATGGTGACAGGCGTGGGCGAATCGGCATCGGGAAATACCGTGGAGACAGAATCGGTCGCGCCACTGGGCGTCCAGACATAACGGTAGGGCGGCACGCCATAGCGCGGAAACGAAAACAACCGAACCGGCTCCTGCGCGCACACGGAATCTTTGTCGGCAGTCACCGTGAGTTCAATCGTTCTACCCTCGACTGTGACAGCGAAAAAACTGCCGATAGCGCAGTTGTAGCCACACACTTCCGTGCATTGAAACGTGCGGTTTTTAATTGTAAACGGTAATTGATAATCCGGACATTGAGGCGGCACACACGCGGCAAAGTTGGCAAACCGAATCGCTCCCGCGCCCGGTACTTTATTGGGGTCGGTGGTGCAGGTGCCCAGAAATGGCGCTTGCGCAGGGTTGCAAATCAACTGCCCGGTGCTTGTACAAGGACCAACTACTTCCATGGAAACATCAAAGAAAAAGCAAAACGGAGAAGGGCTTGGGGGCGAGGGCACGCACAGTGAATCTGAAACTTTGTATTCCAAATCAACAAGCGCGTCAAACAGTTGGCTTTTGCCGGGTACGGTGACAACAATCGTGTAATCACAACTTCCCAAAGCATTATTTGTAAACGCTAAATCAGCGCCTGAAAAAATGGTGCCTGTCAGAAAATTCCCGATGCTGTCACGCCCCGAAACCCACGGGTCAAGATAGAGAGGATAACGGACAGCAGCATCATTCAAAAAAGAAACCGGCACCGCTAATTGCACTTTGTAATTATTTTTTTCATGCACTAAACCGTACATGCCGGTCATCCCGTATCCATACCCGTCATAATATTTCGGTGTGTGAAAATCAATGAAGGTTTTTTCATTTTTCCCAACAAATAAATTGCCCTGCCAGAATCCTGAAACATGCGATTTGCCGCCAGGAGATTTTTTGATTTGATAACCAGCGGGCAGTTGAATTTCATCTTCAAAAATCAACCATTCGGCATTTGGCGGAATGTTCAATGGTTGTTGCACAATGAAATCAGTTTTTACGCCCCCCTGTTCAAAAACCTGCCGGATGTCAATGTGTTTCCATCCATGCGTAGTATAAACTCCGCTTTCGCCAAGGGTGGTTTTAGAAAAATCAACTTGTTCGGTGTGCAGTTGATTTCCGGAATTATCCAACCAATACATTTTCAACTGTTGATTAAATCCAAACTCAAATTCACCGGAGCGGATGAAGGTTTGATGTTGCAGGGCGTTATACTTTGTTGGAACAGGCTGGTTTGGCGCGCTGAAAACTCCGGGTTGATTCGCATTTGGTTTCAGCCGCGGGTCAATGGTTCTGAGCAATCCTTGATTATCACGAAAATGCAGCGGGAAATAAGATTGCTGTACATAAAAATGACTGCTGTTTTCGGGATGAATAAAGAAACGCGAATGCGTTTCTCTTTTATCCAACAATTCCACGCACTCGCTACAACCCGCTTTATAAGCCAAAATTCCAAACTCAGGATGACGCTGAAACTGTAGCGGAGTGTTTTGCAATAACGTGTTTGTAATATTTTTTTTGTCAGGATGAAAACCCGAAAAATTATATTGACGCACCTGCATGACATCTCCGGCAAAAAGGAGTTGCCGTAAAAAAAAGAGAAAAGAAAAACAGTAAAAAAAAACGGATTTTTTTCTGAATGACATATCGGAGAATTGCCTTCGGGTTTACCGAATCAAAGTTACATTGCCTTTCCTTTCTGCCGGCTTCTCATTACCCTTCCCCGCTTTGATGAAGTAGGTGTAAACGCCCGTATCCTGTTGACTGCCGCGGTGAGTTCCGTCCCAGCCTTTGTTCAAATCGCCCTGGCTGATTTCATCCGGATTGTTGGAATAATAAACCTGCTCGCCCCAGCGGTTGAAAATACGGATTTCATAAAAATCAATATTATCGCCAAATACCGTGAAGCGGTCATTGATGCCATCGCCATTGGGCGTGAAAGCTTGCGGCACTTTGATAATGAGTTCACAACTTTCAACGGTGAGCCTTAATGTGTCATAGTTGATACAGCCGGTGACGGTGTCAACACCTTGCAGGAGATAAACAATATTTTCAGCCGGCAGCGTGGTGGGGTTGGAAATATCCGTTTGACTGAGTCCGGTAGCCGGAGACCAGGTGTAACTGTCAGCGCCTGTAGCGAGCAACTGAAGTGATTCCCCGCGGCAAAGCAAAGTGTCATCCACGCCCGCAAAGACAGAAGGCAAAGGATTCACGATAATGTTCACATCATCAGAACTGCCGCATCCGTTTTCATCAAAAACACGAATGAGATAATTGGTGGTCACTTCCGGCTGTACGGTAATTTCAGCAGTTGTTTCTCCGGTACTCCACAAATAATTCACGCCACTTTCAGTGAAATAAAGAATATTGCCTCCCCATACGCGCGGTGCTACAGGATTGTTGAACGGATAATTCAGCGCATGACCTTGAATGAATGTCAGGTTGCCATCAGAAATAAAATCTGCTCCCACCGTTGTTCCGATTGCATGAAGCAGATTCGTGGAGTTGGTGGTGGTAATGTAAAAACCATATTCCCTGCCCGTTTGAATGGGAATGTTGATGTTGAATGGTAAAAAAGTCGGTGCGCCAGTCGGGTCGGCTGTGATGTTGCTTACTGTTGATAGCAAAGTCCAGGCTGACGGGTCGGTTTCTGAACCGATGTAGGATGCGGGGCGGTAATACAAAGCGGCATCCACCGTGGTGCCGGTGATGAGCCGCGCTTCAAAACCGGTGATGATGACATCCGCTTCCGCACGCAGGTTAAACATGTTGCCATGAGCACTGTTGTTTCCTGCGAGCGTGGTGGTTAATTCCAAATTAAATCCCGCACCTGCCGCTTCAAGTGTCACGTTGTCGCCCAGACAAATTTCAGTGTCATCGCCCGCGTCCACCGAAATCACTTCCACCACTTCCACGGTGTAGGAACTGGTTCTGACTCCGCAGTTATTCAGCGCGTACAAATTGATTTCAACCGTACCCGTTGAATCGAAAGTGACGATGATTTGATTGTTGGATGTATCCACAATCGTTCCCCACGATAGTGTCCACTCATAATATGTTTCCGGCAGGAAGGACACGCTGTAAAGGAAAGTATCGCCCTGGCAAACGGTAGTGGGTCCGCTGATGTTGACATCGGGAATGGAAATAATGAAGATGGTTGCCAACGGTGAATAATTTCCGACACAACCAAAATTGGTCTCGCGCACCCTGAAAGAATAAGGACCGGGAGTGGAGGGAGGCGGTCCGGAAAAATCAATCAGCAATGGATGAAAGGGCCAGGAAAAAGGAGCACCATTATTCAGCGAAGTGCTCAGCCATTCATAATCCGAATCAGGATTGTATGGAACAATAAACAGAGCGGCAATTTCGGTGTTGCAATACACCGTTTGTTCCGGAACAATAGATAAATTGTCGGCTGGCGCTCCGATGGTCAGGCGGATAATTGTACCATTGGTGTTCCAGGGCGTTGTTGAGTTGTCGGCAATGATGCGCATGTAATACGCGCCCGGCAAAATGCCCAACGCGATTAAATCATTTAAGGGCGGCACTACAAGCAGCAACGTGGTAGAAGCAGTATCAAACACTACACCCAGCCCGCCAGTATTAACAACCCCCAGCGTCATCATGTCTAACAGTTGCACAGTGAAGCTGTTTCCCGCCAGGTAGGCGGGATCCGTGTTCCATTCGTGAATGTCAATTTCCACGGTATCAGTTTGACCTTGATTTCCGCGCAGACAAATCTGAATGTCTAAGGTTTCGTTGGTCGTAATATCACATTGTTTAATGCAAAAGGGACCGTAAAGCGTACCCGTGACAGCGGGATTGGTTGAAATCACCCTGATGTAATAATTGCATCCGGCAGGAACGCGCGGAATCAATCCTGAAACGGTGCCCGGCATTGCGCCAATGGCGGGGTCGAACGTCTGGCTGCTGGGCAAGGTGCCCAAAGTCTGAGGATTATTAAAACTGCCCGATGAGTCGGAGAGTTGCGCGATATAAATATTGTTGGCATTAAAAACACCTCTCGAAATAAACGGCACATCAATCGCGCTCAGCGAACAAACGGTGTCCGGGTCGGTGGTGACAATGGGAGCAAGGGTGGTGATGGTGTTCGGACAGGCTTGCACGGCAAAACATACGCTCGCTTCACCAACAATTACGGGAGGTGGTGAGATTCTGACTAACCTGACACGGTAACAACTTCCGGGCGGAGTTGAGCCGGGGATAATCACGGCAACCGCTCCCGCAGTTTGCGGATTATTGATGCCAAACACACCGAGGCTGGTAGGAGTTGCAGGGAAATTGCCGCTGCTGTTGGAAAGCTCAAAGCGATAGGTGCCATCACAAAGCGGGGATGAGATTTGCCATTGCACAATCAGCGGATTCAGGCGACAAACGGGATTCGGAGAAATAGATGGAATGGTGATTTGCGGACCGGAGGTCTGGTCATAAGTGCCCACCACAATGATGTCATCAATCGCGAAGGAAGTGGTGGATGGCGGAGCGCCCGCGTTGTTCACCCAGCGAAATCCAAAGCGCAGGTTTGATACGTTGGCAAAAGCAGGCTCGCTGATAGTTACATATCTCCATTTCAACTGGTTACTGTAGCGGGGCGAACCCGTTTGTACCCAGGGTCCACCGTCTATGCTGTAATACACTTCGCCATAGGCGGTTGCCGAACCTTCGCATAAATAAAAGAAAGCAAGAATGATGTCGCGCATGCCCAATGTGCAAAATCCTCTGTCTGTATAAACGAAGCGGTCAGAAGCGGAGGTTGCGTCATAGTTGGCATTGGCGATGGCTGGAGCGCGGTTTTCATCATGGATATGCAGATATGTGCTGAAAGGCGCGTTGGTAATGGTGCCTGTGGTGGTGCTGTCCTGGCTGATGGTGTTGGGATACACACCACCACCGTCATATTGCGTGTTGATTACCCAGCGATTATTGCCGCTGGTATTTCCTATCCCGCCTGTGTCAAACGCGAAGGTATTGGAAGGCTGCTCAAAATCTTCGGTGAGCAACAAAACCTGCTGCTGGGCTGAAACGCCCGCTGCAACGGAAAATAAAATAAAAAGGGTGATTAAAGAATGACGCATCGCAGAGAAGGCTAAAAATAACAAAAAAGAGGTTAATAAGTGGATTGAAATTTGAAAACCGCAAAATGATTTTTCGCCCGAAGCGTTGAATCAAATAAAACGCGGGATGCATGCTGTCAAAAACTTATTCAGTATTCTTTTTCTTTTTTTCTTTCACCGCCTGCCAAAATGCGCAGACTTCAAGCGGTAATCAATTTTTTACCAATCCTTTTATTTCATCCAATCAAAATGAACGCGTCAATGAAAACGGCAACTCGCTGTCAACGCGATTCAATCTGCCGGATGGATTTGAGCGGGTAATTGTTGATGAAAATTCTTTTGGAGCGTACTTGCGAAATTTACCGCTGAAACCGCATGGCGCTGAAGTCTTGTTGCATGATGGCTCGGTGAAGCGGAACAAGGTTCATGCGGCAGTGATTGAGATGGAGATTGGCAAAAAAGATTTACAGCAATGCGCGGATGCCATCATGCGCCTGAGAGGAGAATATTTTTTTGAGCAAAAAGCGTTTGATAAAATTCATTTCAACCTGACCAACGGATTCAGAATGGATTACACGAAATGGATGGAAGGATTCAGGGTTGCCGTGGATGGAAATAAAACAAGCTGGGTGAAGCGGGCGGAACCTTCCAATACTTATGAAGATTTCAGAAAATACATAGATTTTGTTTTTATGTATGCCGGTACATTATCCCTCTCGAAAGACTTGAAAAAAACAAACGCGGACGACTTGAAAATTGGAGATGTTTTCATTCAGGGCGGTTCTCCCGGTCATGCCGTGATGGTCGCAGATGTGGCGGTTCATCGAACAACCGGAGAAAAAATATTTCTGCTTGTTCAAAGCTACATGCCCGCTCAGGAAATTCATGTTTTGGAAAATCCAAACGACCAAAAACTCAGTCCCTGGTACAGTATTTCATTCGGAGAAACGCTGCAAACTCCGGAATGGCGTTTCACGGCACAAGACTTAATGCGCTTCGCGGATTGAGCGCTTACAACATAAAACATACTAATTGGGTTTTTTAAGCGCCAAAAAACAATTCACAAAAAAAAATAATACTCAATTCTAAAAAATCAAGAAGACAAATGGCGCATTAAATCTGAGAATCTGTGGCATTCGACTTACCTACTCAAACACAATTTCCTTCTGAAACCCGCCATCCGTTTGAGAATAAAGCTGCCAGAAAGTTTCGCAAATCAGGTCAGGCGCAAAGCGGGTATTCGGCAACACCTGCCCGTTGATGGTGATGGTGCCAACGCGGATGCCGAAGGGTTTTAATTCATCATGCAGGCTGTAGCTCAAGTTGCGGATTCCTGCTTTGCCGATTGCCAGCGATGATAAAACGGGTATCGGACGCAACGCGGAACCGCCACCGGTGATAATAATCGTCCCCCGTTTATTTGCTTTCATGGCATCCGCTACCTGCTGTACCGCGACAACCGCCCCTGCCACATTTGCCCTGAAATCATTCACCAACACTTCGGGGTCTAATTGAGTAGGAGTCGCTTCGCGGTAAACCGATACGTTATAAACCAGCACTTCCGTATCACCCAACTGATTTTTTATTTCATGGAGCGCTTGTTTGAGTTGCTGGAAATCAGCGACATCCGCAGTGAAAGGATGGATTTTAAATCCGGCTTCCGCCATCTTGTTTTTGAATTGTTCCTGTTTGTTTTTATCGCGCGAAATAGTCGCCACTTCAAATCCTTCCTGAGCGAATTTTTTTGCGACCGAAAAACTGACTCCGGGACCCAGCCCGATAATCGTACACAGCGGTTTTTTTTCAGAGGACATTCGATGATTTTTTACAAAACTATTTTATTTAAACAGGACAAACCTGAAGTTGTTTGAGCGTATTCGTTTTTCTGAAATAAAATAAATCTCAATTGGTCAATGAAAGTTTAGAATTTCATTTTCCTAACTTGCCGCTGATGATTCTTTATAATGTAACAATCAAAGTGGACCCGGCAATCAATGACGAATGGTTGGTTTGGATGAAACAGGTGCACATTCCTGAAGTGATGAATACCGGCTTGTTTACTGAATACCGCATCAACCGGATTCTTGAACTGGATGAAAGCGAAGGCGTCACTTACGCGATTCAATACCTCTGCAACAACCTTAGTGATTATGAAACTTATCGCGATGAATTTGCCCCAGCGCTTCAACAGGCGCATCAGGATAAATACAAAGACCGCTTTTTCGCGTTCCGGACAATTATGGAGGTTATCGGATAAATCAGTTGGTGAAAAGAAGTAATGAGTTGCAAGTGATTGCATTTTTTTCATCCTCTGACTTTTATACCGAGAGTAGTCGAATTTCCGAAGGGATGAGACGTACTCTCGGTTAATGCCGAAGGGTTTGCAGTTAAATTATTCGAAAACCTGAATACCTTCGGCATAAAACTTTCAGGTATATGAAAAATTGCAGTTTTTCTGCCGTCCCCCGACAACCGCCCCTCGTCCCCATTTGAATAAAAGGGTACATCCCTCAAGTATTCATAAACACCATTTTTCATCCCCCCAACACACTCCCCCCATTTTCTTACTTTTGCGCCCTCTTTGGAACATGCTATATAAAGAATTTAAAAAACTTGACCTGCCCGCCATTGACCGGGAAATCCTTGATTTTTGGGAGCAAAACAAGGTATTCGAACAAAGCGTCACGAACCGCGATAACGCACAGCCTTTTATTTTTTATGAAGGTCCGCCTTCCGCCAACGGCATGCCCGGCATCCACCATGTGATGTCGCGCACGATTAAAGATTTGTTTTGCCGCTACAAAACTTTGCGCGGCTTCAAAGTGGAGCGCAAGGGCGGCTGGGATACGCATGGGTTGCCTGTAGAGTTAGCTGTGGAGAAAAAACTCGGCATCACCAAGGAAGACATCGGCACTAAAATCAGCGTAGCGGACTATAATAAAGAATGTCGCAACGAAGTCCTCAAATACAAAGACGCGTGGGATGAACTCACCCGCACAATGGGCTATTGGGTGGATTTGGAGAATCCCTACATCACGTTTGAAAACGATTATATCGAAACCCTGTGGTGGCTGCTGAAAGAGCTTTACAAAAAAGGCTACTTATATAAAGGTCTAACGATTCAGCCCTTTTCCCCTGCCGCAGGCACCGGTCTTAGCTCCCACGAATTGAACTACGCAGGCGCTTACCGCATGGTGAAAGACACCTCCGCCACCGCCCAATTCAAAATCCTCCCCAATCAAGAACACCCGACATCTAAAGCTATTTTCAATGCCATCAGTCCGGACTCCCCCGCTCTTTTGGAGCGGGGGGCGGGGGGTGAGGCTTTCTTCCTCGCCTGGACCACCACCCCCTGGACACTCCCATCCAACACAGCACTTGCGGTCGGTGAAAACTTAGATTACATTCTGGTAGCCACATTTAATCCTTACACATTTTTGCCGGTGAATGTAATTCTCGCCAAAGCCTTATTAAATAAATATTTCAAACCCGAAAACGAAAATCTGAAATTCGAAGATTACAAATCGGGCAACAAAGAAATTCCCTATAAGATTTTAGCTGAGTATAAAGGCAAAGACTTTGACGGCATCCGCTACGAACAACTATTGCGTTATGTGCAGCCCACTGACGGTGACGCTTTCAAAGTCATCATGGGCGATTTCGTTTCCACCGAAGACGGTACCGGCATCGTGCACATCGCGCCCAGCTTCGGTTCGGACGACATGCGTATGGCGCGCAAAAACGGGTTAGCCGCCCTCACGCTCGTTGACCGGAAAGGACGCTTTGTAAAAGAGGTCACCGACTTCGCGGGTGTTCCTGTGAAAAACTATGATGACGCTCCCAACTATGAGCCGGTGGATGTGCAGATAGCCGTGAAACTGAAAAAAGAAAACCGCGCCTTCAAAGTCGAGAAATACGAACACAACTACCCGCACTGCTGGCGAACCGACAAGCCCGTGATTTATTACCCGTTGGACAGTTGGTTCATCAAAACCACAGCCGTGAAAGACAAGTTGGTGGAGCTGAACAAAACCATTAACTGGAAGCCGCCATTCACCGGCAGCGGCAGGTTCGGCAACTGGCTCGAAAACCTCGTGGATTGGAACCTGTCACGCTCAAGATATTGGGGAACGCCATTGCCGATTTGGAGAACAAGAAGCCCCCAAACCCCCGAAGGGGGCTTAAATACAGGCAGTGACGAAAGCGTAGAAGAAATCTGCATCGGTTCTGTCGAAGAATTAAATAATGAAATTGAAAAATCCGTGCAAGCCGGGTTCATGTCCAAAGAAGCAGTCAGCAGTTGGCAGTCGGCAATGGATTTGCACAAACCTTATGTTGATGAAATCACATTAGTATCCCCTTCAGGAAAAAAAATGTTCCGTGAACCTGACTTAATTGATGTTTGGTTCGACAGTGGCGCTATGCCTTATGCGCAGTGGCATTTCCCATTTGAAAGTAATTCTTTATTGGAGAAAAATTATCCTGCAGATTTTATTTCAGAGGGTGTTGACCAAACACGTGGATGGTTTTTTACCCTTCATGCTATTGCTGTATTATTGAGCGAGTGCAGCGATACCGTGAAAGACATCAATAGTAAATTAGGTAATCAAGGTATCGCTTTCAAAAACGTCTTGTCACACGGATTGCTGTTAGACAAAAACGGTAACAAAATGTCGAAGCGCCTCGGTAACACGGTGGACCCGTTTCAGGCGATTGAAAAATATGGCGCGGATGCCGTGCGCTGGTACATGCTCAGCAACAGCGACCCGTGGGATAACCTCAAGTTCGACCCCGAAGGCATCACCGAAACACAACGTAAATTCTTCGGAACGCTTTACAACACCTATGCTTTCTTTGCCTTGTATGCGAATATTGACAACTTTCAACCGGACGAACAAAAGCACATTCCGCTCTCAAAGCGCAGTGAATTAGACCGCTGGATTATCAGCAAACTGCACAGCCTGATGAAGTTGGTTCAGGAGCGGTTAGATGATTATGACCCCACACCCGCAGCCCGCGCGATTGAAGAGTTTGTCAACGACCATTTGTCGAATTGGTATGTGCGCCTTTCGCGCAGGCGGTTTTGGAAAAGTGAAATGAATGAAGACAAACAGGCGGCTTATGAAACGCTCTTTGAATGTCTCACCATAACGGCACAATTAGCAAGCCCGCTTGCTCCGTTCTTTGCTGATTGGCTGTTCAAAAATCTGACGGAAGCCGCAGTTCAAAACAGCGGCTCTATCCATTTAACCGATATGAAGAAACCTGACGAAAAGGTGATTGACCTTGAGTTGGAAAAACAAATGGATTATGCTCAACGCATCTCTTCGTTAGTGTTGTCCATACGTAAGAAAGTGAACATTAAAGTGCGTCAGCCGCTGAATAAAGTGATGCTGCCCATCTTAGACGAAGCGTTTGAAAAAAATGTGGCGCGGGTGAAGAAACTGATACTGTCAGAGGTGAACGTCAAGGAATTAGAATACATCTATGACACTGCCGGTGTGATTAAGAAAAAGGCAAAGCCTGATTTTAAAAAATTAGGCGCTAAGCTCGGTGCGCGAATGAAAGATGCCGCTAAAATCATTGCCGGTTTTACGCAGGAACAGATTCAGCAATTAGAGCGGAAGGGTGCTTATGAATTGGAAATTGACGGGGAAAAAATAGCGATTCTTTCGGAAGAAGTTGAAATCATTTCGGAAGATATTCCCGGATGGCAGGTTGCCAATAAAGGCGAGTTAACAGTGGCTTTGGACATCTCCATCTCAGAGGAACTTCAAAACGAAGGCAATGCCCGCGAGTTGGTTAACCGCATTCAAAATCTGCGAAAAGAGATGGACTTCAACGTCACCGACCGCATCAAAGTGGTGATTGAAAAACACGAATCCATTAATCCGGCTTTGATAAATTTTAAGGATTATATTTGCGCAGAAATTTTGGCGGAGGAGCTTACGGTAGTGGACCATATCGCTGACGGAAACTCCATCGAGGTGAATGAAATTCCAATGAAAATCAATATTCAAAAAAGCTGAAACATGGCAGTGAAAAAAAAGAAAGCGGCACCAAAAAAGGCAAAGGCAACCAAACCCGCTGCTTCCAAAAAAACAGTGAAAAAAACTCCTGTTAAAAAGAAAGTAACTGCCGCGAAGAAACCTGCTCCCGCAAAAGCAAAGGCGAAACAGAAAAAAGTTGTCGCCAAAAAACCGGTGAAAAAAACAGTGAAACCGAAAAGTCCGGCAAAGAAAATTACTGCCGCGAAAAAACCAACGGTTAAAAAACCGGCAGCGAAAAAGAAAGTGACAGCAACTCCGGTGAAGAAAAAGCCCGTTGTGAAAAAACCGGCAGCGAAAAAACCTGTTATTGTAAAAAAAGAAACGAAAAAGCAAACTGGCAAGCCGGCAATAAAAACACCGGTGAGCGTTAATAAAACTATTACTCAATCACAACCAAAACAAAAAAGAACCGCATTGGAAAAGACACGTTATAGCGACAAGGAACTTCTGGAGTTTAAAGCGCTCATTATTGAAAAGTTAGAAAGCGCCAAGAAAGAGTTGAAATATGTCCATGAACAAATCAACCGCACAGCCGAGTTGGGTGGAGATGATTCAGATAACAAATTCTCAGGATTGGAAGATGGTACGGGTACATCCGAAAAGGAATATCTCAGCCAGATGGCATCCCGTCAAATCACTTATATTGACCATCTTGAAAAAGCGCTCATCCGTATTGCCAATAAAACTTATGGCGTGTGCAGGGTGACCGGCAAACTCATCAATAAAGACCGACTGAGAGCCGTTCCTCATGCAACATTGAGCATCGAAGCCAAGAATGCGCAAAACGCATCAAAATAAACCTTCATTTGAATAAAGCGCTACTTCCCACAGCAATCATCGTGTTGGTGCTGTTGGCTGACCAAATCCTAAAAATTTGGATTAAGCTCAACATGTACATCGGACAGGAATTTCTGGTTTTCGGGCAATGGTTTCGCATTCATTTCACAGAAAACGAAGGCATGGCTTTCGGCATGACGCTGGGAGGCGAATACGGCAAAATCACGCTGACCCTTTTCCGGATTATAGCGGTAACTTTTATCGGTGTCTATCTTTACACGCTGCTCAACAAACGCACTCCCCGCGGACTCATCGTCAGCATCTCCCTCATTTTAGCCGGTGCGCTCGGCAATATCATTGACAGCGTTTTTTATGGCGTGGTGTTCACCGACAGCTACAGCAAATTAGCCACCTTTCTTCCTGAAGGTGGCGGGTATGCAAGCTGGTTTCACGGCAAAGTTGTGGATATGCTGTATTTCCCGGTGTTTGAAGGTTTTCTGCCCGACTGGTTTCCGATTTGGGGTGGCGAGCATATGATTTTTTTCCGACCTGTCTTTAATATCGCTGATGCCGCCATCACCGTTGGCGTGTTCATGATTATCATCTTCCAGCGCAGCTACTTCAAAGAGGAAGATAAGGAGGATGATGCATATGATAAAATGCTCGAAGAAAAAGCGAAAGAAGAAAAATCAGCGGATGCTGAACCCTCTCAGGAAAATCCAACTGTTCAGGGGGCTGCCTGATTTTTAAAATAATTTTTCCTGAGACTAAAGGTGTGTCATGTTCCGAGTATCGGAGCATCCCCTAAATAAAACATTTCCGGGAGGATACCGACATTATAGCCAGGACAAAGAAACAGAGTATCGTGCACCTGTTGCAATAACTCCGCTCCAATCTCAATAAAAATTCTTCCTGTCCCTTTTCCAGTATTGCAGCAGGATAAATGCGAAAATCATCCCACCAATGTGCGCGAAGTGGGCGATGCCTGAAGGACCTTGCAGGCTTTGAATGCCCGCGTATAATTCAAATACCGCGTAGAAAAAAACAAAATATTTTGCCTTAATCGGAATAGGCGGAAAGATTAACAGCAATTGCGTGTTGGGAAAGGTCATGCCGAATGCCAGCAACACCCCGAACACCGCGCCAGATGCGCCAACGGTCGGAATATTCCACAGCATCGCGGCCTGCTGCGGGTCTGACAGGTAATTGATTTCAACATAAGTCACCCCGGAATGTATCAATGCCGCTCCTAATCCGCAGAAAAAATAAAAAAATAAAAACCGCTTGGGTCCCCACAAATTTTCAAGCGTGCTGCCAAACATCCATAAGGCGAACATATTTGAAAAGATATGTAACAGCCCCCCATGCATGAACATGTGGGAGATGAATTGATAAGGTCTGAAGAAGTCAGACTCAATGTAAAACAATCCTAATGTTTTGATTAGGAAATCTCCGTAGTAAATCGTTGCCAAAAACATCAACCCGTTGATGATTAACAGGTTTTTCACCACATGCGGCAACACATTAAAACCGTATGAACGAAACTGATTCATGTACTTTTTTTAAAAAATTCAAAACATCATTCTCAACCCTTCCCTGCCTTCGGTGAAAACCGCCTCTCCAATTCATCGAAATCAAATGTAACAAAAGTGCTTCGTTTGTTGGGCGCGATGTAGGGCTGTTCGCAGGCGAACAACTCATCTATCAATGCCTGCATCTCCCGCACCGTCAGCGGCTTGCCCGCCTTGATGGAAGCCTGCTGTGCCAATGAACGCGCCAGCACATCCCGCTTATCCAACTTCAAAACAGACAAATTGTTTTTGTAATTCTCCAACAGCTTTTCCAGCATCGCCTGCTCATCGCTATCCTCCATGTCGGCAGGAAGTCCGTGCACCACAAAACTGTCTTTGCCGAACTCCTGCACTTCAAAACCCAGGATATTCACCTGCTCCAGAATTTCGCGCAGCAGCAAAGCGTCATCCGGTGAAAAGTTGATTGTTTTTGGAAACAACTGCCGCTGACTGCCGGGCGCGTGGCGGTTCAGCGCGCCCAGGTAGCGCTCATACAAAATGCGTTCATGTGCCGCCTGCTGGTCAATCACGATAAATCCCGATTTGATTTGGGAGAGAATATAACGGTGATGCACCTGCGTGGGTTGTGACTGAGGCTTGTCTGCAATTTCTTCTTCTTCCGTTTCCGGCAGTGACAAGCGGCTGTGCATAATTACTTCGCGGTCGCCTTTCGCTACGGCATAGAGCTGTTCCCACTCGCCATTGCCGGACGGCTCGCGCTTCACCGGTGTGTTGGGCATATTGCCAACCGTGTCGCGCTGGACTGCGACACCGCGCGCGCGCTCATCTTCCGCCTGAATGCGCAAGAGGCTCTGCTCCTGGTTAAAATCGAGCGTGGGCGTCACGCTGTATTTAGACAATCCCTGGCGCACCGATGCCCTTACAAATCCATACGCCAGCCGGTCGTCTTCAAATTTGATTTCCTGTTTCGTGGGATGCACATTGATGTCCACGGACGCGGGGTCAATTTCTATGAACAACACAAAAAACGGGTAGCTGCCATCGGGAATCAGCGATTCATAATTCACAAACACCGCGTGGTTCAGGTAATTGTTTTTGATAAACCTTCCGTTCACAAAAAAATACTGCTCGCCCCGCGTCTTGCGGGCAAAATCCGGCTTGCCGATGAACCCGTGAATCTTCACCGCGCCCGACAGTTCGTTCACCGGCACCAACCGCTCGTTGTGATTGCTGCCGAAAATGGCGGTAATCCGCTGACGCAGGTTACCCGATTTGAGATGAAAAATTTCAATGTCATTATGAAACACCGTGAAATGAATGCCCGGATACGCCAATGCCACCCGCTGAAACTCTTCAATGATATGGCGCATCTCCACAGGGTTGGCGCGTAAAAAATTGCGCCTCGCGGGCACATTGTAAAAAAGATTTTTAACGCTGATGCTCGTTCCTGCTGCTGTCTGGCAAGGCTCCTGCAATTTCACTTCCGAGCCTTCAATCGCCAGCAGTGTTCCCACTTCGTCTTCCGGCTTGCGCGTTTTCATTTCCACCTGCGCCACCGCTGCAATAGACGCCAGCGCCTCTCCGCGAAATCCCATCGTGCGGATGGCAAACAGGTCGTCAATCGAACGGATTTTGGAAGTGGCGTGTCTTTCAAAACAGAGGCGCGCATCCGTTTCCGACATGCCGCACCCGTTGTCCACCACGCGAATCAGCGTCTTGCCCGCATCACGCACAATCAGGCTGACGGCAGTGCCGCCCGCGTCAATCGCGTTTTCGAGCAACTCCTTCACGGCAGATGCCGGACGCTGAATCACCTCGCCAGCGGCAATCTGGTTTGCTAAAGAATCGGGCAATAATTGAATAATATCGGGCACTCGGAGAATAAAGTTTAATGTTCGTGGCGATGCGCGGAATGGCGGCTGCTTAAAACCGTGTCAAAATCCAGTAACAAAGATAAGCTAACAAAAATAGTATGATGACGAAACGGAAGCGCGACTGCGATGCCTGCTTGCGCCTGTAGATGTAAGACTCCTCCTCCATTGTCTCATTTTCATAATCTTTTCTTAATGAATATGAAATCATCCTGCTTTTGTAATTTTATTTTTGTCATCAATGACATAATCCTAATTTTTAATCCTTCTTTTTCGATGAATTGAATAAGGGTTTCTGAATTTTTTTCACGTTCATTCTTTTTCTCTAAAAAATCTTTGAAAGGCTTGAGGAATAAAAATTTTTTAGTTTTTCTTTCAGTTTTAAAATTCAGACTCAGTGTATTTTTAATAAACTTAGCTGCCGAAGGTGAATCCGGATCAAGGGGGAATTCAATAGTGTCAAAACCCCAAAATATTTTTTTAATTATTTCATCGTCTTGAATTTTTTCAATAAGATTATACCTCCACTTTTCTAATTCATTCACTAAATCGACATGGTTATTGTCCTCTAAAATATTTAATAATTGTTTATTTTCAATAATTCTTTTTTTGATATCATTGGATATTCTATCAATAGTTTCTGAAGTTAAATTTTCTCTTACCAAAGTTAAAAAAATATCATAAACCTCTTTGTTAGAGAATTCAATATGGTTGTAAATATCTTTATTAATCCAATAACCAAAAGGTGTATAGAAACTATATTTCTTAAATAGTTTGCTGGGCATACTAAAAAATTTTGTTAATTCTTTAATATTTAAATAACCGGCTTCATCCATATGTATCACTAAATTCCCGCTATCGATTTTGCCGCCAAGTTTACTTGCAACCCTGTTTCTATTTATGTTTTTCTTGATCTTTAGTTTGAGTGAACTGATTGAATCCAAAGTAAAAGAGTCGTCTTTGTCTTTAAACAACATAAATCCATTCATAAAAACATCTAAATCAGTAGTGTATTTTATTTTTTCATGTTTACTTGATTCAATGCCTTTTAAATTTTCAAATTCTACAATAAAGGTTCTAAGAACGCTTAAATCATTAAGCAAAACCCCAGTTTCAACATTATCACCAAGAAATCCTTGCTTTGAAAAATTTGCTGAGGTTACCAGCAGTAATCCCGTATTTTTTTTAATTCTTGCTGATTTTACCTTTTGACCTGTTTTAATTAGCTTATAGTCTCCGTGAAAGTATGCCAAAGCCTTTCCATGAAAATATTTTTCTTGATTGATAGGATACGCTTGAAATAATTCATCTTTTTCTTTTTTTAAAGACTCTTCGTACTGGTTAAAAACATGTCTGGTAAGTATTAATTCTATTTTTATTCCATATTGTCTGCCAAATTTTTTAAACTCATCAAGAATTTTTTCCTCGCTGAAATAACAGCTTAAAATTTTAAGTTCACGTCTTTTTTCGGATTCATTTTTAGAAATAAGCTCTGTTATTTTATCAAATAAGACATCTTTTAGAATTTTGTATTTATCAAAAATTATAAACTCATTAAACATGACTGATTGTTAAAAGGGTCTCAATATAATTTTTAAATTTCCTTCTATCTTCAATATATTTTTTTCGAATGTAATTATAACCTTTCCTGTCGGATTCAAATATTGATCCATTATCAGTCATACTTTTATATGTAGATAAAACACCGCCAATCTACTTAAAAATCCGACTTTTTCATTATGAGATGAAAAGGGATTTGTAGGCGCAAACGCAAGCCGTTTATTTCTACTACCAAATTCAAAAGGATAGAAAGAGCGAATTCTTTCAGGTTTAAAAAATCTATGATAAAGCACAGGAGAGTTAAACTGGTCAAGTATTGCGGCAATCTGGTTAGCTAAAGAATCGGGCAATAATTGAATAATATCGGGCACTCGGAGAATAAAGTTTAATGTTCGTGGCGATGCGCGGAATGGCGGCTGCTTAAAACCGTGTCAAAATCCAGTAACAAAGATAAGCTAACAAAAAGAGTATGATGACGAAACGGAAGCGCGACTGCGATGCCTGCTTGCGCCTGTAGATGTAAGACTCCTGCCGGATGGCTTCAAATTCTTTCGACAGCTTTGCCAGCCGCTCCTTCGTCATGGGC
Source organism: Chitinophagales bacterium (assembly GCA_041748615.1). Lineage (GTDB taxonomy): Bacteria > Bacteroidota > Bacteroidia > Chitinophagales > CAIOSU01 > JBGTCY01. The sequence continues at coordinate 28,053 of JBGTCY010000193.1, forward strand.
GTAGTGTCTTGCGAGCGCGTATGCACCATCTTGAACCGCTCCTCAATTTCCGCCTTCTCCTTGTCAAAGTAGCGCGGCTGATAATCAAATTTTCGAGGATTCACCTGCCTGAAAATGCGTGAGAGTACCATAGCACGAATTTAAACTTTCCTGAAAGATGTTGGCTTTTGATTTTTTATAAATGAAAAACGGGAAAGCGATGGACATTCGTCTGTGGATGATAAACTTTTTGCGCTTGCGTTGCACGTCTGTGCCTTGCTTTGATTTGTAGCGTAGTGCGATTAAAGTAGCTCGCATAATGCAAAGTTTGAGCATATGCAGCTATATGAATAGCTTGTACTTACCATTTTTACAGATTATAATTCACACTCGTTGTGCCAAGCCCCCTAATCCGAATCATGATTTTTTACGTTAGTTTTCCTGTTGATTCCCTGCGCTGCTGCGCAGCATCTTTTTGTATCCAAATAAAAAACTGGAAATGAAAAAAAGAATCTTCTCTACTCTTCCTGTGTGCGTCATTCTGCTCTTTATGCTCTGCGGATTTTTTCACAATACGCTCGCGCAAAAACAGCTATATGATATTGTCGAAAAAAAGGGGAAGTGGGGTTTAAAAAGCGGAAGCGAATGGAGGGTGCAGCCTGTTTACGAAAAGATTGCATACCGGAGTTATCCCTCAAAGTTTGGAATACTGTATGGCTACTTTGCATGGTCGGGTGGCAAAATAGATTTATACCACGATTATACAGTAACCCTTCTTCTCCGCAACGTGCCAGAGAAAGACAGCGCGCATGTTATGACTTATTTTGAATTCGCTTCCTTCAGCACTATCACTCCTTTTTGGGAAAACGGATTGTGCGGATGGAAATATCAGCAATCCGTCATTCCCGCCCAATTTGATTCTATCCATGCGGTATTGGATTACAAGAATGATTTGGAGCAGTTGAAAGTGTACAAAAACGGAATGTTGGCATTGGTGGACAAAAACGGAACAGAACTCATTCCACCGGGAAACTATACTGATTTAGCCAGGAGATGGGCTCCTTTTTCAAGCACCTACCTAAAGGATGCGAAGACCGGGCAATTGCTTGAAGGGCTTTATTTTGATAAAAGCAGGGAAATACCGCCCCGCTATACTAAAATAGAATATATCACAAGTTTTCATTCGAATGGCATTTATAGCAACACTCATTTCTACTATTGCGAACTGCCCGATGACGGTTGTGATTGTTTTGTGGTGACCGATTTCAGCATTGAAAGACTGCCCGTTGAATTGGAAACAGCTTATTGTGAAAGCAAGGGGCGCGAACGGAATCAAAAAATAGCGCAGGAAAAAGCAGCTGCCGAAAAAAGAGTTTGGCTAAAGGGGTTGAAGTTGTTTGCAAAAGGCGAAGAGATTGGCATCAAGGATGCCTCCGGAAAAATTATTTTGCCTGCCACAGCCACAGCGCTGGTAATTGGCAAATTGGATATTGACCCTGATGGCGACACGATAAAAATCACAAAACAACTATTGGAAGATTATAGCATAGACTGGGTATTTACCGATGAAATTCCCTTGCAATTCGACACCGTATTTGCTCCGATGACTGACCTTATGAAACACAAAATCATGGCGGAGTTGAACCCCTATAACAGCATTTCGGGCGATTACAAACTGTACTTTGATGTGGAAATCACTCCGCAATATGACTACACAGCTACTATTTACAAGTATCAGGACAACTGTCCGCTTTGCGAAGGCAGAGGAAAACTACGGGATGGATATACGTACAGCTCGGAAACATTCACCTATGACCGCACCGTGAAAGACGGAACCACCACCATCACCCGCAAAAACTATCTGGCAAATGAACGCGTATCCCCTAACGGTACTGTTTACACACCTGAGTACACGCAAACGTATGATAATTATAAAACCGTGAAGGAAAAGAAAACCGTCACCACTGCGGTTGAAAAATATAAAATCTGCACCCTTTGCAATGGCAAAAAACGCTACTCGTCATGCTCCATTGAATGGGATATGGAGAGAAAAGAGTATGTCTTGAAAAGAATCTGGTTTTGAAAAGCGCCTTACCGAACAGATTTTCACTATGCCCTGACATGACCGGTGGTTTGGGATGGGGAGAAGAAAGTTGTGTTTTGTCTTAAAATAAGTTTACTCCCTTCATTCGTGCAAGCATTGAGGCGATTGCCCGGAGCAGATGCCTGCTTGTGTGCTTATCGAAAGTTTATGGTATTAATACAATGAATTTTTTTCACACCCAAACCTTCGTTCCTTCCGAACAATTACTACAGATGTCAATTTCTTTTCTTGACCTGAGCAGGCTCGCGCGAAATTCCCGGTAACGGTTTCCGTTCCAAACTTCTTTCAGTGATTGTTTTTGTAAATCTCCCATCACATGGGTGGCGTCTTTATCAAAACAGCAGGGAACCACTTTTCCATCCCAGGTCACTACACACGAGTGCCACATTTTCCAGCAATGATTCATCAATGCGTTTTTAATGCTGTAAAACCCGTTGCCCTGAAGCGCGTAGCGGGCATATTTTTCATTTTCCGGAATGAGTGAACTTCCTTTTTCAAAATCATAAATCTGCGCGGTTTTTAATTGCGCTTCCTCCGCGCCCGCTTCTTTTGCCATTTGATAGAAGCGCTGAATCTCACTTTCATTGTGACGAAACACTACCATTTGAAAAATAACACGCGGTGATTTTGATTTGAGTTTTTGTTTCCAGTTTGAAATATTTTTAGCGCCATCAAGCGCTTTCTGAAGATTGCCGCCTACCCGGTAAGCGGCATAGCTGTTCTGGGTGGTTCCGTCAATGGAGACGATTAAGCGCGACAATCCCGACTCGACAGTTTTCCGCGCTTGTTCATCCTCCAAATAATGCGCGTTCGTGGAAGTGACCGTGTAAATATTTTTTTGCGAAGCGCGATGTACCAGTTCGGTAAACTGCGGATGCAGGTAAGGTTCGCCCTGAAAATAAAAGTACAGAAAGAGCAGGTGTTCTTGAGTTTCTTCCAATATTTTTTCAAACAGCGTTGGGCTCAACATGCCGGTAGGTCTGCTGAAAGAGCGCAACCCGCTCGGGCATTCTGGACAGCGGAGATTGCAGGAAGTGGTTGGTTCAATGGAAAGCGTGAAGGGTAATCCGGAATGATGAGGGCTATTCGTCAGCCGCGACCAATAATAAGTTCTGAGAACTCGCAACGCGTTCGCGGATTTTGCCGTTGTGAGGGTTTTAAAAAATTGCGGGATGTCATTATTGAAGAACAAATGGGTGGTATTTATTTTAATTCATTTATTCGCTTCTGAATTTCATTTGGATTCATTCTATCATGAAAAATTCCAAGGACTACAATTTTATTACGGTTTTCATCTTTGATATACCGAGAGTAGTCGAATTTTCGAAGAAAAGAGACGTACTCTCGGTTAATGCCGAATGTTTTACCATTTCATAATTCGAAAACCTGAGTTGTTTCGGCATAAAGTAAAGTGTGTAAGGGAATCGGGATAACCTGATTTTTCTGATGTCATTAAAATACTTTGTCCAGTTCACCCGAACGTCACTGATTTTTGCAATCGTCTTGAAGATTTCATTTCTAAATTCCCATCCCAGTCCATCTTTATTTTTTTCATACCACATAAAAGCAATCTCTGAATCCGCATGGGCATCATTGGTAAAAACGACACTATCTTGCACCTTTCCACTTCTTTTTTAATTCTTCCAAGGTGATGACATTTTCAGGATTTTTTTGATACTCCTCAAAACGCTCCTGAAGTAACTGTTGATGCCAGACAGTATCATCGTCCTGATGTAAATTCAAAATCTGAGCGATTGCCCTCAACTCTCTTTCATCATCAATTTCATCAATTTTTTCCTTGATTACCTTTTTCTTGATTTGAATATTCATGTGCTCGCAATTAAATGAAAATTAACAATGCTTGATAGACAGGTCTGATTTTTTTTGAAGACCACCTAAGAAAATATTTCACTTCTGATAATCATAAAATCCCTTTCCGGTTTTTCTGCCCAACTGACCTGACTCCACTTTTTGTTGCTGAATGCGGCTCGGTCGAAATTTTGAGGCGGAATGAAACGATTCGAACAATGAGGAGGTGACGGCAAAATTAATATCATTGCCTACCAAATCCATCAGCCGGAATGGTCCCATTTTGAAACCCGAAGCTTCGGCAAGCGCGTCAATATCTTCATGAGTCGCAGCGTTTTCTTCCAGGATTTTCAGCGACTCCACATAATAAGGGCGGGCGACACGGTTGACGATAAATCCGGGTGAATCATTCGCCATCACGGAAGTTTTGCCCATTTTTTCTGCAAGCCGGAATATAGTTTGAGCAACCTGATTGTTTGTCAAAGCCCCGGAAATCACTTCCACCAACTTCATGAGATGCGCGGGATTAAAAAAGTGCATCCCGACCACTCTCTCCGGATGTGGCACACCGGCAGCAATGCGGGTGATGGGAATGGAGGAGGTGTTGGTTGCAAAAATGCAATGCTCATCATTCAACCTAGCTAAATGCCCGAACAATTCTTGTTTTACCTCTAATTTCTCTACCGCAGCCTCGATAATAACTTCCGCTTTCAACCGGTTGAAATCCTCAATGAAAGAGATGCGTTGCAGAATTTCATTTTTCTTCCCGGCATCTAATTTCTTTTTCTCCACCGCGACCTCTAAGTTTTTTTCAATCGTTTTTTTCGCTTTATCCAACTGCTCCCGGCTGATGTCATATAACAATGTCGCGTAGCCGGACTGTGCCGCCACTTGCGCAATGGCAAGCCCCATCGCGCCTCCCCCGGCAACACCAATCGTCTTAATATCAGCAATTGAATACATGGAAATATGAAGTGTTATTATATTGATTTTTAAAACAGGAACTTATCACTCCTTCTTTTAATCTAAAATCTCATCCTTTAAAATCTAATATCTAAAGTCAGACATCTGAATTTATCCCGCCCCTTCAAACTGCCTTAAAAACCGAACATCGTTTTCAAACAAAATACGAATGTCTTTAATTTGATATTTCAGCATGGCGATGCGTTCAATGCCCATCCCGAATGCAAAGCCGGTATAAATTTCACTGTCAATTCCGCAATTTTCCAATACTTGCGGGTCCACCATGCCGCATCCCAGAATTTCAACCCAGCCGGAACCTTTGCAGACCGGGCACCCTTTTCCGCCACAGATAAAACAGGTGACATCCAACTCGGCTGATGGTTCGGTAAATGGAAAGTAGGAAGGACGTAAACGAATGCGCGTGTCTTTGCCGAAAAACTCCTGCGCAAAATATAACAGCGTCTGCTTCAGGTCGGCAAATGAAACATTTTTATCAATGTACAGTCCTTCAACCTGGTGAAAAAAACAATGCGAGCGCGCGGAGATGGTTTCATTCCGATAGACTCTGCCCGGACAAATAACACGAATGGGCGGTGGCTGATGGTCCATGACGCGCACCTGCACCGTGGAAGTATGTGTGCGCAATAACCATTGTTTGTCTTCCGTCACAAAAAAAGTATCCTGCATATCGCGCGCGGGATGGTCAGGCGGAAAATTCAAGGCGGTGAAATTGTGGCGGTCATCTTCGATTTCATTGCCTTCGGCAATCGTGTAGCCGATGGCGCTGAAAATATCATTGATTTTTTTGCGGACAATAGAAACCGGATGACGCGAACCCAATTCAAGCGGAACACCCGGCATCGTGAGGTCTATTTGTTCCGAAGATTTTCCGGTAGAGTTTTCCAACTGCCGTTGTAATATTTCAAACTTACTTTCGGCTTCCTGCTTAACGGTGTTCAACACCAACCCGAAATTTTTTCTTTCCTCCGCGGGTACTTCTTTCATCAGCGCGAACAGGTCTTTCAGCCTGCCTTTTGAGCCGAGCCAATGAATTCTGAATTTTTCCAACTCGGCAGCCGAAGAAATTTCCGCGCTTCAGATTTGTTCAACCGCCTGTTGCGTTTCTTCCAAATATTTTTCTAATCCTGTTTCCATAAAATTGAGGTTTCCAAGATAGGAAAAAGGAAGAACGTAACCCTGATGACCAGGCTAATGTGTGTTTAGGTAATTGCAGGTCATGTCATTTTATTCTATCAGAGACGAGGGATGAGTGTCGAGGGACGGCAACCAGAATTTGGCTAAACATGTTTTCATAAACTGCAAAAATTTATATCCCCAACTTAATCAATCTCCCATCAATTTTATTTTTTCAGGTCGGGTTGAGTCTTAGCCTTTAATTTTATAGAAAACACACCGCCATGAATTGGGATGACGATGATGATGATTTTTCTTTTGAAGACCTTTCGCCTGAAGAAAAAGAAAAACTCGAACGGGAAATGCGCGAACGGGAAGAGCGCACCCGCAATCATCCGCTTTTTTTGAAAGCGCGGGATATTTATGATACTGTGAACGCTTTTGTGGAATCGTTAGATAAAGAAGAGCGCGAAATGTTTGCCGGAACGCTCAAAGAATCCGCGATGCTGCTGCTGCCAAAAATCGCGGGGGCGATGTCCGTGGATTCATGGCTGTTATCCATGCAGAATGCCGCCATCGTGCGCTATCATGCGGAAAACCTGATGACTCAAACTTCAGGATTGAAAATGTTTACCAAAGCGGATAAGGATTATGTCGCGGTACTCCGTCAGGAAATGGAAGAATTCAAGCAACTATTCAAACAATGGGTGGCAACTTTTGAAAATTTAAACGATGAAGATTACCTGGATGATTGGGGTTTGTTTTTCAGGAAATAGGGCGTTCTAAAAATTCCGGTCACTGGTTTCTCAACCATCCCAACACTAAATCATTTTCAATAAACCACTTTCCTTCTTTTTCACTGAGCGCATAAGTGACTCTTGATTTTGCCAATGGTCCGGGATTTTGCTGGATGATTTCAATGGCTTCATCCGTAACATTTGAAATGATGGCGACATGCCCGTAGGGATTGAAAGTAGTTCCTGCAAATACGATTAAATCATTCACGGCAGGTTTTGATTTTCCCGGATTGGAATACTGCGTTAAGTTCCGCCTCGAATTCTTTTTGCCATCCTGAATCTGTTTGTCAAAAAAATCAACCGCATGTCCGTACGAATCCGGCATTTTGTGATGCAGATATTCGTAATAATATCTTTTTACAAATTCAACACATTGATATTTCAATCCGAGATTATATCCGTCAGGGGCGAGGTTGCGACCGGATACGTTGCTGATGCTGCCATTATAATACACTTTCACTCCATTCAAACTATCAACAGGATGGCCAATCTTAAAGTCATTCCTGAATCCTAAATTTTTGAATGACCAAAAACCGGCAACTGCCGAAAGAAAAATGAAAGATAAAAAGATGAGCCTGAATTTCATCACTTGGTATTTAAGTGGAGTTGTCCAAATAATATACCGAGAGTAGTCGGATTTTCGAAGAAAAGAGACGTACTCTCGGTTAATGCCGAACATTTTACCATTTCATTATTCCAAAACCTGAGTTGCTTCGGCACAACCGCAATTTGAAACCCGCAGAAGCAGATTTTAGATGTTAGATACAATGAGGAAGTTATTTTGAAAATGTTCCTGAAAAACATTCAATGCAATAGAATGAAAATTCGCTACACGCTATTTTTTATAAATCTTATCATCCGCAATTTTTTCCAGCGCGTCATAAAACTCCTGTCCGTATTTTCTGATGAGCGCGTCTTTCACAAACTTGTAAACCGGCACTTTCAGATTTTTGCCTAACGAGCAAGCCGGTGCGCATATTTCCCATTCTTCATAATTGAGATGCTCTCTCCCCAATCTTGATTTCGTAATACGGATAGGATAGAGATGGCATGAAACGGGTTTCAGAAATTTAATTTTTCCTTCGCGATGCGCCTGCTGAATGCCGCATTGTGCTATTCCATTTTCATAGCGTACATAAGCGCAAGCGCCTCCTTTCATCAACGGAGTTTTGTAAGCGCCTTTTTTATCCTGAACATATAATCCCTTTTCTTCGAGTATTTTAATGCCTTCTGGCGAAAGATATTTTTTTACTTTGAGGTAAATTTTTTCAAGCGCTTCCAATTCCTCCAACTCCAATGGTGCTCCACTTTCTCCCTCAACGCAACAAGCGCCTTTGCAGGCATTGAGATTGCAAACAAATTTATTCTCAATGATTTCATCACTTACAATAATATCGTCAATTAAAATCATGTTATTTATTTAAACTAAGGGACGTTTCCAAAAACTTCAATCAAAAATCTACAGTCTAATATCTGCTAATCAGTTCTGATACTTCTCTTTAAATTTCCGGTACAGTTGTTTGTGCGGGTCATCCAAATCAACTTTTCTGCCTTGAATGAAAGCAAGTTCAATCTTGCTGGTGCGCATATCAAGCACATCACCGGAAGAGACGATGATATTGGCATCTTTGCCAACTTCGAGTGAGCCGGTTGTTTTGTCAATCCCTAAAATTTTTGCAACGCTAGAAGTGATGGCAGCGAGCGCTTCCTCTTTAGTTAATCCGTGAGCGACTGTCGCGCCAGCAACAAAAGGCAGATTGCGCTGGTCCCAGGTTTTTCTGATACTCAGGCAAAACTCCACTCCGGCATTTTTAAGTAATGCGGGCAATTTGAACAACACATCAATATCATCGTCCTGACTTGCCGGTAATTCAAAGAGCGACTGCACCATCACCGGCACATTTTGCACTTTAAGTTTGTCAGCCAACATTCCCGCATCCCGGCCGCCAACGATGACGATGCTCAAACCAAATTTTTTACCGAATTCAAGCGCGTCTGAAATTTCTCTTGTTTCATTTACCTGAATGAATAATTTTTTCAAACCGTTAAATAATCCTTTCAGCGCATGAAAACGTTGATTCACAATTGCGGGAGCAGATAATGAGTATGCTTTCGCTTCACTGAAATAATCGTAAACAGCCGTTACTTGTTCATCATATTTTTCATTGGCGTTAATGCCGCCCGGCTGTGCCCACCATCCGGTCACTGTAAAGCGCGAGGGCCAGTTGAGATGCACTCCGCCATCCTTCTGATAGGCGGCATCTTCCCAATTCCATGCATCCAACTGCACGATGGATGATTGACCGGAAATGCGTCCGCCCTGCGGGGTGATTTGCGCCAGCAAAATACCGTTGGAACGCAAAGTTGGAATGATGCGCGAGTCTGCATTATAAGCGATGATTGCGCGGACGTTTGGATTGAGGTCGCCCGCTTCATCGAAATCGCGGGTAGCCCTCACCGATTCAACTTCTGTCAATCCGAGCGTGGTGTTGACCGCAATCAATCCGGGATAAATGTGTTTGCCGGTGACATCAAACTTTTGCGTGTTGTCATCCGGGATAAACTCACCGGCTGTTCCCACGAAAGTAATTTTCCCGTTTTCAAACCGCAACATCCCGTTTTCTATCACCTGCCCGTTGCCGGTATGAATGGCGCCTCCGGTGAGTACAATCGTTTGCTTTTGTGGAGGAGAAGGGGATTGTGCATTTAGAGAAAAATTTGAGATGCAAAATATCATCAACAACGACAGGATATATTTTTGAAATTCCATTTTGAGTTTTTATTAACGATGCAATTCGATTTTTTCTTCTTCATAAAATATTTTAAAGGAACGCTGATGAGTTATGATTTTGATGGTCAATTATGATTTCACATCACCCATCTTAAAAATCAGCATTCCACACCCTCGCCCCTTCTTCAGTCATCACAATGCCAAATCTTCTCCACCGCACTCCCTGCCTTCTGTGTTTTCTCTCCGGCTTTTTTGGCGGCTAACAGTTTCTGGATGAGACGAGCGCGCTCGTCAGCGATAGACTGCCGCAGTTGTTTGTCTTTTTCCAAATCAAAAAAGCGAATGCCGTCAACAAAAGTCATTTCCGCTTTGGCATACACCGACAGCGGATTGTCCGACCACACCACCACATCGGCATCCTTGCCCGCTTTGATGCTGCCCGTGCGATGCTCCACCCGCAGCATAATCGCGGGATTAAGCGTCACCATTTTCCAGGCTTCCTCCTCGCTCATGCCTCCGTACTTCACGCTTTTGGCGGCTTCATGATTGAGCCTGCGCCCCATCTCGGCATCATCGGAATTGATTGCGGTAGTCACACCAGCTTCCGTCAGCAAAGCGGCATTGTAGGGAATGGCGTCAATCACCTCATACTTATATGCCCACCAGTCAGCAAAGCTTGAAGCGTGTACGCCATGCGCTTTCATCTTATCCGCCACTTTGTAGCCTTCGAGGATGTGAGTGAACGTATTTACGCGAAAGCCGAACTGCTCCGCCACGCGCATCAGCATCACGATTTCACTCTGCACATACGAATGACAAGTGATGAACCGCTCATTATTTAAAATTTGTAAAATCGTTTCCATTTCCAAATCTCTGCGCGGAGGCGGGGTGTTCGCTTTTTCTTTTTTGGAAAGCGCGGAATAGTCTTTCTGCTTTTTTTCATACTCCCGCGCGCGCGTGAAAAAATCAACGTAAACCTGCTCCACGCCCATGCGTGTCTGCGGATAGCGCAGGAACGGCTGCTCCCAGTTGGAGCGCTTCACGTTTTCGCCTAATGCGAATTTGATGAACGGAGGCGCATTTTCGAACTTCATTTTTTCGGGCGGAAAACCCCAGCGCAACTTGATGAGCGCTGACTGTCCGCCAATCGGGTTCGCGGAGCCGTGCAGCAACTGCGCAGCCACCACGCCTCCCGCCAACTGACGGTAAATATTAATGTCTTCGGAATTCACCACATCCCCGATGCTCACCTCCGCGGTGCTCGCGTGCGAGCCTTCGTTCACGCCCCGGCTAATCGCAATGTGCGAATGTTCGTCAATGATGCCGGACGTTACATGCTTGCCCGTGCCGTCAATCACCTGCGCGACTTTGTCCGAAAGATTTTTCCCGAAAGCCGCAATTTTTCCGTTTTTCAGCAGCACATCCGCATTTTGCAAAATGCCTTCCTTTTCATTCGTCCACACGGTAGCATTTTTGATTAAAACGGTTTCCGCTCGGGGCGCTTCCTCATAGCCGTAAGCGACAAATGGATAAATAATTTTTCCAACATCAGGAATGCTGTCTTTTTTCTCCTCTTTCTTTTCGTCCTTTTTTTCCAACGGCTTTTCATAACGCGCTGTCCAGTCCGTCCATGCGCCATCGTGCAGTTGTCCTTTGCCCGACCAATGTTCTTTTTCAATCACGCCCGCGAGCCGCACCACCTGCGTCACCTTTTTGTCCTTTGAAAAATTGAATGCGAGCGTCACGTTGTTCGCGTTTCGCGAAAATTGCACGTCCGTTTTCACAGTGTCGAGCATCACGCTCGCTTTCGTTTTGAACGGACTGCCTTCGATGGTAAGTTCGAGTTGGTTGCCCGAAAATTCGAGCAGGTAAATGCCGTCAATATTTTCCAAATGCGTGTTGTCAATCACAAACTTGTTGCCCTGCACCCAGTTTTCGAGGATGCGCGTTTCCTTGTCGAAAATTTTTCCGGAGGTGATGATGAAATTGGCAAGACGGTCTTTTTCGAGCGAGCCGGTTTTGTCGAGCGCGTTGATGAGTTTGGCGGGCGTGTAGGTGAGCGCTTTCAAGGCGGCTGTTTCGGGCAGCCCGTGCTGAATGGCTTTGCGGATGTTGATTAAAAAAGATTTTTTGTCTTTCATCCCGTCAGCCGTGAATGCAAACTCGATGCCCGCCCCGTGTAGCATCGCGGCATTCGTGGGCGCCAGTTCCCAGTGCTTCATATCCGCAAGCGTGAGTTGTAAGGCGTCAAACGGATTTTCGACATCATAGGCTTCGGGGAAATTCACCGGCACAAGCAATGGCGCGCGCGTTGCCTTCACCTCATCAAGCCGCTTGTATTCATCGCCCGTAGTTTTAATCATGAACTGCACGCCCATCGCATCGCCTAACTTGTCCGCGCGCAGCAGCGTGAGCCAATCGAGCGCTTCGATGATTTGCGGAAGCGGTTGCAGGTGGTTCCACGCGTCTAATGAAATATTGTATTCGGTGTTGTCTTTCGCTGCGCGGTACCATTGCGCGTCATAGTGCGTCTGCCGCAGCAGCGCGAGTGCGCCCATGAGCGATGACGGATAATCCTGCATCGAGCTGCCTTTGTCGAACGAATAGTGCGCAGCCGCTATGCCCTTGATGATTTCCTCATTTTCCTTTTTGCTGCCGAGGGTGACGAGCGTTCCGGAGCCGCGCGCGATGACGTCACGCTGATGCGTCAGCACCGCGCCAAAGCCGAGTTTACGCAGTTCGGCAGCCGCTTTCTCATCCGCGGCAAACAACTTGTCCGCCCGCACTTCGGGCGTAATCGCTTCGTTCCAGCCGTATGCGCCCTTTTTTGAGCTTTCCGGCTTGATGTTGCGCCAGTTTGAGCGGTCGGTTTTTTTCACCGCGGGCAACCCGTAGTCCCCGTACATATCAATGAATGACGGGTAAATAAACAGCCCGTTCGCATCCACCACCACCGCATTGGGCGGAACGGTAACATTCGCACCCACCGCGATGATTTTTCCTTCTTTGAAAACCAGTGTGCCTTTTTCAATCACCGTTTGAAAATCCCGGTAAATCGTTGCGCCCGTAACGGCATACGTCTGCGGACGCTTATCCGAAATCCCCGCCACCGGATACGTTTCCTGCGCCCGCCCCGAAACCACCATCACCACGCTCAAAAATGCAATCAGATATTTTTTCATAGGAGAAATGTGAAGGCTAAAATTATGGAATTGGGGGGAGAGGATAGTTTAAGGGTTGAGGTTTAAAATTTGTTCATTGTTTGATAATCACCTCAACACCGACAACCTATCGCTGTCCAATTTCAATAAAATAAAAAGCAGAATGGTGAATGAAAGAATGGAGGAGCCGCCATAGCTGAAGAAGGGTAATGGAATGCCGATAACGGGCGCTAAGCCAATGGTCATGCCGATGTTGATGGAGATATGAAAGAATAGAATGGAGGCTACTCCATAGCCATAGATGCGGCTGAACTTGGAGCGCTGTCGTTCCGCAACATGCACAATGCGAAACAACAACCCGAATAAAAGCGACAAGACCACAAAACTGCCAATGAATCCATGTTCTTCGCCAACGGTGCAAAAAATAAAATCCGTGGAAAGCTCCGGAACAAAATCGAACTTGGTTTGGGTGCCATTAAGAAATCCCTTTCCTTCGAGACCACCCGAACCGATGGCGATTTTTGATTGGTTCACATTCCAATCGTTGCCGGATTTGCCAATCATCACGTTGATGCGGTCGCGGTGGCGCTCTTGTAATAAATTATCAAAGACAAAATCAACTCCATAAACATAGACCGAAGAGAAGATGGTGAAAATCACTAATACAGCAACCGCCTGCCGGTTTTTCCGCAAAAGATAGCTGGCTATCAAACCGATTAAAAAAACGGCTCCGATTAAGTAATAAAATTCAAAGATTAACGCCAGCACGGATAAGGCAACAATAATCACAACCGCTATCAAATAAAGCGGACTCAGTCCTTCGCGGAAGAGCACCAACAGAAAAGTGCCGAACACAATCGCGGAACCAAAATCACCTTGCAGTAAAATCAAACCGGTCGGGATGAGGATGATGATGAAACTCACGATTTGTGAATTCCATGAACGCAGGTTGGCATTTAATGTACTGAGATATTTTGCAATGGCAAGACTAACGGCAAACTTGGCGAATTCTGCAGGCTGCAGACTGATGGGTCCCAACACCAACCACGATTTATTGCCCTTAATTTCAGTGCCGAACAAAAGGACCGAAAATAATAACAACATCACGGCTGCATATATCAAATAGGAAAAGGTGGTGTAGAATTTACTGTCAATAATCAGGATGGTCATCCCGATACCTAAGGATACGAATATCCAAATGATTTGCTTGCCATGATTGGAAGAAATATCAAACACGCCCGACCGCACCCCGTCATACTCAGCCGCGTAGATGGAAAACCATCCGAGCGTAAAAAGTATGACATAAAGCGCTATCGAAAACCAGTCAAGGTCTGACAGCAAGTTCTTTCTTCTCATCGGCAATGTGAATTAAATCAGTTTCAAGCATTCTCTTTTCCAGCGCCAGCCTTTGCGTGGAAATTGTGTCATTCAAATATTTTTCAATCATCAGGCTGGCGATTGGCGCGGCAAACTTTGAGCCGCCTCCCGCGTTTTCCACCACCACCGCGATGGCGATTTTCGGATTGTTCATCGGTGCGAATGAAATATACAGCGAGTTGTCTTCTCCCTGCGGGTTTTGTGCCGTGCCGGTTTTTCCGCAAGCTTCCAATCCGGGAATTCTTGATGCGCGTGCCGTTCCTTTTTCTACCGTTTGAAACATCCCTTCCACCACCGGAGGGAATTTTGACTGTTCCACTTTTGTATAGTGAGGCGTTCTGTATTTTTCTAATTTCTCCGATTGCAGGTCTTCAATATTTTTCACTAAATGGGGGGTATAATAAAATCCCTGGTTGGCAATGGCGGTGGTCATGTTCGCCATTTGTAAGGGAGTTGTTCCCAATTCTCCCTGCCCGATACCCAGCGAAATAATGGTGAGTGATTTCCAGCTTTGATTTTTGTAAAGCCGGTTGTAATAATCCGGGTTGGGCACCAATCCGCCCATTTCATTTGGAATATCAATGCCCATTTTTTGTCCCAGTCCGAAACTGTTGACATACTCAGTCCACACCGCAAAACTCTCCTGGGTGTTTTTATATTTTGACTGGTCTAAGATATTCCTGAATACATGACAGTAATAAGCGTTGCAGGATTGCTGGAGCGATTCCGAGAGATTCATTACGGTGGGATGCGGGCGACAGCCGATAGTTAATCCCGCTGCATGATAACCCGGACGACACGAATAGGTACTTCCCGGACTTAAAGTTTTTTCCTGCAAACCAATGAGCGCCATCAGCGGCTTAAATGTACTGCCGGGCGGATAGAAACCCATAATCGGACGATTGTATAAAGGCTTGAGGGTGTCTTCACTCAGCTTTTTGAAATTTTCACCGCGCATTCTTCCGCTCAATAAATTAGGGTCAAAAGTCGGACTGCTGACTAACGCGAGTATTTCGCCCGTTGCCGGCTCAATGGCGACAATGCTTCCTTTTTTATTTTGCATCAGCAATTCGCCATACATCTGCAAAGTGATGTCAATGGAAATACGCAGGTCTTTTCCGCTGATGGCGAAGGTGTCTAACGCTCCGTTTTTGAAAGGACCTTTATCACGGTTGTGCACATCAACCATGATAAATTTACTTCCGCGTGTTCCCCGAAGCTCCTCTTCATAAATTTTCTCCAGACCGTTGATGCCGATAAAATCACCGGATTTATAATATTTGGAATTGGCAATCATGTTTTGGTCCACTTCGCCCACATAGCCCAACACGTGCATGGCGGATTTATAAGGATACCTGCGGATTGTGCGCAACTCGGAATAGAAACCGGGGAAGCGGTGCAGGTATTCCTGAAATCGGGCGAAGTCTTCGGTAGTGATTTGTTTCAAAAACAATGAAGGGCGATAGCGCGAATACTGAAAACATTTCATGAGTTGTTTTTCAAAAAAATCAACATCAAGATTCAGCAACTCGCAAAATTTGAGTGTATCCAATTGCTTACTGACCTGGCGCGGAATGACATAGAGGTCGTAAACCGCGTCATTGGTGACCAATAATTTTCCATTGCGGTCATAAATGATTCCCCTGTCGGCATGTAACTGAATCCTGCGCACCACATTCTGGCTTGCAAGTTCTTTGTAAGACTTTTCAATAATCTGAAGATGAAACAGTTTGCCCAAAAAAATCATCAGCGTCAGCAAGAAGATAGCTTGAATGACGAGCATCCTGCTTTTGAAAAAATCCATGTTTTAAGTTCTTTTTCTTCCGGGCGAAAAAATCATCACCGCCAGTAAAATCAACAGGGTAGAAACGACAGCGCTCAACAAAACCTTACTTAGCGTCATAAAAAAATTATCGAAGCTGAATATTTCAAGGTAAAAATAAACCAGATGATGCAGCAGCGTAAGCATGCCGGTAAACGCGATGAACCAGGTAAGCCCGAATGTGTGAATGCGCGGCTGGTCAGCATTTTCATAGCTGCTGCGCGGTGTCAGCAGGCGAAGCGTCACCGGTCTCATAAAGGCGATGAAGGCGCAGGCGGCAGCGTGCATTCCCATGGTATTGTTAAAAGCATCTAAAGTCAGTCCTGCAAAAAAACCGATGACAATCGTGAGCCATAATGGGGTTTGAAAAGGCAGCGCCATGACGAAGAAAGGGAAGATGTATGGATTGATGTAAAAACTGATGCCGAGGTTATTCAGCACCAATGTCTGCACCAGCAGTAATCCGAGGAATCGGAGAAGGTTGTTTGTGACGAGGTTAATCATTCCGTTTTCTCTAATTCACGTTGTTCGTCTTGTAGTGTATTATTAATGACATAAGCATATTGCAGGGTTTCAAAATCGGCAAGCAGTTTTATGGTCACTTCGTAAAAACTGCTGCCGGGGGGCGATTGGAATTTTTGAATGACGCCCACCGGAATATTTTCCGGAAAAATGGCGGAGAATCCGCTGGTCACCACGGTGTCTCCTTCGGCAATTGGAAGATGCTGCGGAATGCCGGTGAGTTCCGCCAGAGCGGGACTTCCTCCGCTCCACTGTAAGGTGCCGGGATAATTGAACTTTTTTATTTTGATACTCACCCGCGTGTTTTTGTGCAACACCGACATCACCGTTGAAAAATTATTCGACACCCTGCTGACGATACCCACCACGCCATTGCCGGTGATTACGCCCATGTCTTTGTCAATGCCATGATTTTTTCCTTTGTTCAATGTGATGTAGTTGCTCACTTTATCCGTTGTGTAATTAATGACCTTCACCGGAATAAATTCATAGAAGATTTTCAAAGAATCTTTTAACACCTCTGTATTCAGGCTGTCGGGAATCAGCATGTAATTCTGACGTTCGCGTAGCCAGGCGTTTTCTTCCATCAGTTGCTCATTCACCGTATTCAGGTTGAGATATTCTCCGAAACTGAAATAGGTATTATAAATGTTTCCAGTGACGAGTCCGGCTGAGTTAAGAAATCCCGCGCGGTGATAATTGTGATTCCTGATGACGAAAAACAAGGCAACCCCTTCCAGCAACAGGAAAACAAAAAAAGCATTGTACCTGATTAGAAAAAGAATGAGGTTCCGCAATGATGGGTTGTTTAATGTTCAATCTTAAAGTTTAAAGTTAAAGTTGAGCATGACAGATTAAACTTTAGACTTTAACCCTTAAACTATTTTCAAGTCATCAGGAATGAATACCTGCCGATATTCTTCAGCGCGATTCCGGTGCCGCGAACAACCGCCCTGAGCGGGTCTTCCGCAACATGAACGGGCAGTTTGGTTTTTTGAGAAAGACGCTTATCCAATCCGCGGATTAATGCGCCCCCACCGGTCAGATAAACACCGGTTTTGTAAATATCGGCTGCCAGTTCTGGCGGGGTGATTTCCAATCCTCTCAACACCGCCTCTTCAATTTTTGAAATGGACTTATCCATCGCGTGCGCGATTTCTGAATAGGAAATCATGATTTGCTTGGGAATACCGGTCATCAAATCCTTGCCGTTCACCGCATAATCCGGAGGGGCGTCATCCAGTTCCGTCAGCGCGGAACCCACGTTGATTTTGATTCTTTCTGCCGTGCGCTCGCCAATCATCATGTTGTGCTGCCTGCGCATGAAGTCAATAATGTCGTTCGTAAAAGCGTCCCCCGCGATGCGGATAGATTGGTCGCAAACGATACCCGACAATGAGATGACCGCGATTTCAGTCGTGCCGCCCCCGATGTCAATCACCATGTTGCCGCGCGGCTCTTCCACATCAATGCCGATACCGATGGCAGCCGCCATCGGTTCATAAATGAGATACACTTCCCGCGCGCCCGCGTGCTCAGCGGAATCTTTCACAGCGCGTTTTTCAACTTCCGTGATGCCCGAAGGAATGCAAATCACCATCGTGTAAGAAGGCGGAAACAATGGTGGTTTTTTGTAAATCATCTTAATCATCTCGCGAATCATATTTTCCGCGGCATCAAAATCAGCGATTACTCCGTCTTTCAGCGGGCGGATGGTTTCGATGGATGGGTTGGTCTTTTCGTGCATCTGCACCGCCTTGTTGCCTACAGCAATCACCTTGTTGGTTTTCTTGTCTTTCGCCACGATGGAGGGTTCATCCACAACGACCTTGTCGCCATGAATAATCAGTGTGTTTGCGGTACCCAGGTCAATCGCGATTTCCTGGTTTAAAAAGTTGAATAGTTTCATCGAGTAGTTTCCTGAACTTAGTTATTATAAACGTTGCGAATATTAAGAAAAATGCGGATTACCCTGCTAATTAGTTTTCCCCAATGTTTTTTTAAAGTGTCTAAATGGTAGGAAGGATAAATTCCTTTAGTTATATTTCAAACAACTAAAATTTAAAATCTTCAATGCTTAAAATGCCTTACCCCCGTAACCACCATCGCCATGCCATTCCGGTTGCAATAATCAATGGACTCGTTGTCGCGCACGGAACCGCCCGGCTGAATCACCGCGCTGATACCCGCCTTATCCGCAATCTCCACGCAGTCGGGGAAAGGGAAAAACGCGTCAGAAGCCATCACAGCGCCTTTCAAATCAAAACCGAAAGCCTGCGCTTTCAGAATGGCTTGTTTCAGCGCGTCAACGCGTGAAGTTTGCCCGCAGCCCATCCCCACCAACTGCTTGTCTTTCGCCAACACAATCGTGTTGGATTTTAAATGCTTCACCAAACGGTTGGCAAACAACAAATCTTCGATTTCTTTTTCGGTTGGTTGTTTATCGGTGACGGTTTTCAAATCAGCGGCTGTTTCGGTTTTCGCATCTGAATTTTGAACAAGCGTGCCGTTCAGAATGCTTTTAGATTGTTGTTCCGGAAAATCCAAATTATGTGTTTGCAGCAGGATGCGGTTTTTCTTTGCTTTCAAAACCGCCAATGCCTCTTCGTTGAACTCAGGAGCGAGCAGCACTTCAAAAAAGATTTCATGCACCGCCTCCGCAACTGCTTTGTCCACCGGCTGATTGGTAATCAACACGCCTCCGAAAGCGGAAACCGGGTCACCCGCCAGTGCAGCTTTCCAGGCATCTAGCGCTGTGGCGCGGGAAGCAACGCCACACGCGTTGGTATGTTTGATGACCACAAAAGTGGGTTCTTCAAATTCTTTTATTAGTTGAATAGCGGCATCCACATCCACGAGGTTATTGTATGAAAGTTCTTTACCGCTGAGTTGGGTGAACACCTCTTCCAGCGCACCGAAATAGGTCGACTGCTGATGCGGGTTTTCACCATACCGCAATGTTTTTCCCGCGCGGTAGCTTGCCTTGAAAGCGGGAAGCTGAAACTCCGCATTGAAATAATTGAAGATTTGCGTGTCGTAATCCGAAGTGATATTAAACGCCTTGGCGGCAAACGCTTTGCGGTCCTGCACATCAGCGGAGCCGTTTTTTTCTTTCAGCAGCGCCAGCAATTCATCATACTGCTCGCGGGCAGCCACCACCAGCACATCATTGAAATTTTTCGCGGCAGCGCGAATCAGCGACACCCCGCCAATGTCAATTTTTTCAATGATTTCACCTTCCGCTTCCTGTTTGCTTTTTCCAGCGGCAAATGCGCTTTTCACTGTTTCTTCAAAAGGATACAAGTCCACAATCACCAAATCAATTTCAGGAATATCAAAAGCGTTTGTTTCCTGCACATCCACCGCATTGCCGCGTCTTGCCAGGATGCCTCCGAAAATTTTCGGGTGCAGGGTTTTCACTCTGCCGCCAAGAATCGAGGGATAGGAAGTGAGGTCTTCCACCGCGGTCACTGTCGCGCCTTCGCTTTCAATAAAAGTTTTGGTACCCCCTGTTGAGTAAAGCTGCACCCCCAGCCGCGACAATTCATGGATGACAGGCGCGAGATTATCCTTATAATAAACAGAGATAAGCGCGGATTTGATTTTTTTCAAGGTCGTAAAATTTTGTGTTGAGGTGTTAGCTGTTAATATTTCGTTCATGAGTTGACGGTTTCTTTAATGAATAATTGTTCGATGATGCGCGGGTAATGCCGGTGTTCCAATTGCCGCACTTTCGCGGCAAGCGATTCAGGCGTGTCATTGTCACCCACCGGGCAAGTCGCCTGGAAAATAATTCTTCCCGCGTCATATTGTTCGTTCACGTAATGAATCGTAATGCCCGATGTATTTTCCTTCGCTTGCAGCACCGCTTCATGCACCTTCCTGCCATACATCCCTGCTCCACCGAATTTCGGCAGCAGCGCGGGGTGGATATTGATGATTTTGTCCGGAAATTGAGCGAGCAGATAACCCGGTATCAGCCACAGAAAACCAGCCAGCACGATGAAATCAATTCCGTGTTTTTGCAAAATCTCCAACAGTGCGGAGGATTCATAAAAACTTTTTTTTGAAACCAACGCTACCGGAATTTCATACTTTCTTGCAACCTCCACAACCCCCGCCTCCGGATTATTGCACACGACCAAACCAACCTGCACTAACCGGTGTTCGCGGAAAAAACGGATAATTTCTTCCGCATTCGTCCCGCTTCCCGATGCAAAAACCGCCAGTTGAATCATGCCCGGCAAAATTACGGAAATAGCGTCAAGTCAGGCAGAAGTGTTTTGCACCAGCGTTGATTCCGATGGATGAAACAAATGAGAATGCGCTCGCTTCGTACGACTGTGCCTTTCTTTGATTCGTAGCGTTGCGCGATTGAGGTATCTTACCTCCGCGCGGGGAAGGGGAGTTTAAGGTTTAAAGTTTAGTGTCATGCCGGACTCGTTCCGGCATCCCCTAGTGAAAGTTACTCAACTGCTATAGTCAACAGTCCACAGACCACGGTGCTCGCGCAAGCATTGTGGCGATTGCCCGGAGCGGATGCTTGCTTGTGCGCCCCACGACTGTTTAATGTCTGACAAAATACAATTGGCAAATGACTCGGAATTTGTATTTACGGCTCATAATGGTAATTTTAAGAATAAAGGCAAGATGATATGGTCTGTCAAACGAGCGGACCCGCTAAAGCGAGGCAAGCTAGCTCAAGGAAGAAAAGCGCCAGACACGGGGAAATATACATGATAGACGGACGATTGGCTTTTACCTATAATCTAACGGAAGGCAGCAATAGCATAGCGTTTAACAAAGCGAAGTTTCACACAGGTCTCTATATTTATAAAATATGGATTGATGATGAGTTTAAACACACCGGAAAAATTGTTTTCGTCAAATGAAAAAATTATTTGCAATAGTGGCTTTTACATTATTTTTCATAAGCGCCATTGCTCAACGGTGGGATGCAAACTGGACATTTGGCTATAATGCGGGTATTAACTTCTCAGATACTGCTAATCCTGTTGCATTTTATTCTCATGCTAATAATAGAGAACCCGTAGGGTGTATTTCAGATATGGATGGAAACTTGCTTTTTTCAATTGTTGGAATTGATAATGATTTATTTTCTTTTAATATAGTGGATAAAAATGGATTTGAGATAAATAATGGAGACAATATATATGGATATCAATCAGTGACTAATGGTTTTTTAATATTACCTGTTAGTGTAGAGAAAGATTCTGAATTTATCATTTTCCATATTAGTAGTAATAGGCTAAGTTCTAATTAATACAGCATCTTCTTTGTAGAGTTGAAATAGGTTGTAAGCAATGTCAGTGGAGGCTATTGCGTAGAACCATTGCCTGACTTGATTTACAGACTCGTTCATTT
>JBGTCY010000194.1:0-8217 GCA_041748615.1 Chitinophagales bacterium
AATGAAGTTTGAAGAATTGATTGGCGCTAATTCACAAAAATTAGAGTTACTAACAAAGAAAAAAGTAGCAAAAAAGAAATATTATGATAATATTGATAACCAACTCTTAAAAACGGTCAACCTTATTCAGTAATAGGTCAATTTACTATGGACAATCGACTATGGACTATCGTCTATGGACTATGGACAATTCACGAAGCACACAAGCAGGCTTTCGCTCCAAGCAATCGCCTCAATGCTTGCGCGAGTAGAAGAGCTATTGACTTTAAACCTTAGACCTAAAACTTTAGACCCGCAATGCGCACAAGCAGGTATCCGCTCCATGCAATCGCCTCAATGATTGCGCGAGTACTGGAAAGGGACGGGTGTCGAAGGACGAGGGACGAGCTGTCATCCTGAGTCTGTCGAAGGAAGGCGCGGGCAACCCCGCCTCGCCATGCTACGATGAACTCAGAGTGACACTCGCTCAATGCAATCGCCTCATTGCTTGCGCGAGCACCGTGGGCAGTGGACCAAAGCGAGGCGAGTACATTCCCAAGGGGATGCCGGAACGAGTCCGGCAATCTCAAACTTTAAACAACAAACATTGAACATTAAACTCCCTTCCTTCCCCGAAGGTAAGACACCACAATCGCG
Source organism: Chitinophagales bacterium (assembly GCA_041748615.1). Lineage (GTDB taxonomy): Bacteria > Bacteroidota > Bacteroidia > Chitinophagales > CAIOSU01 > JBGTCY01. Next base: position 637 of record JBGTCY010000194.1, read on the forward strand.
GAACGCTACCAATCAAAGCAAGGCAGATACGAACGGAGCAAGCGCCACTCTAACTTTCATTTTGTTGTTCTGTTCGGGGTTTTTCGTAAGATTTGGTTAACAATTCCTTAACATTGTAAGTAAACCTTCACTCAGTGAAAATTAAATTGTTCTATGCAGCGCTTTTGATGTTCGTGATTGCTTTTTTTTCCGCGTGTGAAAAAGATGAAATCGCTCAGAAAAAAACTGATGATGCAGATGATGACGTTGTCGCGGATTCACTGCGCATCAATCAGTTGCAGGTGATTGGCAGTCATAACAGTTACCGGCTGAAAACCTATCAGCCGATTTTTGATTATGTGCAAAATCTGAAACCATTGTTGCCCGCCAGCCTGAACCCCGATGGATGGGACTACACGCATCTGCCGCTGGAAGAGCAGTTCAGCGATTACGGGATTCGGAAAATTGAGTTGGATATTTATTATGATCCGGCTGGCGGCAGGTTTTATAATCGCATGGGCAATCAATTGGTGGGCGAGCCGGTGGAGTCGGGCATCGCGGAATTGAATGAGCCGGGGTTTAAAGTCATCCATATCGCGGATGTGGATTACATGACGCATTACATTACTTTCAAGCAGGCTTTGCAGGCGGTGAAAAACTGGTCGGACGCGCACCCGCGGCATGTGCCGATTTTTATTTTGATTGAAACCAAGCAAACTTCGCTCGCGGGGATGGTTCCGCTTTTTAGCTGGACGGAAGCGCTGCCTTTTGACGCGAACGCGATGAACGCGATTGATGAAGAAATAAAATCGGTGTTTGGTGAAAATCTTGAACAGGTGCTGACACCCGATGATGTGCGCGGCTCATTCGCTACATTGAATGAAGCTATCACCACCGTGGGTTGGCCCAAATTGGGCAAGGTGCGGGGCAAAGTTGTTTTTCTGCTGAACAACGGTGGCAGCATTTCCGATTTGTATCTTGATAATCATCCCTCCCTGCAAGGGAGAATCATGTTCACTCCATCGGGAACGGGCAGACCTGAATCGGCATTCATCATGCAAAACAATCCGTTCAACTCGAACATCGAAACATGGGTGCAGCAGGGTTATCTCGTGCGCACGCGTTCGGACTCCAACACGGATGAAGCGCGCACCGGTGATGTTGCTCAAAGGGACAGGGCGCTGGCAAGCGGTGCGCAATTAATTTCTACGGATTATTATCGTCCCGACACGCGTCACCTGACAGATTCCGGCTGGACGGATTACAGCGTGCAACTGCCGGGAAATGTGGCTGCAAGATTAAACCCGGTGAATGGTCCGAAGAATTTTGTGGGTGGGGAGATTGAGTGAGCATCCATGATGTTAGACGACAGTCCACAGTCCACGGACGACAGTTTTTTCTACTCGCGCAAGCATTGAGGCGAATGCCCGGAGCGGAAGCCTGCTTGTGCGCATTGCGAGTCTAAAGTTTTAGGTCTAAGGTTTAAAGTCAATAGCCCACTGACCACGGTGCTCGCGAAAACATAGAAGCGAATGTTTAAGGCGAAAACCTGTTCACTTGATTTTTCTAGAACTTACCCATATGCGCATTTCCAGGAAAACTTATCCATGTTTTCTAATATCTAAAATCTATCATCTAATATCTATCATCTAATAACAGCATGCTATTCAATCGTCAATCTTTTGAGCCGGTAGTTTCCGGGTCCGATAAAAAAGAGGCTGAGGAAAACGATTCCCAGTTCGATGGCGTGTGAAGCGCCCATGATGCCGTCACCCTGTCCGAGATGTTTCAGAACTGCCACCACCATCACGAAAATCATCAGGAAAGTGACCGGTCTGAACATGATGCCCAGAATTAATAAAACGCCTCCGAGCGTTTCTGTTAATCCCGCCATGAATCCCCACAAAACCGGCATCCACTCAATGCCGATGTACTTCATGGCGTTGCCTAATTTTTCCCATCGCTCAGGACCGCCAATCAATTTGGGATAGCCGTGCAGGATAAACATGATACCGATGCCGATGCGCATGAGCAGCAAGCCGAAATTTTTTTGTCCTTCTGAATAGTTGCTGAGGAAACTCATAAATATTTGGTTTTACGTTCTCTCAAATTTAGATGCGGGAACATTGCAATCACCCTGAGTTTTTCACAGCCGGATTGTGGCTAATTATTTTTTGATCATGCTTTTGGAAATTATTTAGAAAAAAGAAATTAATTACATAATTTGTCGCCCTAAAATAACTGATGCCATGAATGAATGGTGGAATCAAATGGAATTTTTCGAACAAATCCTCTGGCTCATTGCCGCGCCTGTGAGTGTCGTGTTCATCATTCAAATGTTCATGACCTTTTTCGGATTGAGCAGTGACGGAATGATGGCGGATTTTTCAGGCGACATCAATTCCGATGTTGATTTGGGCGGTCCGGGTGATGTGAGCGACCATTTTCATGTTGGACCATTTCAGATTTTTACCGTCAGGAATTTCATCAACTTTTTTTTAGCCTTCAGTTGGACCGGCATCGCGTTTTATCCGCATGTCGAAAACAAATTCACTTTGGTCATCATCAGTACATTTTCCGGGCTTGTGCTGGTGGGAATTGTGATACTGATTTTTTATTTTCTCAGCAAAACCATTGAAACAGGCAACACCGATATTCAGAAAGCGCTATATAAAGAAGCCCAGGTTTATCTGCCGATTCCACAGGGAAAAACCGGCACGGGCAAAGTACAAATCACCCTTCAGGGAAGTGTTCGTGAGTTGGATGCCATGACGGAAGGGGAACGGCTCGCCACCGGGCAAATGGTGCGGGTGAAAGCTATTTCAAGCAATCATATTTTAATCGTAGAAAAACTATAAACTATGCCGATATTGATTATCATTATTGTTTTCGCGGTTGTCATTTTTGTGACCACAGCCGCTATTTTAGCGCGCTATAAACGCTGTCCTTCCGACAAGGTGCTTGTCGTTTATGGAAAAACGGGATTGAACAAAGAAGGTGAAATTTCTTCCGCGCGCTGTATTCATGGTGGCGCGGCTTTCATTTGGCCCGTGTTTCAGAATTACGCGTTCCTCGACCTGACGCCCATCACGATTGAAGTGAACCTCACAAGCGGGTTGAGTAAGCAAAACATCCGCGTGGATGTGCCAAGCCGTTTCACGGTGGGTATCTCCACGGAGCCGGGTGTGATGAACAACGCTGCCGAACGCCTGCTCGGCTTGCAGATGCAGCAAATCCAGGATTTGGCGAAAGACATTTTATTCGGTCAGTTGCGTCTCGTGATTGCCACGATGGACATTGAAGAAATCAACTCCGACCGCGACAAGTTTCTCGCCAACGTGGCGGGTAACGTGGAAGCCGAGTTGCGCAAAATCGGACTGAAACTCATCAACGTGAACGTGACGGATATTCGCGATGAGTCAGGTTACATTGAAGCGTTGGGTAAAGATGCCGCGGCAAAAGCCATCAACGAAGCGATAAAACGCGTTGCCGAACAAGAGCGCTATGGTGAAATCGGCAGAGCGGAAGCACAACGCGACCGCGACATCCGCATCGCGGAAACCGTGCGCGACCGCGACACGGAGATGGCAAACGCGATGAAAGATAAAGAGGTGAACATCGCAAGGGCGCAGCGTGATGAGCAAATCGGAAAAGCGGAAGCTGACCGCGACAGGCGCGTGAAAATGGCGGACGCCAACGCGATTGCCGTGGAAGGGGAAAATGAAGCGAAAATTACGATAGCCGATTCTGATGCCATCAGGCGCGAACGGGAAGCGGAGGCAAGAAGACGCGCGGTAGCCGCTGAAAAAGTGCAGGATGCCAAAGCGCTGGAAGAATCATACTTAGCGGAACAGTTGGCTGAAAAAGCGAGAGCGGAAAGAGAACGCGCCTCGCAAAACGCGGACATCGTGGTACCGGCTGAAATAGAAAAACAAAAAATGATAATTGACGCGGAAGCCGAAGCGGAAAAAATCAGGCGGCTTGCCAAAGGTGAAGCGGACGCAATTTTTGCCAAGATGGAAGCCGAAGCGAAAGGTACTTATGAAATCCTTTCCAAGCAGGCGGAAGGTTTCCGCATGATTGTAGAAGCGGCAGACAATGACCCCAACAAAGCGGTACTTTTCCTCATTGCCGACAAGCTGCCTGAATTGGTGAAAACACAAGTGGAAGCTGTGAAGGGCATCAAGATTGACAAAATCACCGTTTGGGACGGAAACAACAACGGGGACGGAAGAACCAACACCGCCAATTTTATTTCAGGACTGATGAAATCCGTTCCTCCACTGAATGACTTGTTCAACATGGCGGGAATGGAATTGCCGGAATATCTGAAAGGGAAAAATGTTCCCGGAAAGCCGCAGCATCCGCCATCAAAACCGTGCGCTGATGCTTCTGAAGGAAACGCTTAGTAGTTATCAAAATCACCACATCTTTAACCACATAGGCACATAGGATACATAGCTATGCGGTAGTATTTATGAAAATTTTCCCTATTATAATTTTGAAGTAGTTTTTAAAAAATGTTACTTAGGCATTCCAAAAAACTCAATGCATCTAATATCTAAAGTCTAAGAGCTGCAAATACAGGCTTCAAATTGCGGATGTTTTTTTGACAACATTATTTTACCGCTAAATTATTTGATTGAAATCCCCAGCGAATCCCGCCACGATTCATGTATTTTTTGATTGAGGTTCCGGTAATCTGTTTGAATGGTTTTTTTATGAGCGCCCCTTGATGTCAATTTTGGTGAATCGGGTTTTTCGCCATCGCGATACGTTTCTTCCCAAAGCAAAATTTTGTAAGGAAACTCAGACTCATAAATAAACATCAGGCTTCTGTCTAACTCCGGGTAACTGACTTTGAATGTACGCATCCCTTCCCATTCTCCCGGAGTGAGTGTCGCTTTATATGGTTTCACTTCCTTGTGCAGCAGGCGCAAATAAAAAAGCGAGGGCAGCATCTGCATTTCCCCGGAGGGAAGATTTTCAGGTGAGAGTCGGATGAGGTTCCACAGTTCATCTTCCAGCATGATTTTTCCTAATTGAAAATCACGGTCGCCTTCTTTTTCATAGTATGAATATTGCTTCAACGCGTAACCATCCGCATTCCAATTTGCCTGCACGAAAGATTGTCCGCCCCATTCCTGTACTGAGGCATTGATTTTCAGCGTGGGTAATTCATCAGTGCGATGAACGGGAGTAAATGCCGAAAGCATCATCGAGTAAGGATTAATTCCTGTGTTAAAATCTTTCGTGAAATTGAACTTCAAGATGTTTACTGCGTCACTGCCCTCCTTAGTGGGATTATCTAACTTAACTTGTTTCGATTTCGAAAAATCTTCCGTGACGAAAACTAAAACTGCCGTTCCTTCCCGAATCTCGCCATACCGCGCCTGCAACAATGAATAGCCGCTGATTTCCGCTTTTCCGGCATACCAGTATTTTTTAAAATCATCATCCAGCTCGGGAGTGTTGGTGTTGGAAGCGGTGTTTTCATCGCAACCTGTTTGAAAAAAAAGGAAAGAAAAAAGAAGATTAATGATGAAGGTGAATTTCATGGAGTGTATTTTTGATAAGGACAGTTAATTATTGAAACGGCCCTGATATAGCTAGTTTTTAATTCTATTTATCAAGATTTCTTCTTCTATTTCAATTAGGTCAATTATTGATTTATCATAGTCTTCAAAATTCCCGTAACCATTTCTATTCCCTGCATTTCTCGCTCTCAATTCAAATTCTCTGTAAAATAATGCAAATAGACTATCATTCTGATAATGTGTTTTATCATAGGTTAAAATATCTTTTGGTAAAGCAAATAACGTATCACTCATACTTTTAATTGACAATACTATTGTTGTGTCTGATAAAATCTTAACTCCTACAGAATAACCCAAATGTATATAATGTAAGGAATCATTGTCGTAGGAGTAGGACTGAATGCCAAGATTTCCCATATAATGAGAAAAAATAGAAATCTCATGAGTGTCTATCGTTAACTCTGAGTATCCAATGTCTGCATTGAATAAATACCAATTGCCAATTAAGTCGTTCCTTTCACAATTTCTCATGTCGCAGGAAATTACAGCGAATATGAGTAAAATTTGAGTGATTTTAATTAATTGTCGCATTGTTTGGTCCTTGTTAAAATTGGCTACAACTTGGGTGTAGGGTAAATTGCATTTGCGTTGTCATATTGAGTGGTCGAACCATGTGGGGTGGCAATCGCTCCCCTTCGACTCTGCTCAAGATGACCTACGCGCACCATAAAAGTGATGCAATTTATCCTACACCCGAAAATATCGTAAATTTAATTATCCTTCAATACAATCGCATGAAACAATTCTTTCTTATCCGCCATGGCAAGTCAAGCTGGGACGAACCTGCGCTTTCCGATACGGAACGTCCATTGAAAAAACGCGGTAAAAAAGACGTGGCAGTGATGGGAAAGTTCCTGCGAAAGCAAAACATTCAACCGGATGTAATTATTTCAAGTCCGGCAGAGCGGGCGTTAGCCACCGCGAAAATCATCGCGGAACAAACGGGCTATGAAGAACAAAAAATCAGCATCAGCGAAGAAATTTATTTTGAAGGCATCGAAAGCATTTTGAAAGCTGTGCGAAAAATGGATGATAAACATTCTCTCATTTTCGTCTTCGGACACAATCCCGACTTCACGGAATTAGTCAATCATTACTCAGAAAAAACGATTGACAACCTGCCCACCTCCGGAGTGGCGGGCATCACTTTCAATGTTAAATCATGGAAAGAAATTACCGGAACCAATGGCAAACTGACTTTTTTCGAAGTGCCGAAAAATCACCGGTGAATCGCTATCAGATATTAGATTTGAGATGTTAGATTTTAGACAACATGGGAAAGATATTTTGGAAATGCGCCTAAGCCAGAAATAGAAATTCTTTGAAAAACTGCGAGCATCGAAAATGTCATGCCTCCCGATTTTTTATCGGGACTGCATCTCCTTGGGTTAGGTACGATTTCACAGGGGATTCCGGCATAAAGCCGGAATGACAGAAACAACGAGTTAAGATAACTCCTACCCCATCACATGCCTTTTCACCGCCCGCGCGATAAACCGTACTTTCTCGCCAAGGGGAAATCTGCCGAGGTTGGTTTTCACCACGCCTTTTGTCAGCATCGTTTTTTTGCTGTAGTCAATGTTCACATCCACCAGCACCGGTTTTCCTTCCGCTGAAACTTTCACCGCTTCGGCAATGACTTTGTCAATTTCAAAATCATTTTTCATCGAAATGAAATGCACGCCTGTGGCAATCGCCACGCCTTCTACATTCAGCTTGCCGATGACGGTGCAGGTCTTGCGGTTCAGCGGCACCTCCTGAAACTGTGAAATCTGCCCCAGTTCGCCATCATGAAACACAAACACCATCGGGGCGACACCGTAGGTGGCGGCAGTAATCAATTCCATGCAAGTCATCATAAACGCGCCATCGCCCACAATCGCTGCCACCTGCTTGCCGGGGTTGCGCATCTTTACGCCAATCGAAGCCGGCACACAATAACCCATACAATTAAAATCAGTCGGGGAAATGATGTGGCGCGGAGCGTAAACCGGGTATAATTCAG
>JBGTCY010000195.1:0-14224 GCA_041748615.1 Chitinophagales bacterium
CGGCATTGACAATATCACCCTGAAAGGAAAAGGTCATGACAAAACAATTTTTTCATTTAAAAACCAGACGGAAGGCGCTGAAGGCGTTAAGGTGACTGCCAACAATTTTACGATGGAAGATATTGGCGTTGAAGATACCAAAGGCGATGGCGTGAAAATCTCCCATTCCGAAGGCGTCACGCTCAGGCGCGTGCGCATGGAATGGACCAATGGACCCGACAGCATCAATGGCGCTTACGGGCTTTATCCTGTTTCAAGTAAATATGTGCTGATGGAAGAATGTATCGCGAAAGGCGCTTCTGACGCGGGCATTTATGTCGGACAGTCTGAACATGCCATTGTCAGAAAAAATTTCATTGAAGGCAACGTGGCGGGTATCGAAGTTGAAAACACTTACTATGCTGAGGTTTATGAAAACACGGTGGTGAACAACACTGCCGGCATCTTGATTTTTGACCTGCCCGACTTGCCGAAGAAAAATGGCAAATACGTCAAGATTTACAACAACAAAATTGTGGGCAACAACCATCCGAATTTTTCAAGGAGAGGCATCGCGGTATATATGGTTCCTCCCGGTACCGGATTATTGATGATGGCAGCTCAATACGCTCATGCCTACAACAATGAAATCAAAGATAATAACACGCTCGGTTTAGCTATACTGAAATTGGTCGGTGATGAAGAAATCATGCAACGCCAAAACCGCGATACATTATTTAATGTGTATCCCTCCGCGATTTATGTCTATGACAACAATTTCAGCCGGGCGGAAGGAGTCATGCCCGACACTACAAGAGACTATGGAAAAATGATGTATGAAGCGTTCGGCTCCAACCCGCCCCACATCCTGCATGACGGGTTGCTGAATCCTGAGTTGACGGTTGATGGAAAACTACAGGGAGAACATGCCATTTGCATTAAAAATAATAACAATGCTTCCTTCTTTAACATGACTTTGCAATCCGCGAATTTAACGGATTATGATTGCGAAGCCGTAGCTTATCCTCCGGTAGTTTTGAAGTAACCGCGCATAAAAAAACCCGCTCGGTAAGCGGGTTTTTTTTATCCTGAAAAATGTTTTACATTTTCAATTCATCATCATCCACCGGAGGAGGCGTGGTGGTCGGCTGAGGCGTTGCTTCTCTGACCTCTTCTTTCACCTCTTCTGTGGGAACACTTTTTTCCGAAGGCGCTGAAGAATTTCTGACATCATTAAAATCATCATAATGGTCGCCTCCCTCGTCTGTATTTCTGCTGAATTCATCAAAATCATATTCAGGCAGCAAGTCCTGTTTCACATGATTAATCACTTCATTCATGGCGTCCATGAACTTATTGAAATCTTCTTTATACAAGAACACTTTGTGACGGTCATATCCGTCTTCATGGAAACGCTTCTTACTTTCGGTAATCGTCACGTAATAATCATTCCCTCTTGTTGTTCTCACATCAAAGAAATAGGTCCTTCTTCTGCCCGCGCGTATCGTTTTTGAATACACTGCCGGGGATTTTCGGTTTCTGTCTTCGTTCTCCACGTTCAAATTTTTTAGCTGGTGAATTTGTAAAAAAAATATTTGTCGTCCAAATGTAAGAAAAAAAATTTAGTAGAAAAGTATCCCATAAATATTTACACCACATTTATATCACTTAAATGCCGCATTTATCCACAATGACCCCTAGAGTGTACTGAATTTAGGTATTATTTAAGCGAAACGTGTCTGAATATCTTTGTTCATAAAATAAAAACAAAAAATCTTCCTCCACCCCTTTTCCATTCATCATATCCCTATCTAATGTCATGTCATCTAAAATCTAATATCTAAAATCTCTCTCTCGTCCGTGGACCTGTGGACTGCTATTGCGCTTGCTCTGTACGACTATGTCTTTCTTTGATTGGTAGCGTCCCGCGATTGAAGTTCTTTAACTTCGGGCGAAAAAAATTGAGCAACGACTCCACTTCCTGTAATTGCTTATCGTCAGTGAATATGTCTGAAACATTCGAGCAGTTCCAATTGCATTTGAGCAGCTATTCTCGGTTTACCTTATTCTTTCCTTTTTCGACCTTAGTAACACTGAACTTTGCTCTTTTTTAACCTTATTGACCTTATCATCCCAAATAAAGATAATAAGGTTGGTTAGATGGGATGGCTATGGTTACTAAGGTTAAATGAAAACAAAAAGGCTTTTCAAATCTATGGGGCTAAAGCATAATTGATGCTTTAAATATAGTAGATTTAAGTATGCATCCAACAGCCCTTGATATGAAAGATAAATGCTAAAAATGCGTAACTTATTTTCATGAAAGGTTACGAAAAATATATCAGCATCTCGCCTGACATCCGCTTTGGCAAACCCTACATTAAAGGAACGAGAATAGCCGTGCTCGACATTCTGCAATGGCTGGCTTCCGGAATGACTTATGAAGAAATTCTGAGCGATTTCCCTGAGTTAAAGACTGAACACATCCGGGCGGCATTGGCTTTTGCCGCTCATCGTGAAAGCATCACCAAAATCATTGCCGCCTGAAATGAAATTGTTGATTGATGCTAACCTGTCATAGCGCTTAGTAAAGCTTATTGATAAATCCTACCCCGGCTCCATTCATGTTTCAAAAACCGGACTTAAAATTCCAGCCAAAGACAAGCAAATCTGGGACTGGGCTAAAATGAATGAATGCACTATCGTTACCAATGACGAAGATTTTTTTCACCTGCTGCAAGTGCATGGTTTTCCTCCGAAAGTTGTTTTAATTCGCACGGGAAATCAGAGCACCGGGTTTATTGCTGACATTCTCGTTAAGTATAAAGAGAAGATTGAGGCGATGATTAACTCTAAAGAATACGGACTGATGGAAGTGTATTAGCCTGCCCACTTCGGGATGTTCTTATATCTCATAGAAAGAAACCCATTTAAAAAGCTCAGTACAATGAAACGAAATACAAGTATGCAAGGCAAGGATGAGTGGTATGAAGTCTAAACCTGGCATAAAGTTTTTTCTGCCATCGCTCCATGCTGAGTAGTATGTTCCAAAATGGAACTAACCACCTCCTCTTTCAATTCGCCTGTTTCAAAGATGTTTCAGATGCTTGGTAACTGCCGGTCGCTGAACCCCGAACAACTCCGCTATTTTTTGCTGCGAAAGCAAGATGGTTTCATGCTGCAAATAAATTTCAACTTTCACATTTCCGTTGGGCGTTGTGTAAAGCAAAATTTCATTGAAACCTTCTTTGGCGGGTATGTTTTTTTTCTTTGCCACGCTTCACGCTTTTAAACTTATGTGTAAATCCGTATTTCGCTGCCAATTTAACAAACAGGTTAGAATTCGTGGCGTTCTTATTTGTGTCGAACACTTGTTATCTGTTTGGGACAAAAAGCACCGGAAACATTCACGCAGGACGCGAGCAAAAGGGCAATGCAGGTGTATTCCATCCCTGCTTATACCGCAAACATGGCGACAGCATCCGCAAACACTAAATAACCTTAGTGCCCATTACATGGAATGTCAGCCGAAGAAATCACCGAAAACTATTCTCCGTTAACCAAAGCCGACATTCGCGAGGCTGTGGATTTTGTGAAGAAAAATTGAAAATTACTAAACCTAATTTCCTTTGATAACCCGTTCCCCTCATTCAACCCTTTCTACAATCTTTGAAGTTTTTTGAGAATAACATTCTCTCCAAACCGCTTAATTTAACCGCCAAATCCATTCATCCTCATGCGTGTTATCGGATTCCTTTCAATTTTCACCCTGTTCATCTGCCGGTTTTCTTCCGCTCAATTACCAACCCTCGTACTCCAAAACGGACATTCGGATGATATTTTATCAATGACATTCACTCCCGATGGAAAATACCTGCTCACCGGCAGCAGCGATAATACCATCAAACTTTGGGATGTGCAAAGCGGGCTTGAAATCAAAACCCTGTCCGCTCACACCAAGCCCGTTTCCGCACTGGCGGTGGGCGGACCTGAAGGATTGCTCGTGAGCGGGGGATATGACAACCTGCTTTGCATCTGGGATTACACCACAGGCGAGTTGCTGGAAGAATTAGATGTACATGCGCAGTACATCAATTCCATTGCCATCAGCCCCGATGGAAAATACTTCGCCACAACCAGCGCTGACTTCAGCTTGATTCTTTGGAATATGGAATCCAAAAAAACCGAACGCATTCGCCACAAGACCGATTTCACTTCAGTCGGTTTCAGCCGGGAGGGGCACACCATTTATTTCGGGAGTTGGGACAATTTGGTCTATTCTCAAAACTTAGATGAAAGCGAAGACATCACTCAGGCAAAAACTCTGAAAGGTCATGACAACCATGTGGTTGCCGTGAAGATGAGCGCTGACGGGCGTTTTCTCGCCAGCGCCAGCATTGCCAATTCCGATGAAAAGGGAAAAGTGTTCTTATGGGATTTTGTGAAAGGGGAGAAAAAATTCGAGCTGGGCAATTTTCCCCATACGCTGGGCTTGCATCAATACAAACTTGACATTACCCCCGACAGCCGTTATGTCGTTGCCGTAGGTTACAACGGGCACACCATTTCATTTTACGACATCGCCACCGGCAAGGCGACTCAAAAAATCGAAGAAAGTGAAACGATCAATGCGATAGCGGTCAGTCCTGACGGAAAATTACTTGCGGTCGCGGTTGAAAATCAAATACACTTTTGGGAGCTGGAAAAAAATCAACTCATAAAAAAATTATCCGGCAACTCATTGACTGTACATCAAATTGCATGGCGGGAGCCGCACCAATTGCAATTGCTTGCAGACAAACAATTACTCACCTGGAATTTGAAAACCGGGATGGTGATAAATCTCAGTCAAGCCGCTGCAACTTCAGAAAACGCGCCTGAATATTCACCGGATGGAAAATGGAGAGCGGAAAGAAATGAGGTGTCGGTGTCGGTTTATGAGGTAGCAACGAATAAAAAAGTGAAGGAATTTACCGACCTCGCTGACTATATTTTCAGCATGGCATTCAGTCCTGACGGCAAACATCTCGCGCTCGCCTCAAAGGATCTAGAGCTTTATGAAATTTCATCCTGGAAAAAAACAAATCAACTGAAAGGTCATAAAAACATCTCCAATATTCTGTTTAGTCCCGATGGGAAAACATTGGCGAGCCTTGGCGGACCGTTGGACAGAAGCCTGAAAATCTGGGAGGTATCCACCGGAGTAATGAAAGCAAGTTTTGCCGCACGGGGTAACGATCAGGCACCACTCGCGTTCAGCGCTGACGGGAGGTATGTCGCCAATGGCGGCAAGTTGGACGTCAACGAACCCGGAATCGTTAACGTGTGGGATTTAAACACGAATGAATTACATGCGCAATATCAAAATCCTCCGTTGGATAATGCTTACAATTTTCAGCGGGGTGTGAATTGTCTCGCTTTTTCTCCCGATGGAAAAACACTCGCGGCAGGCAACACCGACCACATCATCCGTCTCTGGAATCTGCAATCAAAAAGAAGAACGGAACTGAAAGGACATGAAGGCGAAGTACTCTCGCTTACTTACAGCCCCGATGGAAATTTTCTTGTCAGCACCGGCATGGATGGCGCAGTGAGAATTTGGGATACAAAAACAAGCACGGAGACGGGCGCTGTTTATTTACTGAAAGAAAACAATTGGGCGGTCATCAAAAAAAATGGATTGTTTGATGCATCCCCGGACGCGATGCGCTGGCTGCACTACGTGGTGGGGTTGGAAACGATTGAACTCAATCAGTTGAAAGAACGCTATTATGAACCCGGACTGTTGCAAAAATTATTGGGCTGGCATGACGAGCCTGTCCGCGATGTGGATGCGCTGGGCGAGTTGCAGCTTTTTCCGCAAATCGAGCTACGAACAGAGGGCGACAAACTGCTTGCAACATTTAAAGAAAGACCGGGCGGCATCGGAAGAGTAAGTTTTTTTATCAATGGGAAAGAGGTTTTGAGCGACATTCAACTGCAACCTGAAAAAAACCAAACTGAAATTTTTTCCGCTTCCATTGACCTCAACGCTCACACAAGATTTTTTTCTCCCAACACGGAAAATTCGCTCGGCATCAGGGCAACGAATAAAAACGGTTCATTAACAAGCAAGCTGCACGAAATGGATTATTTCTACAAGCCGGAAAAAGTTGTTGTCAGCATTTCAAAAAATCCAAAACTGTTTGCCATCGTCATCGGCACTTCGGACTATCGCGGTGAGCAGTTGGATTTGAAATTTGCAGACAAAGACGCGCAGGATATTGCACAAGCAATGACTGCAAGCGGTGAGCAGTTGCTTGGTATAAATAATGTGAAAGTGAAACTGCTGCACACGGGTATGGCTGAAAATTTACCGACAAAACAAAACATCAAAAAATCATTTGAAGAATTCGCGATACAGGCGACACCAAACGATGTAGTAGTGGTGTATCTTTCGGGACATGGCGTGAATCATGGCGGGCAGGACGGCATGTTTTATTATCTCACGAAAGACATCGCCAGCGGTGATTTGTCGGATGACGCCATCCGCAACAACTACGCGATTTCGACCGGAGAATTCACCGAGTGGCTGAAACTCATTCCCGCGCAAAAGCAGGTGATGATTCTGGATGCGTGCGCCTCCGGCAAACTCGTGGAAGATTTGCTCGGCACAAAAAATGTTTCGTCCAGTCAAATCCGCGCGCTCGAACGGCTGAAAGACCGCACTGGTATGTTCATCATCGCGGGCAGCGCGGCTGACATGGTGAGCTATGAAGCCAGTCAGTTCGGACAAAGTTTGCTCACCTACAGCCTGCTGCTCGGCATGAGCGGTGCCGCCCTGCGCGACAAAGAATTTGTGGATGTGCTCACGTTGTTCCAGTTTGCCGCAGACAAGGTGCCGGAGTTCGCCCGGAATATTGGCGGAGTGCAAAAACCGGTGGTTGCCGCACCGGACGGGTTGGGCAGCTTCGACATCGGCAAGGTGAACACGCAGGTGAAAATTCCGTTGGGAAAAATCAAGCCGTTGTTTTTGCGCAGCAGCTTCTTAGACACCGAAAGCATGGATGACGCGCTCGGCTTGTCCGAAGCATTGGATGACCGCCTGCGCAACATTTCCGCGAAAGGCAAAGAAGCGCCTTTGATTTTTATAGACACCAAGCAATTCCCAAACGCCCGCTATGTGAACGGCTTGTATTCCGTTGCCGGTGGACAGGTTTCCCTCAAAGCAAAAATTTTTGAATTAGACGACCAACGCGACCGTAAAATGCTGGGTGAGTTTGATGTAACCGGCTCATCTGGTGATGTGCAGCGGTTAGTGGATGAGGTGCTGGTTAAAGTTCAGGAAGTGCTGGCGGATTAAACGCTGATGGATAATTATTCAGCCGTTGCCGGTCTAAGTGATGCCAACAGGCGATTGTCAGACCGGCAACCAAAGTGTCGGCATCCCGCTTGCCGGTCTGGCAATCGCAACATGCTGAAACTTAGACCGGCAAGGGCATAGGGCAAAAAAATCAGCGTTCCATTTTAAAATAACAAATGAATCAACTCATCGAATATTACTTTCAATCCCCGCTTGGAATAATCAAAATTTCAGGAAACGAAAATGGTATTTCTGAAATCAAATTCACGAATGAAAAAATTGAAAGTAAATCTCTGTAGAACGGTTCTTCAAAACAAATGATACAATGCGTCAATGAATTGGATGAATATTTTTCCAAAAAAAGAACCACCTTCACTTTCATGCTGAAAATGCATGGCACATCCTTTCAGCAAAAAGTCTGGAATAAACTCTTAAAAATTCTATACGGCAAAACCATCTCCTACAAAACCTTAGCGGAAAGGTTAGGCTCCCCGGCTTTGACGCGGACGGTTGGCAGCGCAAATGGAAAAAACCCATTGGCAATCGTTGTTCCCTGTCACCGGGTGATTGGCAATGATGGCAGCCTGACAGGTTATGCGGGCGGCATTCAAATTAAAAAACGATTGCTTGAATTGGAAAAAAATTGTGAAACAGGTAACTTATTTTTTGATGGATTTTAAAAAGCAGTTCTGAAATTTTTACTGATTACCCCTGATTGGGCTTTGGCAAACTTCTGATAGTATGCTTTGAAAATATCTGATAATATGAAATTAATCATTATTTTCACTACCATAATTTCACATTCATCATGAACCGACAAGCAAATTTCACTTTCGTCTTAATCAGTCTTGTTTTGCTGATTTTAAGTCCTGAAATATCCGCCCAATTCTGCAACACGCCCATCGGCTTCGGCAGAAACGCGACCGGGGGCTCGGGCGGCACGGTTTATACGGTAACCAATCGCAACGACTCCGGAACCGGCAGCCTGCGCGCTGCGCTCGAAAGCACCAACACTTACATCATTAAATTTTCCGTTACGGGAACCATCACCCTTAATTCCGACATCAATATTAAATCCAACAAAACGGTAGATGGTGACGGCACTTACATCCGTATCCGCCCGTATGTTTTCAAAATCAACAATCAGGAAAACGTGATTATCCGCAACCTGCATTTCGACAGCGATGGTAACAGCCATACAGGAGCCAGTGGTGATGCCATCGGTATTCAAAACGGCTCAAGGAAAATCTGGATTGACCACTGCTCATTCGAAGATTATTATGACGGTTTGATTGATATCATCCGCGAAAGTGACAACATTACCGTTACATGGTGTTACTTCAGAGGTCACCATAAAGTGATGCTCATCGGTCACAGTGATGCGCACACGGTGGATGCGGGTAAATTAAATGTTACCGTACACCATAATTATTATGACGGTACCACCCAGCGTCATCCGCGCATCCGCTTCGGCAGGGCGCATGTGTTTAATAATTATCTGAAAAATATTTCAGAGATGGGACTGTGCTCCGGCACGGATGCCAAAATGGTGATTGAAAACAATCGCTTCGAAAATGTGGTGAAGCCAGCCGTTTTGAAATACGACAGCAACTGGGAGGGCTATATCACCGAATCGGGCAACCAACGAATCAACACCGTGCCGCTGCACACCCGCACACCCACGTTCACCCCGTCTTCCATCTACCCCTATTCGCTGGAAACGGCTGACAACACGTTGCGCGATTTCCTGATTGCTTACACGGGCTATAACAAAACTACCAACATGGCGCTCACCATCAGCGGCAGCACGATGACTGTAAATTACCTCGCCCGCAGTTTTCAGTGGTATCGCAATGGCACTGCCATCAGTGGTGCAACATCCAACTCTTACACCGCTCCCAACTGTGGAACTTACGCGGTGCGCTTATATGGCGACCAGGGTTGTTACAAGGAACTCAGCCACACGATTACGACCGGACAACCTGCCGTTCCAACAATCACGGTTGTTGGCGGCAACGCTTTTTTCTGCACGGGCAGCTCGGTTACATTGCGCTCGTCTGCCGCGCCTGCCAACTACAGTTACCAATGGCTTCGCAACAATACCGACATCAGCGGAGCTACTTCACGCGACTATGCCGCCACGCAAGCGGGAAACTACAGGGTGCGATTAACGGGAGCCTGCCCCACTGCCAATTCCGCACAAACTGTAGTGAGCTACAATGGCGATGGCGACTGTAATGGCGTATGTAACGGCACGGCTATCATAGACGATTGCGGAACGTGTAGCGGGGGCAACACCGGCATCACACCAAACTCAGGAAAAGACTGCAACGGAATTTGCGGAGGAAGCGCCACGCTTGACTGTGCCGGAGTATGCGGTGGCTCCGCAGTTGCCGATTGTGCCGGTATGTGCGGAGGAACAACAACTGTAGATTGCGCGGGTGTTTGTGGCGGTAATGCGGCTTTCGATTGTGCGGGAGGATGTGATGGTGTGACCGAAGATTGTAACGGAGTGTGCGGTGGCAGCGAAGTGTTGGACTGTGACGGAGTATGTGGCGGTACTGCAACGGTTGACTGTCATGGCGATTGCAACGGAACGGCTCTCGTGGATGATTGCGGAATTTGCTCGGGCGGAAACAGCGGACACGTTGCCAACAGCAATAAGGATTGTGCGGGTGTCTGTTTTGGCGCAACGGTTGCTGACTGCAACAATGACTGTGGCGGTACTGCGTTGATTGACGATTGCGGAGTGTGCAGCGGAGGAAACACACAACATGATGCCGACAGCGACAAAGACTGCACGGGCGTATGTTTCGGAACGGCTGTGCCCGACTGCAATGGCGATTGCAACGGCACCGCGATTACGGACAGTTGCGGTTTCTGCCTCGAACCGAATGACCCGGATTTTAATATGCTTTGCATGGGTTGTGACGGTGTTGCCAATTCAGGTTTCGTAACGGATACCTGCGGACAATGCCTGCATCCGGCTGACATTAATTTCAACTACTGCGAAACTTCCGCGCTGAATGTTGCCGGACAAAAAAATCCCCGCGTGAAAATTTTTCCGAATCCTTATTTTGACAAGCTCTATGTTTGTATTGAGTCAATTTCATATCAGAATGCGCTGATTGAAATTTATTCAATGGACGGCAGAAAAATAACCGAGAAAAATATGCGGCAATCCTGCATCGAATTGGTAAATCTTCCGGTGGTAAGAGGATTGTATTTCGTTAGGATTACCAATGAGCAGGGAGAGATTTACAACGGTAAAGTTTTCAGGGATTAATAAAATTCACAGATTTTTACTCAATTCCTATTTATCATTAGTTCGTTACTTTCTCCGAGGTCAGGGCTAAAGCCCCTATAAACATTAGATTCTGCTCTAACCCCGTCCGCCAAGGCGGACGGGGTTAATGGATGCCACGTCACAAAAGGGCTTTAGCCCTGACCTAAAAAAACTTCCGAAGTATTTATCTATCATAATCCGGAAAAATTTTAAATACATTCAATCCGGCTTTGAGAATTTATTTACTCGAAAGATGTCGCTAAATATATTAATAAATATCACTATCTCTCTTGCTCGTATATATTGTATGGAATATTTCCCTTTCTTTCATCTAACTTTCTGACGCTCCGCAAACAGATATTTCATCATCACGTATAAACCCATGATGTTCAAAAAAATTGGCTTTCTCTGCCTCCTGTCAATTTCCCTTTTTGCGCAATCGCCTGAAATTGTGGTGCAAACCGGGCATGGCATCAATCCAACTTCGGTAAAATTCAGCGCGGATGGCAAACTGCTCGCCACTGGCGGCATGGACAAGCAACTGAAGGTTTGGGAAGTAGAAACCGGCAAACTGCTGCGCACGATTAACACTTACGATGCTGTAAATGACCTGAATTTTTTGCCGGATAATAATAACTACATCCTGTCGGTTTCCAGCGGGCGAAACACCGGCTATGCTTTTTATGTCTGGAGTGTGATGGGTGCCGGTTATTCCGATTTGCACCGGCTTGAAAGCGGAGTGGTTAGCGCGGTGCTTTCAGAGAAAGGCGACCTGTTGATGCTGGCGCATCAAAACCGGACCATATCTTTTTGGGAGCCTGACCCGGATTCTGAAGGAAAATTTATTCATCACCAAACGATTGGCGAAGACTGGACTGATATCAAAGACGTTGTAGTCGCTATCAATCCCGCCCTGTCACACATGGTGATGGGTATGATTGTAAACGAAAGTCAATCAATGATTAGCAGCGTGAATATGGGTGAAACCGATGATTATCCTGACGTGAATTACGTGAAAGAATTGAACGGTCCGCTTAAAAAACTTCTGTTTACTTCCGACAGCAAACACCTTGCAGGGCTTTACACAAATGCTGACGGCAAAAAAAATCTTTTAATTTTGGACGCGCTGAACGGCAACACTTTATTTGAAACGGAAGCTCTTGACTTTGCCATCAACAACAAGGAAAATTCCGTACTCTTCATTGATGTGACAGGCGACCTGCGTAAAGTGGATTTAAAACAAATGAAAATTACAGGAACGGTTGTATCCGATAAATATCAATATACAATCGTTGCCCTGAGTCCGAAAGGCGACCGTTTTGCCGCGCTTGAACCGAACGGCAACATGCGGATTTGGGAATATCCATCCGCTAAAGTCATCATGGAAATCAGCAACCTCCAGCCGCGCAACAATGTATTTTTTCACCCCCAGGGAAAATTCGTAGTGTTTGACGGCCACAATGGAGATTTAATCACCTGGTATATGGAA
This sequence comes from Chitinophagales bacterium, assembly GCA_041748615.1. Taxonomy (GTDB): domain Bacteria; phylum Bacteroidota; class Bacteroidia; order Chitinophagales; family CAIOSU01; genus JBGTCY01. The sequence continues at coordinate 12,097 of JBGTCY010000195.1, forward strand.
AACGGCAAAATCGAGATTTCGAAAGAACATCAAAATACGATTCAACACATTACACTTTCCACGAACGGAAATTGGATGGCTACAGCCGCGTCTGACCGGACCATCAAAGTCTTTGATTTAGAAAACAAAAAACTCCAACATTCAATCAAGTTACCGGTGACTTCTGTGAATTCCATCGCACTGATGGATGACGGTACATTCTTGTCCGCAGCTTATCTTGACACCATCCTGCTCTATGATAATGAAACAAAAGAAACCACTGCCACAGGATTGCAGGATAACCTGAGTTATACCGGACTTGGCGCGGGTGATTCGCTCTATTATTACCTGTATAACCAACGGTATTTTTATGTCTATCACGCGCGCAAAGAAGAGTACATTGTCGCTCTTGACTGCATGAATCCTGTTGAGAAATTTGTTTTTTCACCGGACAACAAATATTTTGGATTTGTCACTATTGGGGACACCTTCAAACTGCACAAGACAGATGACCCGCTCGTTTATGCTCCTTATGCTCATGGACATGAATCCGTCACCGCGCTCGCATTTTCAACTGACAGCCGTTTTGTATTTATTGGTCATGGCACAGGATACATTAATGTTTTAGATATCAAGAATAATGTCTTTCTAAAAGAACAGTTAGTGTGGCATAAGGGCGATGTTCGTTCTCTGAGTTTTTATCAGGAAAGAAATATTCTTGCCAGCAGCGGTGTGGATGGCACCATTGCATTGTGGGACTTGAATAAAATGAAACTCATCGCCAGCCTCTACGCGTTTCCGGATGGAACCTGGGCGGTGATTGACGCTGACGGACGTTATGACGCTTCTAACGCTGGCATTGTGGATTACATGCACTTTATCAGCAACATGGAAATCATTGACCTGTACCAATTAAAAGAGCGCTACTACGAACCGGGATTGCTGCAAAAACTTTTGGGTTACAACAAAGAGCCGGTACGCGATGTGAAAGTGTTTAACCAATTAGCGTTGTATCCGGATATGGAGGCAAGCATTAAAACCACACCCGACCCCGTGTTGCAACTTACGCTCGCAAAACGCAATGGTGGTTACGGAGCAATCCAGGTATTTGTCAACGGAAAAGAGGTGATTGAAGATGCCGGTAAAGGAAAAATTGACAAGAAAAAAGAGGTGGTTGAGTTGGAGATTCCTTTAAAATCATACGCCCAGTTTTTTATCCCCGATAAGGAAAATGAAGTGAATGTGAAAGTGTTCAATGAAGAAGGCTATCTCTCTTCGCCCTATCACACCGTTAAGTTTAAACAGGAAAAAGTAAAAGTGAATATCCGCAACCCGCGACTATTCGTACTGGCGGTAGGCACCTCCGACTATCGCGGCACCGCGCTCGACCTCAAATATGCCGACAAGGATGCCGCTGACTTTGCCAATGCCTTGCAATTATCGGGCAACGCGCTGTTAGGTCAGGCGAATGTAACTGTGAAACTGCTGAATACTTCCGTTGCCGACACGGCATATTTTCCGCGCAAACATAACGTGCGAAAAGTTCTTGCTGAATTCGCGACACAAGCGCAACCGCAGGATGCCGTAGTCATTTTTCTTTCGGGACATGGCGTGAATTATGGAGGTTCGGATGGGATGTTTTATTATCTCACCGCTGAAGTGGAAAGTGGCGACCTGCGGGATGAAGCCATTCGCAACCGCTACACCATTTCCACCAACGAACTCACCGACTGGCTGAAACTCATTCCCGCGCAAAAACAAGTCCTTGTAATTGACGCATGCGCTTCCGGAAAAATCGTGGATGATATTGTCGCCATGAAAAATGTGTCATCGAGCCAGATTCGCGCCATTGAGCGGATGAAGGAGCGCACCGGCATGTTCGTCATCGCGGGCAGCGCGGCTGATATGGTGAGTTATGAAGCCAGCCAGTTCGGGCAGAGTTTGCTTACTTACAGCTTGCTACTTGGCATGAGCGGTGCAGCGCTCCGCGACAATGAATTTGTGGATGTGATGACCTTGTTTCAATATGCAGCCGACCGTGTGCCGGAGTTTGCGCGCTATGTGGGCGGCATTCAGAAACCGGTGGTGTTCGCGCCTTACCAAAGCAACAGTTTTGACATCGGGCGCGTGACAAAAGACGTGCGCATCC
>JBGTCY010000196.1:0-18764 GCA_041748615.1 Chitinophagales bacterium
AAATCACGGCAATGAAAGTGTTGCATGTATCAACCGCGACCACCTGGAGAGGAGGCGAACAACAAATCGTTTGGCTGATGGATGAGCTTGCACAAATGAATGTGGCGCAATTGATTGTCTGCACCGCGAATTCTGAAATGGAAAAGTATTGCAGAAAAAATCAGATAGCCTGTTCCGCGTATTCAAAAAAATCCGCTGTCAGTTTTTCTTTCATCAAAGGATTAAAAAAATCCTGCCGCGATTTTAATCCCGATTTGATTCATCTGCATGATTCACACGCTCATACTGCCGGTGTTCTGGCGCATTGGACAGGCGGCATTAAAGCCCCGATGGTGTTGAGCCGGAGAGTTGATTTTCCGGTAAGTCAAAATATTTTTTCTAAATACAAATACAATTATCCGGCTATTCAAAAAATCATTTGTGTTTCTGACGCCATCAATACAATCCTGTCAAAGTGCGTCAGAGATGCTCATAAGTTAGTTGCAGTTCATAGCGGAGTGGACTTCAGCCGGATCAATCCGCTGAGAGGAAAACTCCGGCAGCAACTTGGAATTGCGGAAGGTGAAATTTTGATTGGGAACATTGCAGCGCTCGCGCCACACAAAGACCACTTCACTTTTTTACGGACAGCTTCAATTCTGAAAAAGCAAATAAAAGCGCGTTTTGTGATTGCGGGAGATGGTCCGATGAAAAACGAAATTCAGAATGCCATCCGTGAAATGCAACTTGAACAGGATGTTTTCTTGCTCGGGTTCCGGGATGATGTGCACGAAATCATCGGTGAGTTTGATTTCTTTCTGTTCACTTCTGAAACCGAAGGTTTAGGCACATCATTGATTGACGCGATGTATGCGCGCGTTCCGGTAGTCGCTACTTCCGTGGGTGGAATACCGGAATTGATTCAACACGGTGAGCATGGATTGCTTGCCCCTCCGGGCGATACTGAACAACTTGCCGCTCACATCCTCACTTGCGTGAATCATCCTGAACTGAAAACAAAATTCATTGAAAACGCCTATCAACACGCCCTGCTGTTTTCAAAAAAAAATACCGCGTTGAAAACTTTGGATGTTTACAATTCTATTCTTAAGCAGCTACATTTTTGCCCTTAGGAAAAAAGCCAATCTATTGACTGGAATTGAAATTACAAATCACAAAAAGGAAATCACAAATAAATTCCAATAAGCTTAGGCAGTTTTGGCATAAACCTGAGTGGTGAAGGTTGTTAAAAAAACAGGCTCGGTTCGTTTTACGGTGAATTCTTCCAGGTATATTTCAGTAGCTTCTTTAAGATGATTCAGCGCTTCTTCCATTGTCTTACCCTGACTGACTGTGCCTACTTCAATACAGGTGGCAACATAAAACTTACCTTCTTTGTGGATGGAGGCTGTGAATTGTTGGGTTTTCATAAAAAAGATTTCTTTAACCAAACTTAATCAAAACACAGAAGATGAGAAAAGACGGATAAGTCGCGGGTGTCTTTATAATCATGTCAACCCTTCGGGCTTGGTATTCATTGAGCGTCAGTGTAAATTGAGGGGGAAATCAATTTTTAAGATGTAGTTTACGCCTGTCATTCCTCTCGCTCAAAGGTAAAGAACACCAATCGCGCTGTGCCTGCGGGGAGGCAGACAGGCTGCCAATCAAAGAAAGGGTTACAGAGGGGCAATAAATCTTTCTATTCCGTAAAAAATAAAATAACTTAGTAATCATAAACATTAAATCATGGATGCAATTGTAATAAAAAGCAAGTCTAAGCAAAACCTGAAATTGCTTGGACAGCTTGCAGAAAAGCTGGGGGAAGATGTAACTGCTCTCTCCGATGAACAAATTGAAGATCTCTCCTTAGGTAAGTTGATGAAAAAAGTAAAGACCGGAAAAAATGTAAGCAGGGAGGCTATCATGCGTCAACTCCGCTCAAAATGAAGGTTTTATTTGATACCTCTTTTTCCAGAAGTCTGCGCAAAGTAAAAGTAAAGTGGCTTAAAAAGCGGGTTGAAGAAATTATCCCGAAAAAAAAGAAAAAAACTAACTGTGATCGGGATAAACCATCGGGTACTATTCTGTTCAAGTTCGAAAACTTGTTTACCGATGGTATATTCTTGAAGTTGAAAAGGCGAACTCAATTCGCGCCATTTCCAATATGAAAAAAATGGAAGGGCATAAAAAATTTTACCGCATCAGGATTGGCGATTACAGGATAGGCATTGAACTGGAAGAAGATACTACTTTGCGATTTATTATCATAGCTGACAGAAAGGAAATTTATAAGAAGTTTCCGTAGTGTCATGAAAAATGAGTATGGTTGTTGACTACGGGTGGGGACGAGGCTGATGTGGAAAGAGAAAGCGGACGCTTAAATAGGTTGGTTCGAGCGGACGCTCGCACCAGATGGGGGTATGAATAAAATCATATTTTTAGCGGATGAAGCGTTCAAAAAATTTTGGTTTCAAATCTTTTGAATACACCAGGCATGTCATCGAGGGCTGATGCTATTGTTGTTACTAAATGTCCTGATGATAAACCATGCAAAAGTTATTTATGCCTTTATTTTGTCAATGAAAAACCTCTGCATATATGCTTTGCGCCTCTTCCTGATAAAATATGCCGGGTGATTACCGTTTATGAACCGAGTTTGCTAATTTTCGAAAAAGATTTTAAAACCAGACGTAAAAAATGAGTTATTGCACGACTTGCAAAACAGGTATTCTTAAAAACGGCACTACTACCGTTACTTTCGATAAGGATAATGTGCTGATTGCTTTCCGGTATGTACCGGCAAAAGTATGCGATACCTGTGGCGATTACGTTATTGCAGGTGAAGTAGCGAAATCGCTTTTGAAAACCGTAAAAGAGGAAAGGAATAAAGGACATCAGTTCAGCATTCTTGATTTCAAAAAAGCCGCATAGAGGTCGGGGTTATCGTTCATCCAGCTTATTGTTCATCCCTTCGGTTCGATACTCATTTATTGTCAGTGTAAATTGAGGGGGTAATCAATTTTTAATAGGTAGTTACGCCTGTCATTTCTCTCGCCCGATAATGAACCCCATTCGCGCTACGCATGCCGGAGACAGACTGGCCTGCCAAAGGCAGACAGGCTGCCAATCAAAGAAACCAATAGGCATAAGAAGAAAACAGGGGTGAGTTTGTTAGGGTGAGGGGAAAGTGGGAACGCTGAAGTGGGGCAGGAGGTTTTAAAGTTTATGCAAGCGAGATGCTTTTATAAGATGGGGATTTTAAGATATAAGTATGCGTCTTTTAATTTATATAATTAGGTGCAAAGAATTACTCTGAAATTATTTGTTTTAAAATTATTCTTTCTTGACCATTACGTTCAAAAATAAATAGCATGTCACCTTTTTCATTTAAACTCAATTCTGTTTTACCCTCATTAATGTAAGAGGAAAATATCTTTTTGCCTTTCGAATTATAAACATCCAAGTTGTAATCTTTGTCTGCTGAAATAAAAAGATTTCCGATACTCGGATTAGGATAAATTTTTAATAAGGGATGATTTTCATAAACGCGAATTGAAGTTGAAATAGAAAACTCGGCAATTAAATTTCTGTCTTCAGTAATTGTAAAAGCATAGCTGCTGTCATTACTTACAACAATTCCATTTTCATTCCAATTTGAAAATTTAAAACCAGGATTTGACATAGCGTCTACTGTAACAGAAGAATTTGGGGAGTAACTACCATCTCCATTTGTTGTTCCTCCGGTCAATGGATATGCGGAAGTCGTTACAGTATAATTTCCAATAATAACAGAAAAATTAGCAATTAAATTTCTGTCGTCAGAAATATTGAATACATAGTTACTATTAGAGCTAACAATTGTACCATTTTCCGTCCAGTTTGAAAAGGTATAGCTTGAATTCGGAATTGCGGTTACCGTAACTGAACTATTTGGTAAATAATTACCATCGCCTGTTGTCGTTCCTCCAATAATAGGGTTTGAAGAAGTAGAAACACTAAATGGCAGAAACTCTGAAAGGGGTCTTTTCCAAACTTTATTACTTGTACCGGCAAATAAATAATTATTATCTGTTGCTAAAGAACTAACATTCAAACTGGTAAGTCCGGTATTGATTGAGTTCCAGTTCAATCCGAAATTCATCGAATGAAAAACGCCACCACCATCTCCGCTACCAGCTAAAACATTATTTCCAATAGTTAAAAAACAACTGATCGCAGCCGTAACATTGGTTAAATTCCAATTTAACCCCGAATTAGAAGATATATAAATTCCGGAATTTGTTCCAGCCAAATAATTTGTTCCGACTATTGCAACTGCATTAACTTGTGAAGGTATTCCGGTATTGATTTGGTTCCAATTAACTCCATTATCTTCTGAAATATATATCCCGTTATTCATCGTTGCAGCTATAATAGTACTGTTGTTTACAGCTATATCATTAACAAATGCATTCCATGATTGATTAAGCTTTGACCAAAGCAATCCGTTGTTAGATGATACATAAACGCCAAATGTTGCTGTATAAATATTATTATATACTGTTAATGAATTAATAAAATATGATGGCAAGCCGCTACTTGTATTTGTCCAATTCCCTCCACTGTTTGACGATTGATAAACCGAATTTCCAACACCCATAAAAACGTCTGTTCCTTTAGTTGCAACAGTATAAATTGAACCAAGACCACTGGCAACTATTGTCCAACTATCGCCATTATTTGTTGACAACGATAGTGTTGTTCCTCCCGCTGAATAAATATGATTTCCGCTAACTGCAATTGAACCCACACTACCCGGAGAAGGTCCATTCGTGATTTGCCATTGAGAAAATGAAGGCTGCGTAAGAAATGATATAATTATTAATATTATTGAAATAGACTTTTTCATATATTTATACAGTTTTAATAGGTATCAATGATGTTTCATAAACCACCCTAAAGATACAATTCTAAATTTCATATTCTGATCCACTATATAAAAAATATTGAGGAGAAGATTGATTTTGTATTTCCCTCCCCCGAAGCCACCGCCCTCCAATAGCGCTACCAATCAAAGAAAGACAAAGCCGTACAAAGCAAGCGCAAAATAGTCCATAGTCCATAGACGATAGTCCATAGTTTGGGAAAAGGGACGAAGGGCGAGGGGCGGGTGACGAGGGAAAATGTGGTTCGGTACATTATTCAGGGGATGCCGTCCCGATAAAAAATCGGGAGGCATGACAACTTTGGACTGTCGGCTGTCAGACTAAAAGACCCGCGACAAACTGACTAACCGACCAGCCCCCGGCTGACTAACTCCCGCATGCCTCGCAGCTTTCGGGGTTGTCTAAGGAGCAGGCGATTTGGTCCTGGGCTTCGGTGGCGGTGATGGTGGAGGTGTTGCCGTTGACGCTGACGGAGACGCCCGCGGGCAGTTGGGTTTCTTTTTTCTGCGCGCTGATGGTGAACTTGATGGGGTCAACAGCGGCTTTGGTGCGGAGGTAGTACATGCCGGTTTTCAAGCCGCGCTCCCACGCGTAGAAGTGCATGGAGGTGAGCTTGCCGAAGTTGGGGTTTTCGATAAAGAGGTTCATGCTCTGGCTCTGGCAGATGAACGCGCCCCGGTCGGCAGCCATGTCAATGATGACTTTTTGGGAAAGCTCCCACACGGTTTTGTAAAGCGCCTTGACATCATCGGGGATGGCGCTGATGCGTTGCACGGAGCCGTTGGCGCGGATGAGTTCTTCGCGCACTTCATCGTTCCACACGCCCCGGTCAATGAGGTCTTGCAGGAGGTGTTTGTTCACCACCACGAACTCGCCCGAGAGTGTTCTGCGGGTGTAGATGTTGCTGGTGTAGGGTTCGAAACATTCGTTGTTGCCGAGGATTTGGGAGGTGGAGGCGGTGGGCATGGGCGCGATGAGGAGGCTGTTGCGGATGCCGTGTTGTTTGATGTCGCTGCGCAGCGCGTCCCAGTTCCAGCGGTCGGTGGGCTGCACATCCCACATATCGAATTGCAGGACGCCTTTGCTCGCGGGTGAGCCTTCGAAGGTTTCGTAGGCTCCGTCTTTTTTCGCGAGGTCATTGGAGGCGGTGAGGGCGGCAAAGTAAATGGTTTCAAAAATATTCTTATTCAATATTTTGGCTTCTTCGCTGTCGAAGGGCAGACGCAGCATAATGAAGGCGTCCGCCAATCCCTGCACCCCGATGCCGATGGGACGGTGGCGGAAGTTGGATTTTTTCGCTTCGGGCACGGGATAGAAGTTGACGTCAATGACTTTGTTGAGGTTTTTGGTGACGATGTAGGTGATGTCGTAGAGTTTTTTGAAATCGAACGAGCCGTCAATGACGAATTTGTTGAGGGCGATGGAGGCGAGGTTGCAGACCGCCACTTCGTCTTTGGAGGTGTATTCCATGATTTCGGTGCAGAGGTTGCTGGAGCGGATGGTGCCGAGGTTTTGCTGGTTGGATTTTTTTGTTCGCAGCGTCTTTATAGAGGATGTAAGGCGTGCCTGTTTCGATTTGCGACTCGAGGATGGCGAACCACAGTTCCTGCGCCTTGACGGTTTTGCGCTGTCTGCCTTCCTGCTCATATTGGGTGTAGAGCGCTTCGAATTTTTCACCGTAGGCGTCAAACAAGCCGGGGGCTTCGTTGGGGCAGAAGAGCGACCACGAGCCGTTTTCTTTCACGCGCTGCATGAAGAGGTCGGGCACCCAGAGGGCGTAGAACAGGTCGCGGGCGCGCGCTTCTTCCTTGCCGTGATTTTTTTTGAGTTCGAGAAAATCGAATATATCCGCGTGCCAGGGTTCGATGTAGATGGCGAAGGAGCCTTTGCGCCTGCCGCCTCCCTGGTCCACATAGCGGGCGGTGTCGTTGAATACTTTCAGCATCGGTACAATGCCGTTGGATTGTCCGTTGGTGCCGCGGATGTAGCTGCCGGTGGCGCGCACGTTGTGGATGCTCAGTCCGATGCCTCCGGCTGACTGCGAAATTTCAGCGCATTGCTTGAGAGTGTTGAAGATGCCTTTGATGCTGTCTTCCTGCAAAGAGAGGAGGAAGCAGGACGAGAGCTGCGGCTTGGGCGTGCCGGCATTGAAGAGAGTGGGCGTGGCGTGGGTAAACCACTTTTCGGACATGAGGTTGTAGGTCTCGATAGCCGCGTCAATATCGTTTTTGTGAATGCCCACAGACACGCGCATGAGCATGTGCTGCGGACGCTCCACGACTTCTCCGTTGAGCTTCAGCAGGTAGGCGCGCTCCAATGTTTTGAATCCGAAAAAATCGTATTGATAGTCGCGGTCGTAGATAATCGCGGAGTCTAAGAGTTCCGCGTTTTTCTTGATGATTTCATAGACATCATCCGCGATGAGGGGTGCGCGCTCGCCCGTCTTGGGGTCAATATAGTTGTAGAGTTCTTTGATGGTTTTGGAAAACGACTTGTTGGTGTTTTTGTGGAGGTTGGACACCGCGATACGCGCGGCAAGGATGGCGTAGTCGGGATGGCGCGAGGTCATGGAAGCGGCAGTCTCAGCCGCGAGGTTGTCGAGTTGGGTGGTGGTGATGCCGTCATGCAATCCCTGAATGACGACCTTGGCGATGTCAACGGGTTCGACATGATTGCGGTCAAGCCCGTAGCTGAGCTTGTTGACACGCGCGGTGATTTTGTCGAAGTAAACGGGTTCTTTTTTTCCGGTTCTTTTGATGACGTACATGGTGGAAAGAGTTTAATGTTTAAAGTCTAATGTTTAAAGTTTGTTGGCGCTTGCCGTCATCCTGAGTTTATCAAAGGATGGCGGGTTTGCGTTTATTACTGTTATTGTTTCAAGTATCTCACTTATTAAAAAATGTTTGGTACAAGCGATTCGCTTGCGCTAGAAAAAATCCAGAAATAAAACTGACCCGCGACTATTCAACCCGTGATCAATAGACTTTTTTACTGTCGTCCGTTGTCTGCCGTCAGTCGTCCATTTACTATGGACTTTTTTCTCACATCTCAAATCTCAAGTCTAAAAAAATCTAATTCCCACTCACAAAATATCTTCTCGAATGCAATATCATATCTCCTTTAAAGAAGGATAATAGCAATATCCCCGGTTGTGCTTCCATGTTGTAATGCTGAGCGGCAGCCGGGTTCAAAATCCGGGAAATTAATTTTCCATCCAATGCATAAATTTCAACTTTATCATAATCAGCAATATTCTTGAAAGCGACCTGCCGGGTGTTGATGGATAAAATATCAAAGGCGTTTTGATTGATGGTATTTACTGATGTCGGATCCGGTTCGATTTCGCCTGCCAGAATGATTTGATTTGGAACATCACTGTATGCATAAGCCTCAACGTACCCTGTGAAACCTCCGCCACCGATTAAAACCCAGCCATTATAGGTGTTGTTGTTATTATCGCTGAATTGTACCATTAAATATTTGGTGGTGTTTCTAAAAAAACCCATCGTTGGTGAGGACAGCAATCCGGTCGCACTTCGCCAGTTATGCGTACCTAATGCAGCTCCCTGATTGTAAGCTTTTGGAAGCGTGTCGGAAGTACCGTCAGCCGCATAGAAACTGGTTGACTTGGAACAATTCACATAAAAATTGAAACTACCGGTATTGGGTCCCACATCCACAACGGTGAAATAAAAATCATTATCCCCGTCTAAATCTATATCAATATAAAAAGGCGTTGAACTGTTGACTTGTTGATACACTTCAAAATAATGAATGGTAGCGAAGCAGCTATAGGCTGTAAAAAATGATAGGAATGTGATGAAGAGGGATTTCATGTTTAATTGATTTAATTTTTATTGATTATGGTTTTTACTTTTTAATATTTTCTGTCGTCTGTTCTTGTTCTCAAAATTCAAGTATCTCACTTATTCCAAATGTTTGGCGGGATGGGACGCTTGCGCTAGAAAAGAACCTTTCAACTGCCGTCTGTCGTCCGTAGTCTGTCGTCTTTTTCTAACATCTAAAATCTATCATCTCCCATCTAAAAGTCGCAATTCGCACTACGCTGTACGCACTGCCATCTAAAAAATGTAAAAGAACAACTTTGCCTTTCCAGCCCGGACAAGTTAAACTGTCCGGACTCCCCTTCTCTATTGGAGAAGGGGGCGAGGGATGAGGCTTCTCCTACTCAAAAATCCTCATTCAACGAAAACACCTGCTCATCTCTATTCGCGGTGACGCCAGCTTTTTGGTAGTCGGCAACGCGCTTTTCAAAGAAATTGGTTTTGCCCTGCAACGAAATCATATCCATCCACGGAAACGGGTTGGTGACGTTATATTCTTTTTCGCAATCCAATGACACCAACAGGCGGTCGGCTACAAACTCGATGTATTGACACATCAATTCGGCATTCATGCCGATTAGTGAGACAGGCAATGCTTCGCTCACGAATTCTTTTTCATAAGCCACCGCGTCACAGATGATGCTTTTCACTTCGTTTTCGCTGAGTTTGTTGTTGAGCATGGAATAGAGAAGGCAGGCAAAGTCGGTGTGCAGTCCTTCATCGCGGCTAATCAGTTCGTTGGAGAAGCACAAGCCGGGCATCAGCCCGCGTTTTTTCAGCCAGAAAATGGAGCAGAAGCTGCCGGAGAAGAAGATGCCCTCCACCGCGGCAAACGCAATGAGGCGGTGCGCGAACGTAGGCGCGTTATCAATCCACCGCAATGCCCAATCCGCTTTTTTCTTCACACACGGGATGGTGTCAATGGCGTTGAACATTTTCGCTTTTTCAGACGGGTCTTTAATATAAGTGTCAATCAAGAGGCTGTAGGTTTCCGCGTGAATATTTTCAATGGCAACCTGAAAGCCGTAGAAACAACGCGCTTCGGGAATTTGCACTTCCTTCATGAAATTGAGCACGAGGTTTTCATTCACGATGCCATCGCTTGCCGCGAAAAAGGCGAGCACATGCGAGATGAAGTGGCGCTCGTCTTTGGTGAGCCTTTCCCAGTCGGGCAGGTCGTGGGACAGGTCAATCTCCTCCGTGGTCCAAAAACTGGCTTCCGCGTTTTTATACATCGTCCACACCTCGTCATGTTTAATCGGGAATAAAACAAAACGGTCTTTGGTTTCTTTGAGGAGGGGTTCGGGCAGTTGGTTCATGGAAACTAGGATATTAAAGGGGGTTAATAAAAATCAAATTCCTGTTCAGCGAATTATCAGTTTTTTATTTCCAAAACGGGAATGTTTTCCCCTCCCGGTAGAAATAAAAACTTCCGGCAGAAAAGAAAAAAAACCTGAAAATGAATTTTGGAAATTGTTTAACCGGACTCCTCGTGAACTGTTATCACAATATTAATTAGTCAGTAATCAACAGTGAAATTTTATTATCAACAAAACCGGAAAATGATTTTCTAATGAATTGAAAATGAATGAATCATCATGTGGAAATTAAAAAAACAACTAATTATATTAAAAATAATATAAATTAATTATTTGGTTTGAATTTAACACTGAATTGATATTTCATTTATCAATAAATTCAGTAGTTTCTACTTGAAAAATCATCAAAACCTAATTGTTGATTGATTGAAATTTAAATCCTAAATGACTTAGTGGTAAAGTGTAATGTATGGTGATTCGGGGAAGTAATAATATTTGTTAACAATGAAAAAATGAATTCATTTGTTACGTTGAGACTTTTAAATTTGTCTAAATAAATAAGCACCGTTGAGCAAAGCAATTATAGAGCCAAAATCCATCCTGAAAAAAAACAGCCTCAGACTGACTGATTGCAGGTCAGCAGTGCTAAATGCGTTTTTAAATTCACAACACGCGCTCGCCCACAGCGACCTTGAGCGGACATTGCAAGAGCGATTTGACAGGGTCACCATCTATCGCACTTTGATTTCTTTTCTTGAAAAGGGAATTATTCACAAGATTTTAGATGACAGCGGAGGAGTGCGATATGCGATGTGTTCGGAACATTGCGCGGATGAATTGCACACGGATAACCACATCCATTTTAAATGTACAATTTGCGGTCATACTCAATGTCTTGAAGATGCTCCGATTCCTTCCATCATTTTACCGAAAGGATATAAAGCGGATGAAGTAAATTTTCTGGTGATGGGAACGTGTGCTCAGTGTGGGGTTGAGACGTGAATAAGTCCATAGACGATAGTCCATTGTCCATGGTCAATGGACGACAGACCACGGACGACTGACGACAGAAATTAATTTGAAAGTAAAAATCATCATAAAAAAATTAAAGCCATAAAACACCCAATCCTTCTCACTTTGAAAAGGGGTGGGGAATGAGGCTGAATTATCATGAAAAAAATCATCATCATCGGAGCGTCAACCGGCATCGGGGCTGAACTGGCAAAAGTATATTCTGAAAAAGGGTGGGAAGTCGGACTCACGGCAAGGCGGGAAGATTTATTGAAAGAATTGCAGCAGTCACTTCCCGGTAAATCTTACAGCAAAACAATGGATGTAGCTGACACGCTTGATTCGCTGAAAAAATTAGACGCGCTGATTGAAGAAATGGGTGGGATGGATGTCATTGTGTTAAATGCCGGTATTGGTGATTCGAAACCTGACCCTTTACAGGAATTAAACATCATCCGCGTGAATGTGCTCGGCTTCACAGCTTTGGCGCGTCACGCTTTTGAACATTTTTCACAAAAAGGAGGCGGGCATCTTGTTGGAGTTTCTTCCATAGCCGGTTTGCGGGGCACTTACATGGCAACTACCTATGCAGCAACAAAAGCGTTTGTTTCTAATTCATTGGAAGGATTGCGGCAGCGGTCTTACAAGAAAAAACTCAAGATTCATGTGACCGACATTCGCCCGGGATTTGTAGCCACTCCCATGACGGAAAAAAACAAGGGTATGTTTTGGGTATCAAGCGCAAGAAAAGCCGCTGAACAGATGTATGCCGCCATCGAACGCAAGGCGCATGTCGCTTATATTACCCGCAGATGGAGAATTGTTGCCTGGATTTTCAAAAGAATTCCTGATTTTATTTATAACAGGTAGTATGATTTTTTCTGTCAAGTGAAAATGCCAAAATAACATTCGCAATTTGAAGCCTGCATTAGCAGATATTAGACTTTAGATATTACATACATTGTTTTGTTAATTTGGAAACGCGCCTAATCAAGTTAAGTATTGAAGGATTAATTCAAAAAATCATCCTTTCAGTTTTCCCCAAATCACAAACAACCCGCCAGCTCCACATGCAGCCACCAAAGCGGTAAACGCGCCCAACGTGTGATTCCCGTAAATCCAGAATCCGGTTGAAAATAATGCGCAGTAAACAGTCAGGCAGCCGGTGAACATGCCGAGAATTTCAAGCGGCAATTGTCCTTTGTTTTCAATGAGTTCAGCTTTGTTAATTGAATTTAAAACAGGCTGCCAGCCGATGCTTGCCGGGCGTACCAATTTGTAAAAACCAGCCAATGTTTCTTTGCTTTCGGGTTGAGTCAGGAATGTAACCGACAGCCAGCCGATGGTGGTGATTGCTACGCCATACACTAATTGAAGATGGTCGGGGATAGTTTGAAATCCCATCCGGGAATGGAGAAAGGTAAAATAAATTGCTATACAAAACGAAATGAGCATCCCGCTGATTTCCGTCCACGCGTTGATGCGCCACCAAAACCAGCGCAGAATAAAAATCAGCCCGGTGCCGGCACCGATTTGCAGCAGGATGTTGAACGCCTGTAACGCATTTTCCAACAGCAACGCGAACATTCCCGCAAAAATCATCAGCACGGCCGTGGAAACTCTGCCGACATTCACTAACTGTTTTTCGGAAGCATCGGGTCTGATGAACCGTTTCCAAAAATCATTGACGATGTAGGACGAACCCCAGTTGAGATGCGTGGAAATCGTGGACATGTAAGCGGCTACCAATGAAGCGATAACTAAGCCCAGCACTCCCGCGGGTAAAAAGGTGAGCATAGCGGGATAGGCGAGGTCGTCATTGATGATGTTGGGAGCGATGTGCGGAAATGCCTGCTGAATGGAATCCAATGTTGGAAAAATAATCACCGAACATAAGGCAACGATAATCCAGGGCCAGGGACGCAGGGCGTAATGCGCGATATTAAAAAATAAAGTCGCGCCCATCGCGTGGTTTTCGTTTTTGGAAGAAAGCATGCGTTGCGCGATATAACCACCACCGCCCGGCTCAGCTCCGGGATACCACACGCTCCACCATTGCACCGCCAGCGGAATGAGCAGCAACGGAATGAGTGTCGCGGCATCATTAAAGTCAGGCAAAAATGAAGTTAGTGGAATGATATTTTCATGGCTGAACAAATTTTGCAACCCGTTCACTTCCGGCAGGTTCACCGCGATGGATGCCGCCCAAACGGAACCGACCATCGCGATGCCGAATTGAAAAAAGTCGGTGATGAGCACACCCGTTAATCCGCCCAGCGAACTGTAAATCACGGTTACAATACCGGCAATTACAATCGTTTGGACAGGAGTCAGGTTTAGCATCACGCCCCCGATTTTGATGGCAGCCAGCGACACGCTTGCCATAATCATGATGTTGAAAAACACCCCGAGGTAGAGTGCGCGAAAGCCGCGAAGAAATGCCGCGCTATTTCCCGAATAACGGATTTCATAAAACTCTAAATCTGTGAGCACGCCCGACCTGCGCCACAGCCGCGCATACACAAACACCGTCAGCATACCGGTAAGCAGAAACGCCCACCATACCCAGTTGCCGGCTACTCCGTTTTTGCGGACGATGTCCGTCACGAGGTTGGGGGTGTCGGCAGAGAAAGTAGTCGCAACCATCGAAACACCCAGTAGCCACCACGGCATGTTGCGCCCTGCGAGAAAAAAGTTGGCGGAACTTTTTCCGGCTCTTTTCAAAGTCAATAAACCGATGACTAACGACAAGGCAAAAAACAAACCGATGATGGTCCAGTCGAGCGGGGCGAGTTGCATGAAAAGAATTTACGCGTCTAAATACCGAAATTCCCGCTAAATTCATGGCATGACTTATCCACGCGAATATGTGTTCGTCAGTTTATATCCTCCCGGAAAACGGACGCAGAACACTCAATGACAAAAACAACCCGGTGAAAAATCCTACCCTCCTCATTCTTGCAGCCGGAAACGCCACACGCTATGGCAGTTTGAAACAATTGGACGCGCTCGGTCCGAATGGAGAAACAATCCTAGACTACTCCATTCGTGACGCACTGAAAGCGGGATTTGAAAAAATTGTGTTGCTGATTAAAAAGGATTTTCAAACTGCATTTGAAAAAAAAATCGTCACGCGTTGGGAAAACGCAACCAACATTGAATTCGCTTATCAGGAAGTAAATCCGGCTTTTGAAAACATCAAAATTCCAAAGAGAGAAAAACCCTGGGGAACGGTTCACGCGGTGCTTTCAGCCAAAGAAAAAATCAACACACCCTTCGCGGTCATCAATGCGGATGATTATTACGGAAGTAATGCTTTTCATTCGGTCGCCCGGTTTTTAAAGCAAGACAACCCTTCGTTTCAATATGCTTTGGTTGGTTATGTTTTGAAAAATACTTTGTCACAGTTTGGAGGAGTATCAAGAGGTATTTGCAAAATTTCGGAAAATAATTCTTTGTTGGAAATCAAGGAATGTAAAGGAATCACGCGACAGGATGAAAAAATATTTTACCCGGAAAACCGCAATAAGATTTCATTGCAAAAAGAAGAAATCGTTTCCATGAATTTTTGGGGATTTAATCCTGATTTTTTTGAAATTGCCGAACATGAATTCCTGAACTTTGCTGCATTGAATGCTCATCAACTTGGGGCGGAAATGACGCTTCCGGATGTGATACGAATTCTTTTAAATCAAAAAAAAGTCCATGTTGATGTGTTGGTCAGCCCGGACAACTGGATGGGTGTCACCTACCGTGAAGACCGGGAGTGGGTGGTGGAAGCGCTTAAAAAAAAGGAAATGCAGAATTTTGATTTTTAAGTTGGAAAAAGTTGGTTTAAAAACATGCTGAACAAAACATGCCCTCAACATACACTTTAAAATATCTTACCGGAAGCAAACTCGAAAATTTCCTGGCTGTTGCCAATCAAATTATTCCACCGGATGAATATTCGCCCGGAGGCGGCACCATGCTGACAGCTGGAGTCGTGGATTGGTCGTTAGATAAAATGCCGGGTGATTTAAGAAAAAAGTTATTGTTGTTCATCAAAGTGATTGGTTTCATGGGATATTTTGTTGCCGGAAAAACTTTTGCAAAATGCAGCGAACCTGAGCAGGAAAAAATTCTGAAATGGCTGGAAAACAATCCGCTCCGATTGTTCAGAATGGGATTTTTTGGAGTGAAAACCTACGTCACAATGGGCTATTATACGCGGGATGATATTTGGAAAACATTTGAATATGATGGTCCCGTTGTCAGCGAAAGAAATTATGTGGACCCCGTGATTCGGGATTTGTGCCTGGGAACGGCTGATATTAAGATTGACTGAAAAATGAAATTAGAATTTGATATTGTCATCGTAGGTTCGGGAGCCGGTGGAGGAACGGTTGCCTCAAGACTGATTCCGCTTGCAAAAGCCGGTGTGCGGATAGCATTGCTTGAAGCCGGTGCGCATTATGAAAAAAACTATTTCACGCAGCGCGAAATTGAGATGCTGGATATTTTCAAAGACCGGGGCGGATGGCCCGTCAGGAATGGTTCCATCACGGTGAGTGCGGGGCAGGCAGTGGGAGGCAGCACGCTGATGTACACGGGCGTCACCTTCCGGTTGCCCGACTCAGTCTGTAAGAATTGGAACGTACAAGGAATCACTCCCGAAGATTTGAACCCGCGCTTTGACCGGCTGCTGCATGAAGTCAACGCCATCGAACCGGACGAATCAGTATTTGAAAATGACAATAACCGGCTGTTTCGCGTGGGTTGTGAGAAGTTAGGTTTGCCGGTTGAAAAGCTGCTCATCAACATTAAGGATTGTGAACAAATGGGTTTTTGCAATCTGGGCTGCGCTAAAGGTCATAAGCAGGGAACAATTGAAGTGCAGCTTCCGCGAGCGGTGCAGGCAGGAATCGAATTGATTCCAAATTGCAGAGTGGATAGGGTTGAAAAAAATAAGTTGAACGCGACTATCACTCCTACTCCAATGGGAACAAAGCCGGGTAATCATCCGAGCGGTATCTATGAAATTTCAGCAAAGCAAATCATTCTTGCTGGCGGCACTTCCGGCACACCCGCGTTGATGCTGCGTTCAGGTTTTCAAAAATCATTACCCGCGGTCGGAAAATATATTACGTTGCATCCCGCGTTGGTGGTTTGCGGCATTTATCCTTCTAAAATCAAAAATTATAAAGGCTTTCCGAAAATATATTTCACACCCGCATATTCAGAGTCACATCATTATTATTTGGAAACCGCTTTTTATTATCCGTTTATCCAGTCAAAACACACAGGCTTGTGGGGGCGCGATTTGAAATATGCCATGCGGCATTATCATCACATGATGGATATTCTCATTCTTGTTCATGACGATGCGTTGCCCGAAAACAAAATCACCTTAGATAAACAAGGACAGCCTCAACTGAATTATCAATTATCACAACAGAATATTGAATCATTGTGTCATGCGCAGGCACAATGCGCGCGGATATTCTTCGCGGCAGGTTGCGAGGAAGCCATCGCACCCGCGGGTAAAAAACCGCTTTTCAAAAGAAGCGATGTGAGTGATGAACATTTAGAAGAATTTATCTCTCCGAAATATTTTATCCCCAACAAAACACCGGTAGCCTCCGCGCACCTGCAGGGCGGCTGCCGGATGGGAAATGATGAAAAAACTTCCGTCACCAACGCGTGGGGACAAGTGCACGGACAAGAAGGTTTGTATATTGCCGATGGAAGTCTGTTTCCAAAAAGCTCACATGTAAATCCCTATCTCACCATCATGGCGCTGGCGGAGCGGGTTGCGGAAAAGGTGATTGCGGATTACAGGGGTTAATTCTCATGGATGTGCATGGTAATCTTGCCGTGAAATCCATTGAGCATCCAAAGAGAATGTTAAAAAAAATTAGGTAATTTCGGGCATCCATTTGTGGACATAGCTCAGTTGGATAGAGCGTCCCGATGACAAACGGGAAGGTCATAAGTTCATTGAAAAAAAACAAATTTGGGGACATAGCTCAGTTGGCTAGAGCGCTTGCATGGCATGCAAGAGGTCGTGGGTTCGACTCCCATTGTCTCCACTGAATTCTTAACCATGAATGAGAAATTCTATGTCTATATTCTCTATTCATTGAAACTTGACAAATATTATACTGGGTCAACCGAAGATGTTCATTTAAGATTGAATCAGCATAATATTGGCAGGTCTAAGTTCACTAAAAGCGGGATACCTTGGTTGTTAAAATATGTGGATGAATTTGATACAAGAAAAGAGGCAGTGAAAAGAGAATATGAGATTAAGTCAAAGAAAAGCCGAAGCTACATTGAAGGTTTATTCAAAGGTAAGAATGTCCCGTATTTGACTGGTGGATTTAAAGTTGCTTATTAATTTCATTCTATCTCGGGCTGTCGTTTCTCTTTAATAATCATTTTACTCTCTCACCAGTTTTTAACATCCTGCAAAATCAATAATGGCAGAAAAGTGTGTGAAGCCATTTCGCGGGTATGATGTTTTCCAATGAGTGCGCCAGAATCTTTCGCAATCATCGCGAAAAGCGCGACATCGTCATTTTTCTTCAGGTAAAAATTAATGCCGCTGATGACATCATCGCTGAAAACGGTGATTCGTTTGCCCTTCAGTTCAGGACTGAAAAAAGTAAGTAAGCGGTCGCGTTCTAATTTTTTCAAATCGGGCAACGGTGAGTTCGGAGGTCTTACACTCAATACCCTTATTTTTTTTTCTTGTAGGATTAAGGCGATTTCTTTCAACATCGTCAATGTATCGGGAGAACCAAGTTCTTCAAGGTCGGTGGCGAGAACAATTTTTTCACGCGAGGGAGCCATCATATTTTTAAAAGTCGCCACATCCGGAATCACCAACAGTGGGCGATTGATTTTTTTAATGACATTGACCGTGTTGCTTCCAATGAAAATTTCTTTCAACCCGCTCGCGCCTTTTGTTCCCATCACGATAAGTTCAGGCTGATGTAATGCGACAGCTTGTTTTATCTTTTCGATGAGTTTCCCTTGCAGGAGTGAAGTTTCGCAATCAATTTCCCCCTTGAATTTATTTTTTACTTCTGCTTCCAAAGATTTCAATTTATCAAAAGCATTTCGTTCATCATCATTTTGAAGCACATGCAGAATGATTAAACGTGCTGATGCCCTGCTTGCGAGTTCGGCTGCAAAAGAAAGCGCGTTCAGGGAGTTTTGCGAAAAATCTACGGGGATGATTATTTTTTTCATACTTGTAAAAATAATTTTTCGGTTGCAGAACAGTTAATTTCTTTCAGTTATCATTCAATTCAGGCAGCGCCAACCTTTATGAAGGCTTATCTTTGCGTGATTTTTTTAAGAACGGTACATGAATATTACACATCAGGAAATAGACGAAAAGAAAGAAGGAAAGAAACTTTACGATTTTCAACATGACGCAATCGAGCAGATTTTTGAACGTCTGAAAATATATCCGGAACATTACAGCCTCCTCTATCAACTCCCGACAGGTGGCGGGAAGACAGTTATTTTTTCCAAAATCGCCAAGCGTTACATCCACGAATCACATAAGAAGGTTTTAATCCTGACGCATCGTGTTGAGCTGTGTGAGCAAACATCCAACATGCTTTCCGAATTCGGTGTGCGGAATAAAATTATCAACAGCAAAGTGAAGATGATTCCCAAAAGCGATGAGTGCC
>JBGTCY010000197.1:0-8840 GCA_041748615.1 Chitinophagales bacterium
GCACTAAAATGACACTGATTTTGGAGTGAAATTGTGTATTCCTGATTACCAATTTCTATGTACTCCAACTTACCGAATGTTGTGTAGTTTGGGTTTCTGGTAACAGGGTGATTTTAACGGTAAAAATTTCAGCGGTTTCAATGCATTACCTGGCGGGTACAGGCCTACTCCCGATGGCTCGCAGGAATTAAAAGATTTTGACGGACTTTCGGGTGGCGTTTGGTGGACTTCTACTCCTCAAAAACCGCTGCTCGGTATCATCAACACCAAAACAGCCTGGGAATATGATCTTGGTCATGACCGTGTCCTGAAGACGCATAACGGTCTGTTTGTCGGTCAATCCGTCAGATGCGTAAAGCAGTTTAATGATGCAAACATTCCATAGAGGAAGCCCTTAATTTACCAACGCATACTGTGCGCGATACTCTTCCTTGCTGATTTGACGATTGGAGAACGGCAGTTCCTCCAGCAGTTCTCCAAAATGTGGTGGCTTGCCTTTGATGTATTTGATGAAAGCATCCACGGACATTTTGTATTTTTTTACATACTTGCTTTCTGGCGCATCGAGGAAGAAATTATACAGCTCCGCTTCCCGCGGATGCAGGGAAACAACACAAGCTAAACGATGCCTGCCGGAAAGATTTTTATGCGAGCCGTGTATTAAAGAGTGTGCAAAAATCAATGCCTCCCCTTTTTTCGCGGGACAATCCGCCATATCTTTTTTAATTTCATCCATTACGGCATTGTATTTCCAGTAATAATTGGGGTTGGGTCTTAAAGAAAAGTCAAATAAGTGGCTGCGGGGCAGCACGCGCATGGCTCCGTTTGAAACATCCACGTCTTCCAAAGCGACCCATACGCTATAGGATAAATATTTATTTTCATCCACGATGGTCAAATCCTGGTGGGGATTGGATTCCGAGTCTTCACCGTTCCTTTTCACCAAAAAGTTGCTGAAAATGATGTTGCTGTTCAAGATGATTTTATAAATGGGTTCTTTTACAACGTTTAAAATCATCTCGTTCACTTTGCCGATTAAATCTGCGTCATTCGAATGGCTCGTTGTGATAAAGGGAATTGCAATCTTTTCATGCGCTGATTTGACCGAATCGTAAGCATGGCGTAACTGTTCCGCCTGTTCAGAAGTCAAAAGCCGGACTTTCACATATCCGTTTTCATCGAAAAAAGCCTGTGTGGTTGCATCGGAAAATTGAGGTCCTGTCAGTTTCATTTTTTTATGACATGCTTTAGTTTTCTAAAAAAATATTCGGACTTATAATTTTTATACATAAATTTTTCAAATTCTTTTTTGTTCAATTGAACAAAATGATGCTTCCGGTAGCCGATAAATTTTCCTTCGGAGGGTCGGTGGTCTTTTTCCAGCTTCGAAAAGGCAAAAGTATCAATGGAGTACTGTTCTATTTTATCATGTTCGTTGCCCGGCTCCAAAAAATAAAAACTCCATTTTGCCGGAACGGATTTGATAGCGATTACAACGGCAAGCCTTTCATGCCGGGAGTGGTTTGCCGTTGCTCCGTGTATAAGTTTATTGTCCAGAATGATTGCCTGTCCGGTTTTTACCGGAATTTCAGTAGCGTAATCGAGCAGGTCATCTTTAAAAGACTCAAAAATGGTCGGAAAAGCAGGGGTAACAACCAATATTTCACCCAACCGGTGCGACCCTTTGATAACCCTGAGATTGCCGTTATGGCTGTTTGTATCCTGAAGGGGTATCCACACATTGGCGCTTACAAAATTGCTGCCGTCAACCAATGTCGGGTCCTGGTGAAAGCCCGTCTCGCTGTCGTCTCCCGGCTCTTTTACAAGGTACACGCCCAGCAAACTTTCGTAGGATTTTAATATTTTATTAAGAACGGGTAAAACAACTTCCTTGATTTTAATATCCACCCTTTCAATCAGCGGATGATGATTCGTATCGCACGTGCTGTGCATTTTGGTTTTAACTGCAAGATGCTCATTCTTATTCTCAAAATAAAAATCTCTCAGCTTGTCAACATCATCCTTGTCAAGCAAATCAATGGCGATAAATCCGTCTTTGACAAAAGCCCTTTGATGCTTTTCATCATTAAAGTAAATCATGCATAATTCTTTTCAATAAAAGCTTCTATTATTGACGCTAATTTACGGAATATTATGGTCAGTAAATTTCAAAACAACGCGTGCAGGATCGTGTTTCGGCAATTAAAAATCATGACCAGTGATAATAACCTTCCTGTGGGTTGAGTGAAGGAGCGATAAAACCGCCCACCGTAATTCTCGGAGTGTTTCCCGATATTTGACCGATGCTGTGCAGATTTGAGCCGCCCTGAAAATAACCATGTCGCCCTTGTTCAACGGATTTTTTTTAAAAAGTGCTGAAATATCCTACCCGAAAAAAATCGCTGGATTTTTTCTTGCTTCACCGCTCAGATTTCCCGCTTCTACTTTAAAATCGTCCCAGTCCTTATCGAAAAGCATCAACTCCCCGCCCTGTACCGGAGATTGCAGAACGGAATAGAATGAAAGTGCATTTTCAATATCAATCGTTTCGTATAAATGCTTTTTCATTTTTTTATTCAGTTGCTTCAGAAATGAATTTTCACAATGAATTTCTATCGCATATTCCTCATCGGGCGTCATTCGTCTTATATTGAAAGCGGGATAATCTTGCTGTTCCATTTTGAGCAATGAGATGCGGTTGCCGGTGATTGTTTTCAGCAGCCGGAACAGGGAATGCGCGGTATTGGCGCCCAAAATCTTGTCATATATGTTGTTGGCTTCCTTGCGGATGAAAAAGGTACGCTGACGGTTTGCGAACTAAAGTGCAAACCCCCGACTATTTTCAGCGGCATTCACCTCGAGGAGGCGAATGATAATTGGAGACTTCATTATAAAATATATTATAATATTAAAGAATTGAACGTCCGTAAATGTCAATAACCATGCGCTATAATTTGATATTATTGGCAATAGCTTCATTAGTCTTATTTGCAACTGTTGCATTCAAGCATTACATGGGAGGCGTATTGAAAGTAAAGCCTGAAGAAATTAACGCTGTGCAGAAATATAAAATCGGGATTCGTAAAAAAATATTATGCTGTTCTCGGTCAGGAAGGTGGTGAAGGATATGGACGCGCTTTATGAATCATTTAAAAATGATTTCGAAGCGAGCGACAATCGTTGCGTAAAGGCTTTGCACCAGAAAACCGAGGGGTTGCAAAAAGATGAAGCGGTTTTGCTGATTATAAAAGACTTTATGGATTATGTTGCAAATCACGAAACTATTTTGACCGAAAAGGAGCGAATATCGGTGGCTTACTAGGATGTGAATCCGGAATGCAACGAGCAGCTGAGGCTGGTGTTTGAAATTATCTCTGATGATAATTACCTTTTGACGCGCGTTGAAAATTATAATCCGTTTTATGATTGCGTATGTGAATAAAGCGCATCTGCAACACCGTTCCTATACGGATTGAATCTTCCATTCAAATGCAGGATGAACGGAATAGTGAACGGGTTCTGAGATGAATTCGGTGGTTTTGCTTCTGACATTGAAACATATTTCTTTGGGAAAATGAAATGCCCGTTCGTTATATAAAGGATTATCCTGATTGTTATTTTTGCCAAAATAAATTGAAACGAAATATTTTCCGCTTGCCAGAAACTCCTTTGGAATGACACACCGGTATTCAAGCATCCCCAAATAATCTGCAAAATCCCGGTCATAATTTTTATGCCCGGCATTGAATAAACTCACGCTGAACAGCACCGGCTGAGAAAATTCATTCCTGATTTTTACCTGCATGGATAGAGTGGTGTTCCGTGTTTTTTTAAGCAGACGGACTTTGACGTTTATTTCTTCTTCGCGGTAAATGTACGGAGCTGCCGTTCCCGATATTTCTATGGTCTTGAATTCTAAGTATTCATTGGAGTATTCGCCCTCTTTAAAAAACAAAATATTATTATCCTGAGCCTCTTCAGGATACAGAATCGTATTTTCTCCGGCATTATCCTGACCGAAAAGTTCGGTTTCGAATTTCAGCCGTTGAAACTTGGCATATTCCAGCATCACCTTTTGGGGCTTGTCATCCCGGATGATTTTTCCCTGTTCTATCCAGATGCACCGCGAGCAGATTGCCATGGTTTCCTGCTTGTCGTGCGTGGCGAGCATAATCGTTTTATTTTTATCAATCAGCTTTTTGAAAGCATGATTGATTTTCAGGCGGAATTCTTCATCGCCCACATTCAACACTTCATCAATCAGGTAGATGTCGGCATCTTTAAGAAAAATTGTAGAGAAAGCGAGCCTGAGAAACATGCCGTTAGAGTAATATTTCACAGGCATTTCGAAAGCGTTTTTCAATCCGCTGAACTCCATGACCGTCCTGGCAAACTCGTCAGGGGAATGATGGTCTTCTTTCGAATAGTTGAGCCTGACGTTATCACGACCACTGATATCGGGCACGAAGTTGCTCCCTAACTGCAAAATGGAAGCGACATTCCCCGTGATGATGGCTTTGCCTTTGCTCGGTTTGATGATGCCGCTCAGGATGCTCAGCAGCGTGGTTTTTCCGGAGCCGTTGCTGCCAATCAACGAGAGGATTTCCCCCTCACAGACGTTAAATGAAATATTGTCTAAGGCTAATACACTACCCGAGCGGTTCGATTCACCTGCATTTTTTTGCGGTGCGCCATTGCTGAGGTAAATCTTGCTGATGTTGTCAATGCGTATAATGGCATCACCCATGCTCATCTAAAATTTTGGGGTCGAAGGGAATCTGTTGGATGTCTCCTATGTAAGCGCCTGTTTCCGAAACCGCGCGGTCGCCTTTGAATTTCTCATGGAGGTAAATATCATCCATTTCGGCATATACCCCGATGCGGTTGTCCGAACCGGGTTTTTTGATAAAACTGTAATACTGGGATAATTGATGCGTAATTCTGCCGGCAATGCAAATACGCGGCAAATCGCTCGAATTGAAAGTGGAGCCGTGTATCAGCCGGTTGTCAAAAATTACCAATTCGCCCGCTTTAAGCGTCAGATGACGCGCCTTCGCGCGCAGTTGTGCCTGATGGTCAAGATAGGGCCAGGGTATTGAATATGTCACAACGCCTTTGTACCATAAATGGCTTTGGGGCAGGACTGTTAACGTTCCTTTTGTTTCATCCACATCGCCCGATGAGCGCGGTTGTTTTACGAAAAACCGGAATAATGGTATTTTGTAATTTAAAAATATATCATCCAATTTATTTTTCAGGATTTCTATAATGGCACGGCAGGATTCTTGTTTTTGCTTCACCCCGGCAAATTCAAGCGTAGTGTAGCGCGATGATTTGATTTCAGCCAGGTTGCATTGTTGATGGAATAGATTTTTTAAAGATTCGGCTTCTTCAAAATTTAAGAAGGCTGTGGTTGCATAACCTTGGGTGTCTATTTGTCGCTCCAATGTTTCCGCTGTCAGCACCGGGGATATCTTGGTTTCGTTACCGGAGAGGTAAAGTTTTTTATGTTGAGCTGCTGCTACTTCAATATCCGTGGAATTCACCGTTCCGTTGCTGATGTGTTCTGCGGCAGATTCGCTTTCAGATAAAACGAGGCTTTCATGAACGATGCCTTGCTCGAGTTCCGGCAGGTGCATCAGGATGTCCCGGTTGCTCATGGCGTAGCGCTCGGCATACCCATTGTTTTTATGAAAGTAAAATGTAGGAGTGTTTTTTTCAACGATATTGACAATGACGCTGATGCGGTGCTTGCCGGACAAATTAGGGTATGAGCCGTGAAATAGAGCATTGCTGTAAATAAAGGCGCTTCCTGTAGGGACGATGACGCTGCTGATGAGCAGTTCAATTTTTTCATCCATGGCGACTCGTGGCGTGTCGAAGCTGCCCGATCGGTAATTATGGAAAAAGCGATGACTGCCCGGAACGAAAAACAATCCGCCATTGTCCGGCTCCGTGAATTGCAGCGGTATCCAGATTTGATAGCAGGGATGACTACGCTCATCAACGATATTCCAATCCTGGTGCAGTTTAAAAACCTCTTTCGTCTGTGCTTCTTTCACCATGAAATGACCGATGTAGAAGGAAAAGTTTTCAAAAAATCTTTCCAAATCATTGGAAACAATCTGCAAAATTTCATTTGAAATTTCAAGATTTAACTCATAAGCGCGCTTGTTATGATTGGCATACAAGCCATGAATGCTGCTATCGGAAATGTTGCGTTGATATAATTCCTTCAACAGTTCCGTTTTTTCAAAAGATAAAAGCGGAATGAGGCTGAACCCCTTTTCATTAAGTATATTCCTGAGTGAAGCGTCTTTGAACATAATATAAAAAAATGATTACCCTGATAATAGCGCCCGGCTCTTGCGCTGCGCCAGTCAAAGACTGAAATCGGAATCTTTTATGTCCGAGAATGCCTGCTGGTGCTTAAAGACCAATTCAGCATGTTGAGGACGTTCTTTGTAATAAACATGATACAGCGCATTGACATTCATCCGGTAGGCTGCTTCCACTGTCTTCACAAAAGTAATGCTTTAACACAGCATTGGCAGGGCATAAACCGAATAATCAAAGCCACTCTTTTTTCCCCTGAAAGATTAGGTCTCAAACCGTGAACGACTGCATGATTGATGAGGATGCATTTACCGGTTTGCGTTGGGATGTCTTCGAGGACGTCTGCAAAACGATGTTTTACCTTCCTGAATGCGCGGGGATAATTGTAATTGGCTCTCATGGTCGGATAGATGTCATGACTACTCTTGCTGACCTATAGGTTGCCGTTCAGCAGGAAAATTTTCAAAATCCCGTCTTTTTTGAACCGGAGACTTGATTTTTTGTCTTTTATAATTTGCCACACTTAGGTATTCGTTTTTATTTTCTCTAAAATTTCGTTTTTGCCGGGCATGAAATGAACATAATCCAGCACCCGGTGAGGCGGTTTCATTTCAATGCGTCCATCAACAAATCCCTGTAGGTTTTGCAAGACGGCTTCATCATCAATTTCGATTCTCGCTGCCTTGTTATCTGCAATTTTATGATAATAGCAATAAGGCGCGTTTTCCGGAAAAATATTGGCGGTAACGATAATCCGCTTTTTCGGAGTCAAGTTGGGATTTGAGCCGTGAAAAACAGCCGGATTAAACAACAGCACATCGCCAAATTTCATGTTTACGGCAGCGCAGGCTCCCTGTGGAATTTCCCGGATGGAAATCCTGGTGGTGGGCAAGCTGCCGGAAATGTAATTTTTGAAAAACCGGTGGCTTTTCGGAATTAAAAAAAGTGAACCGTTCGTTTCATCCACATCGCATAGTGGCGCCCACAGCGTTGCCGACTGAAACCGCTCCACATCGGTGAAAAACCAGTCCTGATGCAAAAAAAGTTCTTTGGTATCCCCGGGCAATTTCATCAGGAACGACTCATTCCTTACCGTATAATGTCCGAAAATTTTATCATACAATGTACGCAGATTTTCACGGACGACACGGGAGATTTGCTTGTTTTGATCGTAATCATTTGACAACAGGCTGTAATACAACCCGTCTGTTTCAAGCAGGTTCAGGGTATTGATATACGCTTCAATCGCCCGCAGCCCGGCAATCTGGTCGGAATAAATGACTGTATAGCCTTCTTCTTCAAACTGTCTGCCTGCCGCTTTATCTTTAAAAGAGGGGTATGTCATGACGCTGATGCTTTGGAAAGAAATTTTTTTAAAAATTTTGTGAAACGGGTTAGGCTTGTACCGTTTGCGTGGTGTTTCGCCATTGTTTTTTTGAAATCGCTTTTTGATAATCGCGGAAAATCGAAAGGAGCATAGCCAACAACTTCGGCATCGGGCTTACCGTTTTTTTCTATCTTGTAATAAGAATCGAAATCAATGAAATACTTTTCTAAAGGTTGTCCGGGGCTGGAAGCATAATAATACTGCCACTGCGCGGCTTCCGATTTAACCGGCATAATCACCGAGAGCCTCGGCTCACCCGAATAGTTGCCGCTCGAGCCGTGAATCAGTTGATGATTGAACAATATCGCTTCCCCCGCCTTAAGATCGATAGTACGGGCATATTGATGCAGCTCATCGCGGTAGTCTTCGAAAAAAACCGGGAAATCCGGTAACGGTCTGATTGAGTTCGTCAGCAAATGAGAGCCGGGAATCACCGTCATGGCGCCATTGCCAACGGTGACGTCTTGCCGCGCCAGCCACAGGTTGGCGCCTGTAAATTTCGTTTCATCTACTAAGGTAAGGTCCTGGTGAAATCCAACCGCTGAATCCTGTTTTGGTTGTTTTACAAGAAATGTTGCAATCATCACCTCGTAAGAAACAAGAAAACGGTTTAGTTCGGGAAGGACGGCATCCTTAATCTTGCTGTCAATCTCCTTCACCAGCGCATCGTTTTTATTCATGTTAATGATGCTGTAAAAGGAGACGCCTTTGTTGTCAACGATTTGAGTCTTTTCGTTATAAAAACCAGTAAGCGATGCCACCTGCGCGGAAGTCAGAAGCGGTAAAACCACATAACCATCCCGCTCGAAATCATGCTGTAAATCACTATCTTTAAATACAATCATTTTTCTTGATGATTCAACCAGACTTTAAATTCATTCTCAGAAAATAAGGAGAATTTGAAGGGATGGGTTTTCATTAATTCACCACCATGTGGATTTCCCCCTTTTCTTAGAGTGTATAAACTATCTTTCTGCATCTTATAAACTTCTACTATTTCTCCGTCTCTACAAACATAATGCAACAACTGAGCGTCAATGGGGCAAATTCCAAGAACAAGCGCTACTCTGGGTTTGCCGCTTAGATTAGGCCAGGAACCATGTATCACTCCATGGTT
>JBGTCY010000198.1:0-11449 GCA_041748615.1 Chitinophagales bacterium
CATTTGCACAATGAGCAACTGCTGAGCGCAATCCAAAAACGGTGTTCATTCGAATCCGGTGAACTTCGCTGCATCATGGTGGAATCACAACCGCTTTTTCATGACTACATGGAATGGCGGATTGTTGACGCGAAAGACGGAGAGTTGGAAAAGGGGCGGGTCAGTATAAAAGCTTTGAGGGATTTACAGCCGTATGGGGGGTGATTTCGCTGATTAGCCATAGATAGTCAGAAGTTCATTCGTATCATGTAACACCGAAGAAGTTTTTTTTAAAAGTTCACTTTATGTGAACTTTTGAGTATCATTGTCCGTATATTCGCATGAGAGTTCATTTAATCAAGAAGAAAACCATTGAGTAATTCATTGCCGGCAACGCACAAAGCCGAACACCATTGGCGCTTTGGCTTGCAGTGTTGAAAGTAACGGATTGGGAGGAGCCGGGTGATATTCTAAAAACATTTGGCTCGGCAGATTTGCTCGGCAAAGGCAGCAACAGGGTGGTTTTTAATATTGGAGGAAACAACTATCGCATGATTTGCAAATACTGGTTTGGAAAAACAAAGGCGCATCTGTACATCAAATGGCTCGGAACACACGCGGAATAGGATACGCTTTGCAGCGAGAGCAAACAGTATTCAATTGAGAACTACTAAATACATCTGAAATGGAAACATTAAAATACAGCGTCATCAAAACTGAAACCCAATACAACAAGTATTGTCGGATGCTGGAAGAACTGCTTGACAACGGTTCCAAAAGCAAAACCGTTCAGGATGAAATTGACCTGCTCACCTTGCTCATTGAAAAATATGATGAGCAACACAACACCATTGACGAAACGATTGACCCGATAGAGTTGCTCCTGCACCTGATGCAGGAAAACAACATGAAATCCGTTGACCTCGCCCGTCTTTTAGGCGTGAGCAAAGGATTGGTTTCTGATATTCTGAATTACAAAAAAGGATTGAGCAAAGAAAACATCCGCAAACTCTCCGAGCGTTTCAAACTCTCGCAGGAAACCTTCAACCGCACCTATCAATTATACTCACCCTCCTCAACTCGGCTTAGCAGCAGGAAAAGGTTAATTAGAATCTGAAAATCAGTAACACCCCGACCCTGAAATTTACGTCCTCCTGCTGCGCGTGTGTTTCTGATTTCATTTCTGCTCCATGATTTCATTATCCCATCACTCAATCGGCTTATTATGCTGCTGCCAGCACTGATTGAATTTTTGAGGATTGACTTTCAATAGAGAATACCTACCTAAAGGTATTGATGGTGATTTTGCATCTCCCTACATTTGCGTTGAAAAATTTAATGGAATCAAGTTTTTAGAGGAAATTCATTTATTAACTAACCCAACTAAATTTATATGAAAAATAAAACACTCCTCCTACTATTTCTTTTTGGTGCATTGTTTTTATCCTGTGAAAAAGAAAAAAATGAACTTCAAATACCGGATAGTTATGATAGCAGTACTTTCGAATCGAACACGATTGAGGAATACGAGATTAGAGCACAATTGAAAAATTTTAGCGATGAAATGAAAAAAGGCAGGGTCAATGGTGTTACGGTAGATGCGGGTACTTTAAACAACCTTTATAATGCCGGCAACAAATCTTTATATGCTATCACAATCAGTCAATATCAGCCTCAAATACCTTCGTTACTGAACGAATTGGCGGCAGCCAGTGGTGGCACCTATGATGCAACCCTGCCTGTAAGCGGGGAGGGAGGCACTTATGGCGGCAGCAGCAAATATCTTTTTGATGAAAATGGAGTGGAATTGGAACAATTGGTAGAAAAAGGCTTATTTGGTGCGGCATTATATCATTATGCTTCCTCTCAAATCTTAACGGGAGAGATAAACCAGGCAAAGTTAGACAAGACGCTGGCTCTGTTTGGCGCTAACCCGAGTTTCGCTAACAGTAATGATGGCACCAAGCACCAAAAACCAGATGTGTTTGGCGCAGTTTACGCAGCAAGAAGAGATGATAATTCAGGCAATGGGGTTTATTTGACAGTAAAAATGAATTTCATTAAGGCACAGGCTGCTCTTAAAGCGGGCAGCGATTACAATGAAGAAAGAGATGAAGCCATCTCGGAAATTTTATTAAACTGGGAAAAGGGACTGGCGGCAACAATTATTAATTATTCTTTTGATGGGATTAATAAACTCTCCGCTACGTCTCCTGATGATGCCTC
Organism: Chitinophagales bacterium; assembly: GCA_041748615.1. Taxonomy (GTDB): domain Bacteria; phylum Bacteroidota; class Bacteroidia; order Chitinophagales; family CAIOSU01; genus JBGTCY01. The sequence goes on from JBGTCY010000198.1 coordinate 2,206, forward strand.
AAGAGCCGGAGCATTGCACTCTTTAAGTGAAAATGTTGGATTCGCTTCCGGTTTGAAATTTGTTGCCCGTAAAAAAATTAAAGACACTACGATTGATGCCGTGCTTTCTAAATTGAGATACCCTTATGAAGGTCCGGGTACAATGCATGAATTTGTAAAAAATCCCACTCAAGCGGTAGCAGATCTTCAAGATGTTATTAATCTATTAAAACAAGAATACGGTTTTACGGACACTGAAATTGAATCTTTCAAGAAAAACTGGATTAGCGAGCAGCAGCGATAATTCTTATTTTTTAATTTTTTGCAGTGCCGACTCAACAGGGTCGGCATTGCAGTTAAAGTACTCAAAATTCTTAAACACACATCAATTTAATTATTTAAATATTATATACAAAGAGCATGAGGCAAAAATCAACATGGATATTTACAGTACTTCTATTTACGCTTTTAGTTTCTTGCGATAAAAACAAGAACAATCATGTAAACAGCTATAATAGAAAAGCCATGCTGGAAAACTATGCCGGCAAATTAATCATTCCGGCATACGCTCAATTTCAGGAAAAAGTAAATGCGCTTCAAACAGCTGCTGACCTTTTTATCCAACAGCCAGACAATCCTACCCTTCAAAATCTTAAAAATACATGGATTGAAGCTGCAAAAGCCTTTCAGTTTTGCAACAGCTTCAATTTTGGACCTGCTGAATCCATTACAGGAAATTTAACGATGGATGTCGCTACTTTTCCTGTAAACGAGTCGCTTACGGAAAATTATATTTTACAAATATCTGATGCCGGCTTCAACCCGCTCAACAATTTCTCCCGTGACACCAGAGGTTTGTATGGAATTGAATATCTGATTTACAAAAATGATGCATCACAAACCATCTCCAACTTTGCTGATGTAAACAGAAAAAATTATTTATCTGCTATCATTAACGATGTTAAAAACCGAACTGACAAAGTAAATGCTGATTGGCTGCAATACAAAACAACATTTATCAATGCCGATGGAACCGATGCAGGAAGTAGCTCATCCATGCTTTTCAATCAGTTTTTGATTGGATATGAAAATAATAAAAACTTCAAGCTTGGTTTGCCACTTGGCTTGCGTGCAGGGCAAACATCCACTGCACCTCAAAAGGTAGAAGCCTACTATAGCGGTATCTCAACAGAACTGATTAAGTTGAATTTTGAAAGTACCATCCAAATTTATTTTGGCAATGACTTTGAAAATCAAGAAGGATTAGGCTTTGATGACTATCTGAAAAACATAGAAGGAGGTGAAGACCTGGTAAATGAAACTTTTTTTCAGATGAACAATGTAAAAGATGCCTTCAATAAAATTCCTCAAGGAAATTTATCAGACATTATCCTTGCTGAATTTGAAAAACCAGAAGCCGCACACACCGAAATGTCAAAATTAACCCGCTTTATAAAAAGCGATATGTCTTCGCTCTTAGGTATTTCCATAACCTTCAGCAGCGGAGATGGTGATTAAAACCATGTCTGAAATTAAAAACTCAGAGTATATTCATTCTATCTCCGAATTATGTGCCGGCACAACTGCGACAAATAGTTCGGGGACTTCTTTTAAAGCCAAATCCAATCGAAGACTCTTATCTTTTTTTTCAAAGCAAATCTCTACTCCGGTTCCGATAGAACCATTGGTATTTTTTCGCATCATGTTTGGTTTGATGATGCTAATCAGTACTGTGCGTTTCATGGCTTTGGGCTGGATAGATTATCAATATATTGATTCTGTTTTCCACTTCAAATATTTTGGTTTTGAATGGGTAAAGGTGATGGGACGCACGGGCATGTATGTTCTTTACTCAATGATGGTTGCAGCTTCGTTATTAATCATGTTAGGATTCTTCTATCGGATTGCAATTATCTTCTTTTTCTTAGCATTTACTTATTGTGAACTGATTGATAAAACTTATTACCTCAATCACTATTATTTCATTTCTATTGTAAGCCTGCTCATGATTTTTTTACCTGCGGAAAAAAAATATTCCTTAGATATTACATGGCGAAAAATTTCTTCTTTTGATTTTGTGCCGGCATGGACGATAAATCTTATCAAATTTCAACTAGGGATAGTTTACTTTTTTGCGGGAATTGCCAAACTGAATCACAACTGGCTGATTGATGCCATGCCTTTAAAAATCTGGCTTCCAGCGCAAAGCCATTTACCACTGATTGGCTGGCTTTTTGAAATTTCATGGATGCCCTACGCCTTCAGTTGGGCGGGTGCATTATTCGATTTATCCATCCCATTTATCCTGCTTTCAAGATTTTGGTACTTAGGATTTATCGCGATTATTGGCTTCCATACACTAACCGGCCTATTTTTCCAAATCGGCATGTTCCCCATTATCATGATATGCAGTGTACCTGTTTTTTTCCCCTCTAAAGTGCATAAAAAAATATTTTCATTTTTCAGATTTAGTCATGCTTTAACTCAAAACAGCATCAACAATACTCTCTCATTCAAAACACAAACCGGAGGTCAACGTCTTTACTGCTATTCTCCCCTGCTTCTCAAGCCCCTTGCTCTTTTGCTTGTTTTTCATCTAATATTTCAGTTGGCGTTTCCCTGGCGTTATGTATTGTATCCGGGCAACCTGTATTGGACGGAGGAAGGCTACCGCTTCGGTTGGCGCGTGATGCTGATGGAAAAAGCAGGCTCTGCCACATTTTATGTAAAAGATGGCGAAAACGGGAAAGAAGGAATTGTTATCAACTCAGAGTTTCTGAATGAACATCAGGAAAAACAAATGTCAATGCAGCCAGATATGATTTTAGAATTTGCGCACTTTTTGGGTAAACATTTCAGAGAGAACGGAATGAAAGACCCGAGCGTACGAGTTGAAGCTTATGTGACGCTGAATGGCAGCAGAAGCAAATTGCTTGTCAACCCTGAAGTGAATCTTTTAGCCCATCATGATAGTATGAAACCCAAAACCTGGCTGATGCCTTTTGAAAAATGAAACATAAGATACCGGGTGCAGGTTTTCAATTTTTTGCCTGTAGAGATTCGTTAGGTTTTGTACTGAAATTTTTGGGGATAATGATATTTGAACTTGGGGCGATTATTTCTTTAGCACAAGACAATTACACAATCAGGGGTACGGTGACGGACAAATCAAACGGTAATCCCATCGCAGCTCAGATTTTAGTTGAAGAATTTCTATTAGGCGCCTCCACAGACGATAAAGGAAACTTCAGGATAGACAATGTTCCTTCTAACACTTTTAAAATAAAAATATCAAGCATCGGGTATATTCCTTTCCAGCAAAGAATCAGGTTAAGTAAAACTGAAGAGACATTCCAACTTGCATTGGAACCTACTGATTTGAGGTTATCTGAAATAATCGTTTCCCAACAAAAAGAGAATGAAAACTTTTCTATCAGCAGACTAAAGGCAATTGATGGCAGCGCTATTTATGCAGGGAAAAAATCTGAGGTAATCATCCCTGATTTGATTGCTGCCAATAAAGCCACCAATAATGCCCGACAAATTTTTGCAAAAGTTCCGGGATTAAATATCTGGGAAAGCGATGGAGCCGGATTGCAAATGGGGTTGGGCGGCAGGGGTTTGAGCCCGAATCGAAATTCTAATTTTAATGTTCGTCAAAATGGCTATGATATCAGTGCCGATGCCTTAGGCTATCCTGAGAGCTATTATACGCCTCCCGTAGAAGCCCTGGAAAGAATTGAAGTGGTCAGAGGTGCAGCCTCATTGCAATACGGCACACAGTTTGGCGGGTTGATAAACTTTGTTTTAAAGAAAGGGAATGCTGACACTCCTTTTGAAATTACTACACGCCAGACGATGGGTTCATGGTGGCTGTATAACAATTTTACCAGCATTGGGGGCAATACCGAAAAGTTAAACTACTTTGGTTTTTACCAATTCAAAAGAGGTGATGGATGGAGGCCAAATTCAGAATTTCAAAATCACACGGCTTATGCCGCTTTCAATATCAAAGTTTCTGAAAATGTAAAAATTGGTATTGAATATACTCACCTGAATTATTTGGCACAACAGGCAGGTGGACTTACGGACACACAGTTTGAGCAGGACCCTCAACAATCTTTCAGAGCTCGAAACTGGTTTAAGGTAAATTGGAATTTAATGGCAGTCATTTTTGACTTTAAAATCAATGAACGCAGCAAAATCAACATGCGCAACTTTGGTTTGCACGCAGGGAGAGATGCATTGGGAATCTTAGAGCGCATCAACGAGATTGACCGTGGGCAAAACAGGGATTTGATATCCGATATCTACATGAATATCGGTAATGAAACCCGGTTTATTCAACGTTATAATTTATTTAAACAATCTCATACATTGCTCACCGGAATAAGGATTTATAAAGGGCATACCGAAAGGTACCAGGGATTTGCAGATAATGATTCCGACCCCAACTTCGTTTTTTTAAATCCAGCGCGCCCGGGAAAGTCTGAGTACGTTTTTCCGGGTTTCAACTTTGCATGGTTTGCAGAAAATGTTTTCAACATCACTAAAAATTTAACCATCACTCCCGGAATTCGAAGTGAATATATTTATACGGCTGCAGATGGAAATTACAATATTTTAGTTACTGATTTTGCAGGAAACATCGTTTCAGATACTTTAATCCCAGAGCAACGCAACCGTGCAAGAGGGTTGGCATTGTTTGGTATCGGCATTAGCTACAAGCCGATGGGTTATGCAGAAGTCTATACCAATTTTTCACAAAACTACCGAGCGATTACATTTAGTGATTTACGAATTGACAACCCCAACTTAAGAGTGGATCCGGATATTCAAGATGAAAGAGGCTTCAATGCCGACTTTGGCGTAAGAGGTTCTCACAAGCGAATAATTAATTACGACATCAGCATCTTTTTGCTTGCTTACAAAAATAAAATCGGTGAGGTTTTTAAAAATGATACAGTTACACCCTTTTTGCCATTTCGCTATAGAACTAATATTGGTCAATCATTTTCACTTGGTATCGAATCTTTTTTTGAAAGTGATTTATTACAGGTTTTCGGCATGAACAGCGAAAAATATGCGTTAAACCTTTTTATGAATTGTGCCTTTATTCGCTCTTCTTATCTTCAATCTGACGACAGTGCGATTGAAGGCAATCAAGTAGAGTTTGTACCACCGGTTTTAATAAGGACCGGCATCAGTTTAAATTTTCATCAACTAAAATTATCACTACAATATTCTTTTGTGAATGAACATTTTACTGATGCCACCAATGCTATCAGAACCTCCACGGCAGTAAACGGAATTATTCCGTCTTATTATGTTATGGATTTTTCGGCTCAATATCCGTACAAATGGTTTCAGTTTGAAGCTGGCGTAAACAACCTCACCAACAACAAATATTTTACGCGCAGAGCTGATGCATATCCCGGTCCCGGTATTATCCCATCCGATGCGATTAGTTTTTACGTAGCTATGCAGTTTAAAATAGCTATCAAACCAAAATAATGAGCTAAAATATTTTTGCCCATTCAGTAAAATCTGGAGTTCCTCCAATGCGCTTCCATGTGTATGTCGTTTCCATCAGAGTCCTTTAAACCTTAAACTTAATTCATCCTCATTTCATTGAGTGAATACCAAACGCATTTCCCTCGGTGTCCTGGCAGATGGAGCAGAAGCCGTATTGACCGATAGGAAATTTTGCTTTCAATATTTTACCGCCTGCATTTTGCACACGACTTTCTTCTACAGCGCAATCTTCACTGGTGAAATAGACCATCGTGCTGTTGCCGCCTGAAGGTACGCCTTTGGCTTTGACGAGAGCGCCTGCCGCATTGGGCGCGTTTTCCACCCACGGGAAAAAGGTCATTTGAAATCCTTCCATGTCACCGATGGGCGCTTCTTCCATCCGCTTGTCCAAAACGGTTTCATAAAATTTCCTGGCTCTGCTCATGTCCTGGACATAAATCTCGAACCAGCCGACTACGTTAGTTTGTTGTTGCATGATTGATTTGTTATGTATTATGTGAGTTAATTATTCAACTTTATATCCCCTTTATTTCCTTGTGAATAGGGCAACGATTGAAGAAGTTAAAATTCCCATTACAGGCGCGCCAATCAATCCCTGAACCAGATAGTTTTTCAGACTAAAATATTCTTCCGCTGCCTGCTGTGTCATTTTTCCTTCATGAACGGAATATTCAATTGCATTCGGAAAATATTCAGGGGTAATGAAAGTTGAAGTGACGTATTGAGATAACGGGCTTAACACAGTAACAATTAAAGTAATGATTAGTCCGGTTAAAAATCCTTGATGATAGGTCATTTTTCCATTGTAAAAATTCTTTCGTTTGTCAAGAAGCGCAAAAACATAGATGGCTATTGCCGGAATTGCGCCATTACTGAAAAAATAAAGCAGGTTAAAGTTTTAGAAGTAAATATAGTTTTCATGTTTTTATCATTAATGTCTGACTAATGTAGTGAAAAGTCAGTACATACCGGATTTCATTCTACAACACGAAATCTTCATTTTTATTCTAAAAATCACAATTGTCCGACTATTCCGGGCTTTAGCCCAAAACAAGATTATTAGTCGGTCAAAGTGAAGATAAAAAAAATACCCCCGTCCCATCTAAAGGACGAGGGTATTCAGAACACCCCTCTCAAAAAGTGTATCTTCAATATTTTTAAAATATCTTTTTATCCTCTGAAGATGACCACATAACCGGTGTAAGTGGATTTATTGTCATCATTGAGTTTAAGGATGTAATAGTAAGTTCCGTCAGGCAGCGGCTCGCCTTCCTGGTTGGTGCCGTACCATTGGTTTTTGTAACCGTTCATGCGGTAAACTTCATTGCCCCAGCGGTTGAAGATGACTACTTCATTATGCGGGAACCGGTCAATGCCCCTGATTTCCCAGTTGTCATTCACATCATCGCGGTTGGGTGAAATAGCGCTTGGAATAAATAAATCAGGATTGTTATCACCCATGCTGATGAAGACCAAAGCGGTGTCACACATTGTCGGGGTGCCGTCATCGCAAATCACATAGCCGAACACGTCATCACCGGTAAAACCTTCTTCGGGAATGTAGGTAATCGTGCCGTCATTATTGATGACCACGATGCCATGCATTGGCTGTGTCGTAATTCCGGTTACAGTGATTTCACCACCATCCGTATCGTAATCATTGTCCAATACGCTGATGGTGGAAGTCTGACCTGCCGGAATACTGACAGTGTCATTCACCGCGATGGGCGGATAATTACAATTCGGAGCATTCAAGTTGAAGACTGCTGTTACAACACAACCGGCATCATCGGCAACCGTTACGCTGTGCTCCCCGATTCCAAGGTTGTAAATATCAGCTTCAACAGAACCGGTTGACCAAATGTAATTGTAGGGTGGCGTACCACCGCTTACATTCAAATCAATATTGCCATCAATCATTTCAGTACAAGTTGGGCTTCTGGTAACGCTGGCGGCAGTTGTCAACTCTGTCGGCTGGCTAATCGTGATTTCTTTCGCGTCAGCACAGTTGTTTGCATCTGCCACCGTCACTCCGTAAGTTCCCGCGAGCAGGTTAATCAAACCGGGCGTATCAAGGCTGTTGCTCCAAATGTAAGTGTAAGGAGCAGTTCCGCCCTGTACACTGATTCCGATTGCGCCATCCGCTCCATTGAAACAAGTTGCATCCTTAATATTTGTTACCTCAATTTCAAGATCGGAAGCTTCACCAACCGCTGCCTGTAATGTCGTTTGGCAATTGTTCGCATCCGTTACAGTCAATGTATAACTTCCTGCCAATACTCCTGTAATATCTGCAGTTGTATCACCATTCGACCAGAGATATTGATAAGGCAACGCGCCACCGCTGACAGTGATGTCTATCGAGCCGCTTTCACCGCCATTACAAGTCGCATTGATAATTCCGGTGATTTGAGCGACAAGTGATGCAGGTTCATTTACATTGAAACTGTCAATACCCACGCAACCTTTGTCATCAGTCACCGTGACTGCATGAGTACCGGCCGGAATACCGGAAATATTTTGTGTAATGTCACCGGTGGACCAACTATAGGTATAAGCAGGAGTTCCTCCTCCAACGGTCAGTACAATCGCACCGGTGGAATCGCCAAAACAGTTGATGTCTGTGATGGAGGTCGCGCTGACAGACAATGCTGAAGGCTGACCGATATTGTAATTCCCGATTTTCAGGCAGCCATTCGCATCCGCCACCGTGACACTATAGCTTCCGGCAATTAAACCGGTGATGTCTTTGGTAACCATGCCATTCGACCAGCTAAAGAGATAAGGTGTTACGCCACCGCTCACATTCAGGCTGATACTGCCGCTTGTCTGACCAAAACAATCCGCATCGTTAAGCGCGCTGACAGCGATAGTTAATACAGCAGGTTGTGATAAGTTGAAAGTTGATTGGCGTGCGCATCCAACTGCATCGGTTACAGTAACCTGATGAGTACCCGCGCTCAACCCTGTGACATCCTGCGAGGTTGCGCCACTTGTCCAGTTATAGGTGTAAGGCGGAGTTCCTCCGCTCACATTAATGTCAATGCTTCCGTTACTACCGCCATGACAGGAGATTTCAGTTAAGGAATTCACCGTCACGGCAATTTGTGAAGCCTGTCCGATATTATAGTTTCTCACCTGAGTGCAGGAGTTCGCATCCGTTACGGTCACACTATGACTGCCCTGCGCTAATCCTGTCACATTCTGTGTTAGAGCGCCATTGCTCCACAGGAAGGTGTAAGGCGCTGTGCCGCCACTGACAGCAATGTTGATGCTGCCGGTAGTATCTCCATGACATACTGCATCAATAATGTTTACCAAACTCACTGATAAAACTGTAGGCTGACCGAGGTTATAATTACCAAGACGCGTACAACCATTCGCATCTGTTACCGTTACCTGGTAACTTCCGGCTGCCACATTCGTCAGGTTCTGAGTTACAGCGCCATTGCTCCACAGGTAGGTGTAAGGCGGTGTGCCGCCACTCGGATTGATATTTACAAAACCGCTTGTCTGTCCATTACATTTTGCATCAGATAATCCGGCAATACTAATCGTGATAGCCGCATTGGGTTGTCCGATGTTGAAAACGGAAGTTTTCTGGCAATTAACTGCATCCGTCACAGTAACACTATAACTGCCCGCACCGATGTTACTCAGATTTTGTGTGGTCGCTCCGTTGCTCCAGAGGAAGGTGTGGGGCGTTGTTCCTCCACTCACCGAAATCTGA
>JBGTCY010000199.1:0-19701 GCA_041748615.1 Chitinophagales bacterium
AGCAAAATTCCAGCGCCTAAAATCCACTACCAACAAATCCACAATAAATCTTTCGCACCACGTTTTCAGCATTTCAAAACCTCTATTCAATGCTGACAAGGGTTTCAGAGGTAAGAGGGGGCATTAGGTGTCAAAGTCGGGAAAAATATTATTTGATTCCCACCAATGCTTCATTCACATTCACCAAGTGGTCGCCAATACGTTCAGCCCTGGTAACATAATCTAAGAAAATGACGCCTGCCTGCGCGTCATAAATATTCTTTTCTAATCGTTTGAAATGCGATTTTCTCAATTGACGCCTTGTAGTATTAATGCGTTCTTCCACTTCAAAAACCTGCTTCATGGAAATTTCTTTTTTTTCTTTTTCCATATTGCTGCGCATTAACTTAATTGCCTCATACACTAATTCAAGTAGTTCTTTTAAATCATGCATGACATCAACCGGATATTTGATTTTGGAGGCAGTCATCCGTTCATAATTTTTAGTCATCTGATAATAAATATCAGCGATTCTTTCCAGGTCATTTGCCATGCTCAACATGCTTGGAATACTTTGAGAAGATTCCTGGCTTAAGTCTGATTCCGAAACTTTAGTTAGATAATTAACCAATGCGATTTCCAGATCATCCGTAAGTTGTTCACGCTTTTTTATTTTTTGAATAATCGCTTCCGCGTTTTGAGGATTTTCAAATACTAAAGCATTAAAACTGAATGACATTTTTTCAATCACTTTGCCAAAAAACTGAAGTTCTTTTTTAGCTTCCGCCAACGCCAGTTCGGGAATTTGCATCATTCCGGTAGAGAGAAATTGTAATTTGACTATTTCATCATCTTCACTTTTAGGTGATTGCATTTTAATTACCAATTTTTCAAAAAACGGGATGAAGGCGAACAGCAAAAGTGTATTTAGAACATTGAAACCCGTATGAAAGAGCGCTAATCCAACCGTGGCATTTTCTCTTCCAATTTCTGAGTTTTGAAAAACAGAAATATGGCCGGGTAAAAACTGTGTTATCATAAAATCAATTCCCGCCAAAAAATAATTCAGCGTCAATACCATCCAAAAAATTCCAAGAATATTGAATATCGAATGAAAACGTGCAGCACGTTTCGCATGTATATTTCCAGCCAAAGCGGCAATATTGGCGGTAACTGTTGTGCCGATATTTTCACCCATCACCATCGCTGCGGCAATCGGAAAATCTATCCAGCCTTTATACAGCAAAACTAAAGTTATCGCCATGGATGCGGTGGAGGATTGTACGACAATCGTCAATACGGTACCGATAAGAATGAACAATAATATGGAACCGAAACCCATTTGTGTCAATCTGGTAATAAATTCAAGTATCTGAGCATTACTATTAATATCCGGTACCGAGTCTTTCAGCAGATTAAGTCCAATAAATAAAATACCAAAACCCATAAAAAATTCAGCGATGTGCCGGTAGCTGCTTTTTTTGGAAAATAAAAAGGGGAATGCCACCCCCACTGCTATGATTGCTACTTCATAAATCATCACTTTGAAACCGAAAATGGCAATGAGCCAGGCAGTAATGGTAGTGCCAATGTTAGCGCCCATGATGACACCCATGGATTCTCGTAATGTTAATAAACCCGCATTTACGAAACTCACCACCATCACTGTAGTAGCGCTGGAAGATTGGATAACGGCAGTTGTAAAAAAACCGGTAAAGATTCCTGAAAACCGGTTGGCAGTCATTCCCTTTAAGACTTTTCGCAGACTTTCACCCGCAGCTTTCTGCAATCCCTCGCTCATGATTTTCATCCCATAAATGAATATACCCAGCGAACCGGCAAGCAGGAGAATATCGAAGAATCCGTAGTTCATTCAGAACTAATCTTTAGCATTGAATTAAGTGCAAACATACTTAGCCGACAGAGAGCGTTCATGTTAACAAAATGTTAAGCAATAAGAACAGTTTCGGGTTGCATATTTGTCAGCAAAGGTAATTTTATTCATAAATGCCGCAAGAAAATCTTTAAAAAAACACTTAATTTATTATAATAAAGTATTTTCTATAAACGCATGTTTTCCCGGATAATCTGTAGTGTAATGCAACCCGCGACTTTCATGCCGCATGGATGAACAACGGGTAATCAGATACCCAACGGAAATGAGATTGCGCAGTTCGCACAGTTGAGGTGAAACCGTAGTAGTGACATAAAGTTGTTCGGTTTCTTCATACAACAGCGCCATGCGGTCCATCGCGCGCTTCAGACGCACATCTGAGCGAACAATGCCCACATAATAACTCATGGTTTCCTGCAACTCTTTCCGGCTTTGTGTAATTAAGACCATTTCTTTTGGCTCGGTGGTGCCTTCCGCGTTCCAGTCAGGCACATCGTCACGGTAGTCATGATTGGTAACAGCTTCAGAAGTGTCTGTATAAATGCGGTGGGCAAAAACTAATGCTTCCAACAATGAATTGGAAGCTAATCTGTTCGCGCCATGCAATCCGGTGCTGGCGCACTCCCCACAGGCGTACAGGCGATGGATGGATGTTCTGCCCATGAAATCCACCTTGATGCCTCCGCAGGAATAATGTGCCGCAGGTACAACGGGAATCATCTCCGCCTTCGGGTTGATACCGATGCTCTGGCACTTTTGATTGATGTTGGGAAATTTTTCACTAAAATCCGGTAAGTGTTTCACATCTAAATAAACATGGTCTTCCCCGCTGATTTTCATTTCATTGTCAATGGCACGGGCAACGATATCGCGTGGCGCAAGAGAACCGCGCTTGTCATATTTTTGCATGAACTCCTTTCCTTCTTTCGTTTTCAATATTCCGCCATGTCCGCGGGCGGCTTCGGTCACTAAGAATGAAGGTGTTTCTTCGGGATTATACAATGCTGTCGGATGAAACTGGATGAACTCCATATTTTCAATCCGTCCTTTTGCCATATACACCATCGCGATGCCATCACCGGTGGCAATCAGGGGATTCGTTGTGTTTTTATAAACTTGTCCCACACCGCCTGTCGCAAGCACGGTGATGCGCGAAAGTATTTTTTCGATACGGTTCGTCTGTGTATTCAATACATACACACCAAAACAAGTAATGTCATTCGTGAGCCGCGTCACCATCTGACCTAAATGATGTTGCGTGATGAGATGAATCACAAAATGATGCGTGATGAGTTCGATGTTGGGCGCTTCATGAATTTTTTGCAATAACGCCCGTTCGATTTCCTTCCCGGTAACATCTTTATGATGCAACACGCGGTGAGCGGTATGCCCGCCTTCTTTTCCCAAGTCAAAACCTCCTGATTCCTTTTCGTCAAACCGGGTACCCCATTCAATGATTTCACGGATGCGTTCAGGCGCTTCTTTCACACAAAAATCCACTACCTCTTTATTACATAAACCATCACCGGCATCCAGCGTATCTTCAATATGTTTCTGAAAACTGTCTTTTTCCAAATCCACTACTGCCGCCACGCCCCCCTGCGCGTATTTGGTATTGCTTTCATCTTCATTGTCTTTGGTGAGAATCAACACTTTTCTGTCAGGAAAACGCTCCGCGACTTTCACGGCATAGGTCAGCCCCGCGATGCCTGAGCCGATAATCAGGAAATCAACTTTTGTATTCATAGATTGTTTGAGGATTATAATGTATCAGGTTGAAAGGATATTTTTTTCAAAGATAATTAACAACGGTGGTGAATATTTGTGTTCAGAAACATTTGATTTGTATAAATTCGCTTCCAACCCTAATATTAAAATATTTTTATGCATAAAATGAAAGCTCATTACAACATCAAAGTTTCAGGCAAAGTACAAGGGGTATGGTATCGTGATTCCGCCCGCAGAAAAGCAGAGGAATTGGGTATCACCGGATACGCCCGCAATGAACAGGATGGTTCCGTATTTATTGAAGCGGAAGGCGATGAAGATGCTTTAGATGAATTCATTGCATGGTGCAATGAAGGACCTGAATGGGCGCGCGTGGACAGTGTGGATGTGGAAGAAGATGAATTAAAAGAATTAACAGGCTTCCAGATAAAAAACGCGGGCAGGTTTCAGTAAAATTATCCAAGTTGGGAAGTGATATTTAGAAGGGCATCATCCATCTTCGCTTCATCAACACTTTCAGGTTTTCCATAAATAACGCGAATCGTAGAGAAGGGAAGCGGCACTTTCTTTTTATCCCAGCCTTTCAGGCGAAAATAATTGGATAATTCAAAACAAACAGGAACAACGGGAACACCCGACTGGATGCTCATCTCCAACATGCCGCGCTTGGGCGAATGATACGGACCCGAAGGACCGTCCGGATTTAGCATGGTGTTGTATCCTTTTTTTAAATGTTCAACTACTTGACGCATCGCTTCTCTGCCGCCATGTCCGCTGGAACCAAGAAATAATTTTTTCATTTGCATCCATCTCAATAAAAGATGCACCGGTTTCATAAACCACAAAGGATGATTCAGCCAGGCATAAGGCTCCTGATATTTTCGATAGACAATGAAATAAGGAATGAGGTTTTCATGCCAGGTGACAAAAATATGATGGGTGAATGGCGTGGGGTGTTCCTTGCCTTCCTTCACAATTTTGCAGGTCGCGTAAAGCAACAGGATGATTCCATACATCAACGCTGCCGCTGAATAGGCATAGCAATAAAAAAAAGGCTTGAGTATCAAAGGGATATTGTCAACCCGGTAAGCCATTTAATTGTGATGATTTAAAAAAGAAAGTACCGCGTCATATTCCTTTTCAAATTCCTGAGCATTGAATGCTTTCTGCGAGTCACTCCATTGCAGGAGCGTTTCAATTTTATTTTTTAGCAACGGATATTCCCATGTAAGTTGTTCTCTTTCAAAATATAATTTTCCGGTGCGCCTGATGAAAAAATCATTGAGGTTCGTAACCGCTTCTTCTTCCAGACAATATTGCAATTCCGCAAATAAGAGACTTTCAGGCGTCACTTGTTTTCCGTCTTTTTGCGCCAAAAGAATAATTTTTTCCGTGTTGGTGCCATACCGGTCAATGAGATTGCGGATGTCTCCCAGCGTAATTTTTTCAGATGCGGCTTTCATCATTTGCAACTCGGTAAATTCATCAATGGCATCCAGATGTTTAAAGTCGCCTCCCGATAGTGTAATCTCATCCGTGAAGCATTTTTTATAGGAGAGTCCCTCTGCGCTTTCCAACTGCCCGGCAACCATGTCCACGACACGCTCCGCCATTTTGCGATAACCGGTGAGTTTGCCGCCCGCCATCGAGAGTAATCCGGAAGGTGAAACAAAAATTTCATCTTTTCGGGAAAGTTCAGAGGGACCTTTGCCTTCTTCATGAATCAAAGGTCGCAATCCCGCCCATGAGGAAGTGATGTCATGCGAGGTGAGTTGAATGGTCGGGAACATATAATTGACTGCCGTGAGCAAATACGCGACATCCGTTTTGGAAACCTGAGGGTCATCAATCGAGTCGTAATAGCTGGTGTCGGTTGTTCCGATGTAGGTGATTTTTCCGCGTGGAATCACGAAAATCATCCGCCCGTCCGGCACATCAAAATAGGCTGACTGCTGTATTGGCAGTTTTTCATAAGGAACCACCAGATGTACTCCTTTGGTGAGATGCAATTTTTTCCCTTTCAGCGAATTGTCCTTAGCCCTGATTTCATCTACCCAGGGACCGGCAGCGTTAATTACTTTCTTAGCTTTGATGGCAAAAGAGCCGTCCTCAATTTTATCCTTCACTTCAGCTCCTGCAACTTGTCCTTCTTGATAAACCAATGAAACCGCCTCGGCATAATTGAGACAAATTGCTCCGTTTTGCGCGGCAGTTTTCATGATTTCAATCACTAAGCGCGCATCATCAGTGCGGTATTCTTTATAGAGTGCACCGCCTTTTAAAATATCCTCGCGCAGAAGAGGTTCTTTTTTCTTGGTCGCGAATTTTGTGAGCATCTGTTTCCACTCGCTGAAACGGACACCCGCCAGCCAGTCATACATGGATAATCCCAGGGCGGTAGTCGTTCTGCCGAGCGAGCCGTTTTCAACTATCGGCAGCAGCATATTTTCAGCGTGAACGATATGCGGAGCATTTTTGTAAACGATGGCACGCTCCCTGCCCACTTCTTTCACCAAGCCGAATTCCAATTGTTTGAGGTAGCGCAATCCTCCATGAATGAGTTTGGTAGAGCGGCTACTCGTGCCAAATGCGAAGTCATTTTTTTCAATGAGCGCCACCTTCATTCCGCGCGATGCGGCATCCAGCGCAATGCCCGCCCCGGTAATACCACCACCGATAACTAAGAGGTCAAAAGTTTGAGAAGTGAGAAGTGAAATTGTATTTTTTCGGGAGAAAACGGAAAGTGTATTAGTTGTCAATGCGTAATATTTTTAATAACTAAATTTATTGCAATGCGCTTTGTTGTCATGGTGAGCGAAGTCGAACCATGTCTTTTCGCAGGCAAAACTAAACTCTCGCTACCATTTCACAATCACCTTCCCGATGGATTTTCTGGATTCAAGGTAGTTGTGCGCTTCCGCTAATTGATTCGCATTAAACACTGCTCCGGTGTGTGGTTTCAAAATCCCCTGTGCGTGCATTTTGACGACATTTTGCAAACAGCGTTGCAGCACATCGGGTTTATCATCCGCGATGCGCAGCATGTTGATGCCAATGAGCGCTTTGGTTTGCATGAGCAAAAATGGAGGAAACACCAATCCGAATCCCCATGCTAATTTGAGGTTGGCGAGCAGCTTGTTGCTTTCATCCATCGCCTCTGCCGCGCCATAGCAAACGATTCTGCCGCCTGTTCCCATCAAGGCGATTCCATCGCGCACCGTTTTCCCCCCGATTGAGTTGAAAATGACGTCCGGTTTTTTGCCCTTCATGATTTTCATGATTGCTGAGTAAAAATTTTCCTTGCGATAATTGATGGGAAAATCCACTCCGAGATTTTTCAGGTAATCCATTTTTTCATCGGACCCGGCACCGCCATAAATAATGCACTTCCGGTTTTTTGCAAATTGAATTAACGCGGTTCCCACTCCGCCAGCCGCTGCCTGAATCACCACATGGTCACCTTCGTGGAGACGCACCATTTCTTCTGCTGCATAATAGGCGGTGCAATATTGCGTGGCGAGAGCGGTCGCTTCACCTGCATCCATTTCATCCGGTATCGGCACAACGCCTTTGCTGTCAGTGGCGACCTTGGTAGCATAGCCGCCAAAACGCGTGAAGGCGACTACGCGTTGTCCCGGTTTCAGATGAGTCACCGCGCTACCCGTTTGCACCACTCTGCCGACCGTGTCATATCCGATGACACAGGGCAGGGGCGGGCAGTCGCGGTACATGCCCCTGCGGGCAACCACATCGGCAAAGTTCAGCCCGAAGGCTTCTACCTCCACCACCACTTCATGTGGCTGCGGTTGCGGTTCGGGCATTTCTTTCAGTTCAAAGGCGGCTTCCGGTGAGCCGAAGCGGTTGAGGACGAAGGCTTTCATGTATTTCATTTTATTTTTGTCACGAAGCCACAAAGGCTCAAAGATTCACAAAGATTATTTTAGGTTACTTAGTGCGTTTACAATATCATTCTTTTTATACCATTCTTAATTAGCGGCACATTAAAATTGATTAAGTAACCCAATCTTTTCCCGGTTAGTTTTAAATGACTTAGCAGTTGAGCTTCCCATACAGGATTGACTGTTTCAATGGCTTTTAATTCACATATTACAAGATTGTTTACCAATACATCTAAACGTAATCCTTCTTCAAAAAATAAACCGTCAAATGTTATTGGAATATCTAATTGCCTCCTGACTTCAAATCCGTTTTTTCGGAGAATATGACAAAAGCAGACTTCATAAACTTTTTCCAACAAACCGGGACCCAGTTCTTTATGGACTTCATAAGCGGCATTTACAACAGCTTTACCAACTATTTCTTCTTGTTCTGATAATGGGCGGAACACTTTCATTAGTCGTCAATTTTTTGCCACAAAGACACGAAGGCTCAAAGATTCACTAAGAATTCTTTGTGTTGCTTAGT
This sequence comes from Chitinophagales bacterium, assembly GCA_041748615.1. Taxonomy (GTDB): domain Bacteria; phylum Bacteroidota; class Bacteroidia; order Chitinophagales; family CAIOSU01; genus JBGTCY01. The sequence goes on from JBGTCY010000199.1 coordinate 8,027, forward strand.
GGCTTTGTGCCTTAGTGGCTGTTTACCTTTCATAATTATCTTCAATTATTTTTTTGCCACAAAGACACGAAGGCTCAAAGATTTACTAAGAATTCTTTGTGTTGCTTAGTGGCTTTGTGCCTTTGTGGCTATTTATAATAACCCCCAACATCTCAAAACCGCTCAATCGGAAAGCTCATGCAATGCGGACCACCACGGGCGCGGGATAATTCAGTGGAGGGAATGCTGATAATCGTCCGCTCCATCTTGTCGGGTTTGATGATGCCTTTATTATAGGCGCTGATAACCGTTTCTGCATCCACCACGTTATAGCCATTTTCCCTGAATGCTTCGGCTGTACGGTAGTTGCGGTTGTAGGCGATGGCGACTCCTTCTTTCACTGCCAGCAAGTTGCAGCCGTCCGTCCACTGTTCGCGCTCATCGTAGGGCGACTTGCCCTGCGCGCACAAGATGAATTCGGTCTGCGGATTCATTTCGAGGAAAAAATCTTTCAGCGATGGGTAAGTGATTTCTTCTTCCGAGCGTTTTTTATAGTGATAAACTTTCAGTTTTTTTTCTTTGAGCACCAAAGGAGCGAACACTACATATTCATTTTTTGACACCTGTGTAAAAATCGTGTCAATGTGCATCGAGGCGCGTTTTTTCGGAATGTCAATCCGGATAACATTGCTCACCACATTTTTTTTAAATAAAATTTCTGCCAGCAATTCCACCGCTTTGGAAGAGGTGCGAGAACTGCAACCAACTAAGAGCGTTTTTTGGTCATACACCATGATGTCGCCTCCTTCGATGCGGATGTCATCGCCTTCCTGTGTGAGGTCAATCACCCGTTTGCGCTCCACCATTTCGCTGAACAAAGGATGATACTGAATAATGGTGCGCGTGAGGATGCTTTCACGGCTGCGCGCTTTTTTGCGGGCATGGCAGATGATGATGTGGTCGTTGATGACCGCCCCGATGTCGCGGGTGAAAACATAGTTTGGAAGCGGTGAAAACAGTTGTCGGTCATCCTGCTGCAGGATGCCGGTAAATAATGTATAAACCAATTGGTCGGCAGGCAGTTTGCGAAGTTTTTCCCGGGTTTTGTCCGTTTCTTTTTCCAGTTTGCATACCGCGTCCACTAACCTTACTTTCGCTTCTTCATTCAATAAGACCACTTCCCTGAGCATGTCCTGCGTGTCATAAACATTATTTTCTCCAAGAAAAATTTCGAGCAGTTTTCTGAAGACGGCATGTTCTTCTCTCATGCGCGGCAGGAACACGATGTCATCATACAAAAACTCCAACGCCTTGCCGGGGGTTACGATTTCAATGCCATCGTCCGGAGCATGAATAATGACTTTACGCAGTTTTTTTACTTCCGAGGTAACTTTTAATTGTCGTGGCATAAACTCTAATTCAATGATTACTGATGGGCAAGTTCTAAAAATTGTTCTTTTTGAATTGCCTCATCTCTTCCTTCTCCGAAGGAGAAGGGGTTAATGGTAATTTTTAGAACTGCACTTAGATAAACCAAATGCAAGCTAAATGATTTTTGATGAATTTGCTCATCTGAATCGTCCAAAATTAATAGACCATCATTTTCATGCAAAATACACTTCCGCCTGATTTGATGTATTCGGAAGTGTCAATTTCTGATATTTCAAAGCCGAGATTCGTCAGTTGATTTTTCATCACCGTGGTTCCTTTTTGCAGCACCGCTGTCTTTTGGCCGGATTTTTTATCATTCACCAAATGAGCATTAAGGGCAAAAAATCGGGACGCTTCTTCATCCGGAATTTCAATGATGTTTTTGAAAAGACGGGAAAGCTGTTTTAAGTCATCCTGTCTGAATGCCGTGGGAGTCAGCAGTAACGTGTCCTCATCCACCGGGATGAAACAAGTATCTAAATGATAAAAGCGCGGGTCTTCCAATCGCAACAGAATAATTGGCGCGTGTAATAAATTGGAAATCTCCCGATATGACGTTTCATCCGTCCGGTGCCCATAGCCGCCATACAACAGATTTTTTCCATAATGCGGAATCAGGTCCCCCATCCCTTCAAAATGCGTATTGGTATTTAACTCCAATAATTCGTAACCAAGATTTTGATAAAACACTCTGAAATAAGGAACCTCACGCTCGCGGCTGGCATGGCGCATTTTACTCATGATCACCACTTTTTTTCCTTGGACGAGCCATGGGAATGATTGATTGGCGGTAAACACCATATCTTCCAATCCCTCCACGCCCTGGATTTCCACCACGTCTTTGAGAATGTCTTTTTCTTTCCAGGATATGTAAACGGATTTCAAATCCTGCCACTGCCTGATTGCCAGCGGCTTATTAAGTCCCCCAACATGTCCCTGCATATGCACGTTTTTCACGTCCACGATGTCAAAATAATCCGGAGTGCATAGCAATACTATACGCGGCTCGGTTCGGGAAGGAATGTCAGACAGAGAAAAATTGATTTCGGAAGGTTTAAAAACCCGGCTCATAAACAGATAGATTTCGTTGGCAAAATTACTCTAAGGCGACTTTCATCACCACCGGCTGATGGTCAGAATGTTGAAAATTCAAATCAACACCTTTCACGCTCAACACATTCACATTGGGAGAAACGAGATAAAAGTCAATGAGCGTGGTGAAAGTTTTGCCGCGCTCATATGTGGATTTCAGTTTGCGGTTCGTGGGAATTTTTGGATCATAAACCCAGCGCCAGCCTTCGGGAAAAAAATCAGGCGATATGTTAATCGGCACCCAGGAACTGTCGTCATCGGAAATGAAACTGTCGTAAGCAAAACCGGGCGGGCATTGGTTCCAGTCGCCACCTACGATGATATAGTTACCCTGTTCGTATTCCTTTAAAAGCAGTTCTTTCATCAGTTCCATCTCTTGTTTTTTTATAACACCGCCTTCATCATACGCTTCATTGTGTGTGTTAATCACGACCAATTGTTTTCCCGAAGGCAAATCATAGCGAAACAGCAACATGCACCGGTCAAGCCAAAACAAGCGCTTGGGGAAAGGAAACTCACCGGGAAACGCGATGCGCGTTGCTTCCACCGGTTGATATTTGCTGTAAGTCGTTAAGCCCGCATCCACCTTGCCAAGCGCGTCCCATGGGCGGTGGAGCGGTGCGGGAATGTAGCGCACCAGATAATTAATGGCATAACTGTAAGCATGTCGCGGCAACAAGTTGGCGATGGCTTCTAACTGGTTGGTAAAGTAGCTGCGCTTGGAGTGCTTGTCCACTTCCTGCAAAAGAATAAAATCCGTGTCGCTGTATTTTGAAATCGCGCTGAGGATGCCTTGCAGGTTTTCCTCTGCGCGCGCTTTGGAGGGGCGCACCATTTTTCCTCCGTCAAAAAAGAAATCTTCCTGAGCGCCCAAGCCTGCATAGCCAAGATTCCAGATGAAAAAAGAAAACTCGCTTGTTTCGGGTTGCAACTTTTGCGGATGATGAATTTCGACCGCTTCCACCGATTCGGGTTCATAGTTGGTCAACGAGCCATACAGTATATTGCCGCCCACATACAACACGGTAATGCCGATGACAATCAACAGGAGGGATACAGCCATTTTAAGGGAACTTTTCATGGTGAAGGGGTTAGGAATTTTATTTTATCGCTTTTTATAAATCTGTTTTCTGTGGTTAATTTTAATTACATCCACGATTAATTGTTCGTCAAAAACGGAATCTATCACCCTGTAATCCCCTATTCTGATTCGATAGGCATTGACAGAATCTGACAATTTTTTAGAACCGACCGGTCTTGGATTATTTGCAAGCAGTTCAATTGTTGAAATAATTTTAAATCCCGTTTTTTTGGGGATTATATTCAGTTCTTTCTGTGCGTTTTGTTTAAAAGAACCGTGCATTTCATTTTTGATTTCCAGCTTTTTTTTTGTATTGTTTTTTGACTTCTTCCAGAGGCACTCTCGGCTCATTTTTCCTTTTTTTTACGTCCGCCAAATCTTGTAAATCCTCGAGCATTTCAATCAATTCCTGGTACTCTTTCAGCGGTATGATTGCAAATTTTTTATTCTCGACAGTAAGTGTTTGCACCGGCATAATATTGTGTTTATGTACAAATTTAACTAAACAACACGGACTAAAAATCAAGAAGAATTGCTTTTTAAATTTCTATATTTGTTTAAACCGTTGTGCCGCTATCAGGCAAACGTATTGTTTACGAAACCTCCTCTGCATGAACACAGACGAATTCCGATGGCGCTCCATAGACAATCTGAATATTTACGGCAAATACTGGGCGCCAGAAAATGACGTCAGAGGCGTTATTTGCCTTGTGCACGGCATGGGTGAACACTGCAACCGTTACGAACACCTCGGCAATTTTTTTTCAGATAAAAACATCGCCTTGATTGCGTATGACCAGCGCGGACACGGTAAATCGGAAGGCAAACGCGGTCATACGCCCTCTTATGAACACTTGTTGCAGGGCGTAGAAAACCTGCTTTACAAAGCAAAAGAATTATTTCCCGAACAACCGCTCATTTTATATGGACACAGCATGGGTGGCAACCTCGCGCTGAATTTCGCGATGCGGAAAAAACCGGTGCTGCACGGAGTGATTGCCTCCAGTCCGTGGCTGCGGCTCGCGTTTGAACCGCCCGCCATCAAAGTGAAACTCGGTCAATGGATGCGAAAAATCTATCCCGCGTTTTCCCAATCCACCGAGTTGGATGCGAAAGCCATTTCACGCATTGCGGATGAAGTAAGCAAATATGAAAAGGACCCGTTAGTGCATGACCGCATCACCGCCATGATGTTCACCTCCGTGTATGAAGCCGGAAACTGGGCGATGGAAAATACGGAAGAACTTGAACTGCCCACGCTGATATTTCACGGCTCAGGCGACCAGCTTACTTCACATCAGGCATCGCGGGAATTTGCCGGAAAGGTGCAGGGGGATGTAACTTTCCAACTTTTTGAAAACGCCTACCACGAAATTCACAATGATACAAGCAAGGCGGAATTGCTGCAATTGTTGGAGAAATGGGTGGAGGAGCATTTGTAAGAAGAGATGTTTGTTATCGTTGATACCGAAACCACAGGCGGTAATCCTGTAAAAGACCGGATAATGGAAATCGCTATCGTGTTGCACGATGGCGAAAAAGTCGTGGAAGAATTTTCCACGCTGGTGAATCCGCGCGCCCCGATTGCGCCTTTTATTATTTCACTGACCGGAATTACCAATGAAATGGTTACTACCGCGCCCGCCTTTGAAGAAATCGCGGACAACATCCTGCGTATTTCGGATAAGTGCATTTTTGTGGCGCACAACGCGCGGTTTGACTATTCCATTGTCAGGCGCGAATTCAAAAAAATGGGCGTTCGTTTTCAGCGCAAACAATTATGCACCGTTCACCTGAGCCAGCAGTTGATTCCCGGGTATAAATCCTACAGCCTCGGCAAACTATGCCGCGACCTGGGCATCCAGGTGGAAAAGCGCCACCGTGCATTGGGTGACGCCCGCGCCACTGTTTTGCTGTTTGAAAAATTGCTCCGCGAACATCGCGATGTCATTTTTAATCACGTGTTTGCTGATGAATTGGAAGGCGCTGTGATGCCTCCGCAGTTATCACATGAAACGGTTGATGATTTGCCTGAAGAAACGGGTGTTTATTATTTTTTAGATGATAATCTCAAGGTGCTTTACGTTAGTAAAAGCCGCAACATCCGAAGAAGCGTTATCAGCTTCCTGAAAAAAAATCTTCGCGACCCGGATTTGATTCCACTCAGAAACCGCATCCACGATGTTCAGTTCGACATCACCGGCAGCGAACTTATCGCGCAACTTACCGAGATGGATGAAATTTCAAAACATGCCCCCCCCTTTAATTTTGCCCGCAGAAAAGTGCATTACCGTTTTGGCATCTTCAGCTTCACTGATGAAAATGGATACATCAACCTGAACATTGCCCCACTCAACGATGAAAGTAGCAGTCCGCTGATTGAAACTTCCTCTCATAACATTGCGCTCAAAATCATGAGACGTTTAGCCCCGCGCTATGAATTAGACCTGCGCCTCTGCGGACTTGCAAAACCCGAAGGCATCATCAGCATCAAGCCCGAAGCCTACAATCAGCGGATGAAGCGTTTTTTGCAGAAGTACCGGTTTGACGAGCCGAACTTTTTCATCATAGGCGAAGGACGCTCTCATCACGAACAATCGGTGGTGTGGGTAGAAAATTACTGCTATCGCGGCTTTGGATTTTTTGAACCGGAAAATATCGAAAACGATTTGCAATCGCTCATGGATGTTGCCAAACGTCCACATCCCGCCACCCCTGCCACTGACGCTACGCGCCTCATCAAAAACTGGTTGCGGAAAAGAATGAAGGATGAGGTGATTAAATATTAATTGTCATTACATTTTTAGCCACATAAAAAACCAGTATATTGAGTTGAAATTACAAATCACAAAAAGCAAATCACAAATAAATTCCAATCAAAAAAAAGAAAAACATCACACCTACATAACTGTTTATCTGATACAAATTGTATTTTGAATTTTTTGAATTGTAGATTATTTGTTTTTTGTGAATTGTTTTTTGGAGCATAATATGCCTTAGTAAGAAAAAAATTTTAGTCTGCTATCACCTTCTCATTCACACCCCGAAAATTTCACTAACAGATACTCGAATTTTTTCCAGGCGAAAGCATGATGCGCGATATATTGTTCCTGCGCCACTTCATTTTTTTCCACGATAAAAAAATCATGGCAGTTGATTTCAAATTTTCTTCTTAACACTTCCTGCCTGTCGCGCCCGATATAAAAAACAGAACCCAAGGGATAGTTGTCGCTTTTTTTATGGCGGAATAAAAACAGGCTTTCTCCTTTTGTAAACTCCACGATTTTTTCCGCGTCCTTTTTCACCTGCACATGCTCGCCCGTTTCGGCTCTCACGGGCAAAATCCACAAATCAAAACACCAGCGGCTCAAGAGCATGACAGCTATCAGCATCAGCGGCAGGTTGGGTTGTAAACGGAAATGCAGGAACAAAAACACCATCGAAAGCGCAACTCCGGGAATGATGATTAGTGCATTTAAATTAAAATACAACGGAATCGCAACCGCCATCACCGTTGATAAAACACCGGCTGCGAGCATCAGTTTTCGAAAATAAAAGGTGAATTTTTGCAAGAAACCGGTTGGCTTTTCCGAAAAAAATAAAAAGGTAATGAGGATGACGGGCAACGGGAAAAGCATGTAAACGTAGCGGGTGCGCGTTCCCGGTGAGAGCCAGTAGATAACAATGTTTATTGCAAAAAGCAGAAATAGGTAACGTGTAAGTTCATTTTCCCACAGTTTTTTGAAAGCATTTTTTTTAAGAATGAAAGGCAACAACAATGTGGCGGGTAACAAATCTTTTAACAACGTGACCGGGAAAACGAAAAGATGCTTCAGCAGTCGGAAACTTTCATGTTGTAAAACGGTGCGATCGCCTGACTGTTTCAGTAACGCCTCCAAATAGAGCATCGCGTCCTGTTGTTTTGAATACAGGAAAAAATATCCACCCGCAACGAACACGAACACAAAAATTCCGGCTGCATGTTGCCATGAAAATAATTTCTTCCGTTCGGTGGACGGATAAAATAAAACCAGCAATATGAAAACCGGGAAGATAAGTGAAGGAAACCCTTTTGTCAGAAAACCGATAGCATTGAGCAGATAGACTGAAATGAAAAGCGGGAGCAGTGCGTTTTTCTGTTTGAAATGAAAGGCGGCATAAAATGAAAGGCAGGTGACGAACCCGTAGAAAATATCAATTTCCGCCAGCAGGGAAAAATAAAAATAAAGGTCGGCTGACACTAAAAGGAAAAGACTTGCATAAAACGCGACCTCAAACGAAGCGTGTTTTCTCAAAAAAATAAAACTCAACAGCCCCCAGGCAAAAAGCGAAAAAACCGTCACTAAACGGGCTGCCGGTTCTGATGCCGCGCCTGAAATTATGAAAGCAGCCATCAGCAGCCAGTTGAAAAAGGGCGGTTTGTGGCGATAGATTTCACCCATTTGAGTGGGCACCAACCACTGTCCTTCAAGCAGCATCTCCTGCGCAATCAAGACCCTGCGTGGCTCTTCAAGATAAAATGGTGATTTACCGAGATGTAATAAAAAGGAACCCGCCAGCAGCGCCAGCAGGAGCAACAGTTGTATTTGATTCAGCGAAGTGTTTCCTGGATTTTTCACTTTCATTCAAAAAGCGAAAGTAGGCGGCTCGGGCGGGATATGGAAATGAAAAAATATTTAGCCGCATTTCCTAAAGGTCTAAAGTCTAAAATCTGATTGCCGTCAGCACCCAATGTATTTATCTATTTAACACCATTACTTACTTACTTACTCACATACGGATTATTTTTTACAAAAAACCTCCACGGCAGCTGCGCGTCATCCCCGGCATAATTCACCCCGATTCTTGTCGCAGCGACTGTTTCTTCTTCGCTGAATGAAATCTTACGGTCTTCCAGCCAGATAAGGTCGCCTAATAAATCAATGCCGGTGAAGGCGGTGGTGATGCCCAACGCGCGGCTCGTACTGCCGGGTCCGGCTGTGAGGGTGCGGTGCAGCGCTTTTTTTTCGCGTCTTTGCAACATAGTCGCGATGCCTTCCACCGGTTCAATTGCGCGTATCAACACGGCATGGGGCGTTCCTTTTTGATTGGTCACTACATTAAACAAATGATGGATGCCGTAACACAGGAACACATAGGCGGTGCCGCCCCGCGCGTACATGATTTCCGTGCGGGCTGTTCTTCTGCCCCCATAGGCATGGGAAGCGCGGTCGGTTACTCCGCGATAGGCTTCCGTTTCTACAATCATGCCTCCGGTGAGTGTTCCGTTGACACGCGTGAAAAGAAATTTACCCAGGAGTTCGCGGCTCAGCGCCACCACATCTTCCCGCAAATAAAAGGAGCGTGAAAGTTTTTTCATCGTGTCTCCAAAATAAATACGAAATTTTCAACCGTCAATTGGTTACTTAAAAGTGTGAGTGAATGATGGCGGGAGTTTACTCATTTATTGTGATAGGGACGGGGGGCGAGGGACGAGTGTCGGGGGGTAAAACAAGCCATGTAGGGTGGCAAACGCTCCCCTTCGACTCCGCTCAGGGTGACCTAAGCGCACCGAAAAAAAAGTGGTGCAATTTGTCCAACTGATGTTAAAGAGAGAGGGCAACTAAGAATTAACAAAACAATATCTTCATAATACTACAATAACTTATCCAACAAATGAAACCAACTTCTTCAGCAGGAAAACTCTATCTCATTCCTGTGCCGCTGGGCGATGAAAACCGCGATGTGCTGCCGCAAAGTGTAAAAGCGATAGCGCACAACCTGAAACATTTTGTTGTTGAAAAAGAAAAAACCGCGAGGCGAATTCTGAAAGCTATCGGCTATCCGCATCCGTTTGACGAAGTGGAGATGGTGGAGTTGAACCACCGGACAAGCATCGAAAGTATATTGCCGGTCATCAGCCTGATGAAAACGGGCGTTTCATTCGGATTGATGTCGGAAGCCGGTGCGCCCGGCATCGCTGACCCGGGCGAAAAATTGGTGGAACTGGCGCATCAGCATGACCTGCGGGTGGTACCGCTTGTGGGACCATCGTCTATCATGCTGGCGCTAATGGCTTCCGGCATGAACGCCAACAATTTCGCTTACCGTGGTTATCTGCCGGTGAAACCCCATGAGCGCAAAAAAAGATTGGTGGAGTTAGAGCGGCATTCGCGGAAAAATGATGAGGCGCAGATTTTCATCGAAACACCTTATCGCAACATGCAGTTGTTTGAAGAAATCCTGAAAACCTGCTTGGATGACACCCTGCTTTGCATCGCCCGCGAAATCACTCAATCGGGAGAGTTTATCAAGACTTTGCCCGTTAAAAGCTGGCACAAAATGAAAGTGAGTTTGCAAAACAGACCTGCCGTGTTTATTCTCAGCGCCCGTTGATTTTGTCAATCATTCGAAGGAGATTTCATTTCATTTTTCAGAGTAGTTTCTATCAGTACCTTTTCAAAAGTTTAGAACTTTTGGAAAGGTTTTCCGAATTCGCATGAATATTAATAAAAGAATTTTACCGTTGATGTCGTTTAGCATAGGTTGAAAGATTATAAAATTGAGTCCACTTTGAAAAGTCAGAAAAAAAATGCCACAAAGACACAAGGTCACAAATTTTCACAAAGAGATGATTACCCTCTTCTTATATTTTTGTGATTTCTTTGAGTCATCGTGACTTAGTGGCAAACAATTTCTTTTCGGTGTGGACTCAAAATTGAAAGTGTATTTTAAAAATGACGGAAAGAATATTCGAAATTTAACGGCTATGATAACCCGAAAAATAAAGGCTGCGGGGTATTTTAAATCATTAACTATTCCTATTTTTGGCATCCGATGAATCTTTTCAAAACTCAGGTATTCCTCCTTTTATCAGGATTGTTGCTTTTCAGAGTAAGCGGATTTGCTCAAATCACAGGACCTGAACAGGATTGCATCAACGCGATTGCCGTCTGCCAGACGATATACGTTCAAAACCAATCCTACCAGGGCAACGGTCAGATTGAAGATTTGCCGGACGGTATTTCCTGTTTGCAAAATGAGGAAAACAATTCCGTGTGGTACATTTTCACGGTGACCATTTCCGGAGTGCTGGTGTTTGAAATCATTCCGCAATCCAATGATGACTATGATTTCGCCCTGTATAACCTGACGGGAGCTTCCTGCGCAGACATTGCCGGAGGCGGACTAGAGGTAAGATGCAACTATGCTTTCACTAACGGACCTACCGGATTGAGAGCCGGATTCACCGCTGCGGTGCAAGGTCCCGGAGGACAAGCATTTAATGCCCCACTCAATGTGAATGTAGGAGAGACTTACGCGCTTTTAGTGGATAATTTCAGTTCCACAGCATTCGGATACACGCTTGATTTTAATCCTGCTAACGGCAGTACCGCCAGTATCATTGACTTTCTGCCACCTGAAATTATTGGTATTGATTCATTGACCTGTGAGAATACACAAACCATCGTTGTTAATTTCTCAGAACCGGTACTGTGCAGTTCATTGGAGGCAAATGGAAGTGATTTTCAAATAACTGGCCCCACAACTCCTGCAGTAATCAGCGCGGTTAGTCCTTCCTGTGGTTCAGGTACTTTTACGCAAAGCGCTATTATTACGCTTTCCGGTCCGATAACAACCGGAGGCGCATATAACCTGTTGCTGCAGGTTGGCACTGATGGGAACACTTTGTTGGATAACTGCGGCAATGCTGCGGTTGCCACTTCAATTCCATTTACTGTTCCAAATATTGTGAGCGGTGGATTTTCTTACACCAGATCTTCCAGTTGTGTGGCGGATACCTTCCGGTTTACCAGTGCGGCAACAGGAACCAGCGTACAATACCTCTGGGATTTTGGTGACAACACAACTTCCACGGATGCAAACCCTTTGAAGGTTTATTCTGTGATTGACACTTATACCGTCATCCTGATTGTTTCCTCGCCCGATTGTTCCGATACGATTACAAGCGATATTATCGTGACCAACTCTTTTCAAGCGGCATTCACAGCCAATCCTTCCATTGTTTGTGCCGGACAGCCCGTAACTTTCACCGACATCTCCAATGCCGCGGCTACCAACTACTTTTGGGATTTCGGGGATGGAAATATTT
>JBGTCY010000200.1:0-8049 GCA_041748615.1 Chitinophagales bacterium
AATGTGGCGCTGATGCGCTGATTTTTTTTAAATATGGGCAGTTCTAAAAATTACCTCAATCTCCTTCTCCTTTGGAGAAGGTAAGGGATGAGGCAATCAAAATGAGCATTTTTTAGAACTGCTAATAAAAACGAGAACTAAATTTCTAATCAAGTGAAATTTCTGAATGTAAGATTATTCATCATTATTCAACTTGCTTTATCCGCCTTTAATTTCAATGCTGGCGCGCAGGATATTCATTTTTCACAGTATAATTCATCACCGCTCACCTTGAATCCCGCGCTGACCGGATTTTATTCGGGAGACTATCGCTTCACGTTCAATTACAGAAGTCAGTGGGGCAGTTTCACGGATTCTTACCGCACGCTTGCCGGTTCATTTGAACTCACCACGATGAAAAGCAGGATGAAAGATGATTATCTCGGAATCGGGATTCAGTTTTTTAATGACAAAGCGGGGGAAGTAGAATTATCCACCAACATGGTTGCTTTATCTGCCGCATATCGCAAAGCGCTTGGCTATCGCAAACGTAACGCGCTGATTTTGGGAGTTCAAACCGGCTTGCTGAAACAAAGAATCAACACCGGAAACCTGATTTTTGACAGTCAATATAACGGTATCACAGCCGACCCCAACCAACCATCCGGAGAATCCATCACTGGCGCAAGCAATCCCGCTTTTGACCTGAATGTCGGATTGCTGTTTCATTCAGCGCCTTCGCGTTCATTCAACTTTTATTTAGGCGGAGCCTATTTTCACCTGCTTGAACCGGGTATCAGTTTTATCACCGGTTCAGACTATAAGCTGAGCGCGAAGTATGTAGCGCACGGAGGCGCGAAGATTGAACTTTCTGATTTACTCAATTTATTGCCCAGCGCGATGTTCGTCAAACAGGGTGGCGCATGGCAGGTGAATGCAGGCACTTACCTCCAGTTTGTTTTGAATGATGACGACTGGGAAGACCTCACCGCTTTCTCTATAGGCGCGTGGACAAGGGTTGCAACGCCAATGCCGGACGCGCTCATTTTTGGCGCACGCATGGATTACTGGCATTTTGTGATGAGTTTGACGTATGATGTGAATATTTCTCCTTTGAATGAAGTCAGCCGCTCTCGTGGCGCATTTGAAATTTCACTGATGTATATGGGTGAATTTATTTCCCGCGGTCAAAGACGCATCGCGATTCCGTGTCCTCAATTGTAGTTGATGCGGGAGATATTTACTCCGGATTTGACAGGTTTAATCATTTTTACCAATGAATATTTTTGATGTCATCATCGTGGGCAGCGGTCCTGCCGGGAGTGTCGCGGCAATTCATTTAGCAAAGGCGGGGTACCTTGTTGCAATCATGGACAAAGAAAAACTCCCGCGTTACAAAACCTGTGGCGGAGGCATTACCTGGCGGGCGCGAAAATTGTTTCCGGTGGATATTCAGTCTGTAGTTGAGTGTGAGTTCCATACTGCCGACCTCTATTTTACTAAGGATGATCTGCACTTCAGCGTGCAACGCAATCAACCCATTATCTCAATGGTGATGCGCGACAGACTTGATTATCTTTTAACCATAGAAGCTGAAAGACTGGGGGCAGTGGTCTTGCAAGAAACAACGGTGAAAAATCTTTCAGTAAACGGCAACGTGATAATAAATACCGATAAGGGCGATTTCACTGCTAAAATGGTTATTGCGGCAGATGGCGCTTTTAGTCCGGTTGCAAAAATGGCGGGATGGAAAGAATCCCGTCATTTAATTCCAGCATTGGAATATGAAGTGGAAGTGGATGAAGACAATTTCAGGCGTTTATCCCAAAATGTGCGTTTTGACATTGACGCGATTCCTTCCGGTTATGCCTGGAATTTTCCGAAGGAACGGCATTTATCCATTGGTGTGGCATCCTCTCAACGGGGAAAGATGAACTTGCAAGAGTATTACCGTCAATACTTACTGCGACTTGGAATCTCTCACTGCATCAGTGAAGAAGCGCATGGTTATCAGATTCCACTTTCACCCCGGAATGATGGTTTTTACAAAAATCAAATTCTGCTTACCGGTGATGCTGCCGGATTTGCTGACCCTGTGACGGCAGAAGGAATTTCAAATGCGGTGTTAAGCGGAGTGTTAGCAGCCGAAGCGTGCATAGAAAGCAAACTTGATTCCGAAAAGACCGGACAGTTATATCAGCAAAAACTGAATGAATCCCTGTTGCCGCAACTCAAACTCGGACGAACGCTTGCAAATATTTTTTATGAACAAACGTGGCTGAGACGTCCATTATTCAAGCGTTATGGACAGCGGCTGAGCGAAGCCCTTACTGATGTTTTTATGGGCGAGCGCGATTATCCGCATGATGCACTGCAACGCGCAAAACGATATCTGAAAGAGTTAATTCTCGATTAAATTTCAAAGAGTTAACCGGAAATGAGGCTGGTTGTCATATTTTGAATGAATGACAATTTCGTGTTCCTGTCCCGAATGTTCGAAAACTGAACGTGAAAAATTCAGCGCCTCGTTGGCGGTGCTGAATGTTTTTTTAATGGCATCATTCAGCGAATCAATCACCATCCATTCATTCCTGAAAGGATAAATGTGAATTTTAATTTTCTTGTTTTGATTGTTGTGTAAATCTTCTTTCATAAGCGCTTTGTTTTTAATTATTGGAAAATCGCTGAAAGTTTTTTGTTGAATATGTGTAATCTAACGGACTTAAGTTTTATTGTCAATTTTTTTATTTTCTATCAAAAAAATCATTCTATATTTGGTAGGACTTGATTTTCTGAAAATAAATATTCATATTAGCGTCACCCTTTAATCACACACTCATGAAATTCTTCGGCATTTTCACTCTTTTTGTTTGCTGTTTTATTATTACAGCAAATGCTCAATCACCTTCCATCAGCAGAGAAGTCATCTCATCAGGAGGCGATTATTTCACTTCTCCGATTGGTTCACTTTCATGGACGCTGGGCGAGCCGGTTGTTGAAACGGTTCAGAACAGTTCCATCAACCTGATTCTCACGCAGGGTTTTCAGCAACCGGAAGAAATAATCGACACCACCATCTTTATCCGGGAAATTCCAAAAAGCAATGTTTTTGTAAACCTTTATCCGAACCCGACTGCAAGTTTTGTAAGAATGGATTTGAAATATGACCATACTTCCAGAATCCGGATTGAATTAGTGGATATGCTGGGCAGAATTCATCATGCGGATGAAATCAACGTGGATAAAAACCTGATGAGTAATTATCAATTGGATGTGAGTTCATTATCAGCAGGAATGTATATGTTCCGGCTCACAAGCGAAGGTAAGTTGCTGAATACTTACAAATTCCAGAAAACCGGTTATTAAAAATTTTCTCTTAAACATAAACTTACAGTCATGAAAAGTTTGTCCCTCCTGGCAGGAGTGTTGTTGTTTTGCGCAACATCGCTCTTTGCACAACTTCCGCAAGGCATTAAATACCAGGCTGTCGCCCGGGATGAAGCGGGAAATTTGCTTGTCAATCAAAATCTGAGTGTTCGGATTTCTGTACTTGACAGCGCTTCCGGTGGCGCAACCGTTTATTCCGAAATTCATAAAACCGGAACCAACCGCTACGGACTATTTAACATCGTCATTGGCAACGGATTGACGCCAACCGGTGTATTTGAAAATATTCCCTGGGAAACCGGAAATAAATTTATCAAAGTGGAAATGGACCCGGGCGGAGGTTCCAACTATTTCCACATGGGCACTTCGGAAATGCTTTCCGTGCCTTATGCTTTTTACTCCGGAAAAGCGGCTACCAGTAATGAAAAAATCACTGATGTGAATTATGACCCGGTTTCAAATACGCTCACAGTAGTTGAGGGGGGAGTGGCGCATACAACAACCATCATCGAAGAAAAAGATGATTTGAGTGACAATGTAATAAATGACCTGAGTGATGTCACCGTAGCGCCTACACCGGGACAAGTATTGAAATGGAACGGTACGCAATGGACTTCGGCAAATGATGATGTAAACAATCAGAATATCGCCATCATCGGAAATGTATTGAGCATCACCGATGGTAACAGCATTGACCTCAGCAGCTTTTTGGATAATACCGACAATCAGACTTTGTCACTTACGGGAAACACTTTGAACATCACGGGAGGCAACAGCGTTGACCTAAGCTCCGTGGTTTCGGCAGGTTTTGTTACCGGGCTGCAATTCAATCAGGCAACCCGCACCCTTACGCTTACAGACGGAGGCGGAACATTAAATGTGGTAATTCCAGATAATGTAGATGACGCGGACAGCGACCCCACGAATGAACTACAAACCTTGTCGCTTACCGGCAGCACTTTAAGTTTGAGTCAGGGCGGAGGTAATATTAACTTGGATGCTTTTCTGGATAATACCGACAATCAAACATTGAGTTTCACGAATGGCACTTTGAGTATCAGCGGTGGAAATTCCGTTGTGATTCCCGACAATGTGGATGACGCGGATAATGACCCGACCAATGAATTGCAAACCATCTCAAAAACCGGAAATGTTGTAACACTTTCACAGGGTGGTGGCTCCTTTGTAGATGCGGTGGATGATGCGGATGCCGACCCCACCAATGAATTACAAACGATTTCATTAGCAGGCAATGTACTTTCACTCTCTCAGGGTGGAGGTTCGATAAACCTGGATGTTCTTGCCGATGGAGATGGAGACCCAACGAATGAATTGCTGATTTCGGCTCAATTAGTGGGCAGCACGCTTCAATTGACGGATGCGGGAGGTACAAAATCCGTAAATCTCAGTTCATTGATTAATGATGCTGACTCCGACCCGACCAATGAATTACAATTCATGTCATTGTCCGGTAATGTCATCAACCTCAGCAATGGCGGTGGTTCGGTGAATTTAACGCCCTATGTAAATACGGATAATCAGATGTTGGCTTTCAACAACGGTCAAC
Organism: Chitinophagales bacterium; assembly: GCA_041748615.1. Classification (GTDB taxonomy): domain Bacteria; phylum Bacteroidota; class Bacteroidia; order Chitinophagales; family CAIOSU01; genus JBGTCY01. Next base: position 4,934 of record JBGTCY010000200.1, read on the forward strand.
TCTCGATTAGCGGAGGTAATTCAGTATCAATTCCCGATAATGTGGATGATGCCGATAACGACCCAACCAATGAGCTACAAGATTTGGTGAAAATTAATGATACAACTTTGTCATTAACCGGTAGTGCGGTATCTATCACAATTCCAACCAGCATGGGTCCGCAAGGAATTCAAGGCGACCCGGGACCACAAGGTCCGGCAGGTCCAGCGGGAGCACAGGGATTACAAGGTGACCCAGGTCCGCAAGGTCCGGCAGGTCTAGCGGGAGCACAGGGATTGCAAGGCGACCCAGGTCCACAGGGTCCGGCAGGTCCAGCGGGAGCACAGGGATTACAAGGCGACCCCGGTCCGCAAGGTCCGGCAGGTCCAGCAGGAGCAACGGGAGCACAAGGCGCTACTGGTCCGGCAGGTCCAACTGGACAGCAAGGCGCTACCGGTCCTCAAGGAATTCAGGGAATTCAAGGAATTGCAGGACCGACAGGTCCTCAAGGTCCGGCTGGAATTGTACCCGTTAAATTTTCTCAATCAACAACATTATTTGGAACTCCAAATTTCATTCGTTCTATCAGCGTGACTGCTGCTTCCGGTGACCTTGTGGTTTTGATTGGACAATTGGATTATAATAAAACCGGGTCCACTGCTTACCTTGCTCTTGGGTTATTCAGAAATGGCAGTCAAATCTATGAAGTAGCAAGTGCAGCCACTGTGAATTTTGATAATAGCATCAATCTGACATGGGTTGACAATCCCGGTCCGGGAACGCATACTTATGAAATCAGGTGGTCAACCGGTGCAGGTAGCGCCACTTTTTACGGCAGTAATTTAATTGGATTTATTGGTAAACCATAAAAAAATTAACCATGTATAATCAAATATTTTCAGTATTCATCTTTTCGTTTTTTATTTTTTTATCAAACCCTGCTTTGAGTCAAAATTCAGAGACGCATTCTCGGCAGGATATTGATAAATTGCACAGGATTAGCTGGGCTACCAATTATCTGGAAGAAGCAAAATTTGAATATGAAACGGCAAGAGGAGAAGCCGCTGCAAACATTATTTTGAATAGTGTCAGAAACCTTCAGCAGGTTCCAAACTTCGATTATTCAACCATTACCGGAAGTGATAAAGAAAAAATTGATTTATTGGTAAAAAAAATTAATGCGATTTCAATTGCTCCACCGGAATGGAATCAAATCCTGAATGATGAAGCATTAAGATTGACGGAACAGGATAAAGCGATGAATCGCTTTCCCAGGTTTAAACAATGATTCAGTTTTGAATTGAAGATGTTTGCAGAGCGATTGAATAATTCATGACTACAGAAACTCCCACCTTCCGCAACTACGATAAAACCGACTCCATTACCCTTGCTGTCCGCGAGCATTACCGCAAAATGCGCTCACGGCAAACGGTGGATTATGTGAAGCGGATGAAAAAAAAATATTTGACCTTTGATAAGCCGATGCACATTTGGGAAGCAATGGAAAAACTCAATGTTTTAGTGGATGTCAGCGACCCTGATCTCACGCTGCCCAATGTACAGCATTTAATTCAGGCGGCAGAAGGAGCGCGTCATGCGGGAGAGCCAGACTGGCTGCAATTGGCAGCATTGATTCACGATCTGGGGAAAGTCCTGTATCTCTGGGGGTGCGATGAAGACGGCACTAACCAAAATGAACAATGGGGTTTAGTGGGGGATATTTTTGTGGTGGGTTGCCGCCTGCCGGACACCTGTGTTTATCCTGAGTTCAATCAACTGAATCCCGACATGTTGGATGAGCGCTACAATACAACTTTCGGAATGTATGCGCCTCATTGCGGTTTAGACAACCTTCAACTCGCCTGGGGGCATGATGAATATCTCTACCAGATATTGAAACATCATCCTGAAAACAGACTGCCGGAGCAGGCAATGGTCGTCATTCGCTACCACTCGTTTTATCCCTGGCATACCGGAAACAGCTACGCGGAGTTTGAACAGGAAAAAGACAAACAATACAAACAATGGGTGCGCCACTTCAACCGCTTTGACCTTTACACAAAACGGGAAGAAAGTTTTGATTTGAATGAAATTAAAAGCTATTACCAACCCATCATCGAAAAGTATCTCGGAACAAAACATTTGTCTTGGTAATCACTATTGACTAATAGTCTGCGATCTATATTCCATCGTCAATATGTTTTTGTTGCTGTCATAAAAATCGTAAATCAACAATCATAAATCGTAATTCTTGTCCATCTAACATCTAATATCTGCTAGCAGATAACACAACAGGACAATGTTGTTTTGAAAACATTACTTATCTTGTCTGCTTTAAAAAAAAAGTTCAATGCAACGCAGACAACTTATTAAAAATTCAGCCCTTGGAGCGGCATTATTCATGTTACCTCGTTCACTGTTCAGTATGAATCTCACCGGAGAATTTACAAAAGCTGATTTCGGAAAAAATTTCAAATGGGGCGTAGCTACTGCTGCCTACCAGATTGAAGGCGCCTGGGATGCGGATGGAAAAGGTCCCTCAATCTGGGATACCTTCACGCATAAAAAAGGCAAGGTAAAAAACAACGAAAACGGGGATGTCGCCTGCGATTTTTACAATCGTTATCATTCCGACATCGCGCTCATTCGTGAGATGAACATGAATGTCAACCGCTTCTCGATTGCCTGGACGCGCATTTTCCCGGAAGGAACAGGAAAAGTCAATGAGAAAGGAGTTGATTTTTACCACCGTGTGATTGACCGCTGCCTTGAAGTAGGAGTGGAACCGTGGATAACCTGCTATCATTGGGACTTGCCGCAGGCGTTGCAGGACAAAGGAGGCTGGGCAAACCGCGACATCGTTCATTGGTTTTCCGAATATGTAAACCTGCTTTCAAAGCGCTATGGCGACAAAGTGAAAAACTGGATGGTGTTGAATGAGCCGCTGGCATTCACCGCGATTGGTTATTTAGCCGGCATTCATCCTCCGGGAATTCGCAGTGTAAAAAAATTTAACGCGGCTGTGCATCACACTACTTTGTGCCAGGCGGAAGGCGGCAGGGTGATTCGTTCAAATGTTTCAGGTTCAAATGTCGGCACCACATTTTCCTGCTCGCATATTGACGCAAAAAACGACA
>JBGTCY010000201.1:0-20581 GCA_041748615.1 Chitinophagales bacterium
TGCCAAAACCAGGAATGCACTGAAAATGAAGTGGGGCTTCGTCCCCACTCTTTTAAAACTTCATTTTTAGGGCAAGAAAAAACTTAAAAAACCTAACCATTTAATTAATCACAAATGGTCAACGTATTTCAGGACAAGACAATGGGCGGTGGCAACTGCCTGTTTTATATTGACGTTCCGACCGTTGAAAATTGGGAAAAGGCAACCGGATTCAGCATTGCGGAGCGGGATGAAATACTAAAATATGTAGCGGAGGAAACCTTGAGGAAGCAGACTGTTTCACAAGGCGCTTACTTTGTGATTGGCGAGCGGGAGATTGCTTTTATGAAAAAGTAGTAAACTGTATTTTCAATTAAATTCAGAATGTAGAACTTAATCCTGCCCGTCATTTTAAGACACCCTCGTAACATAGAAGGTTGGAGGATTTTGACAAGCAATCAGATTTATTTACATTTACACGAGTTATAATTCACCCAATATCATTTTTAAAAAAAAAACAGCCATGATAAAAAAATTGAGCATCTGTCTTTTCTTATTGACTTCGGTTCATTTATTCGGACAAGAGAAGAATGTCCTCAAAATGGATGTGCCGGTCAACGCGCTCGGTGAAAACCAGAACTTCCAGGTAATCAGCTTCGAGCCGCTGGCGGATGACAAGTATTCCATCCTCTATATGCAGGAGTTACCCGCTTCGGTCGTGGGGGATAGGGAATTCAGAGCGCCAACTACAGCGGGGGCATACACCGATACATTGAAAAGCGGATTTACGGGCTTTGTCAATCACAGTAATAAGGTGATTATCTTAGTAAGACAAATCCTGAACAATACTGGTGAAGCCGTTACCGACTCATGGGTGATAGCGGTCAGGGAACTCCAGTCGGATATGCCCTATACCATGTATTTCCCCCCCAGTTTCGTTCACCCGGTAATAAAAGACGCCATCCCCGTTACCTACAGTCTGAAAAACTTAGACAGGATAACCGGCTTGTCGGAACGTGAGTTCGGTGCGCTGGTTTCCGTTGGCAAGCAGAAGTATGGCTTTTACCAATATCCTGCATCCGCATCTACTTCACGCGAATCCACATTAGGAGAGAATCTCCAGGCGCTGAAATCGGGATTTAAAGAATTGAAAGCTGTGATGGGCAAAGGTAAAATAGCCCTTCCAAAAGAGGAAAAAGTTTTATTCAGGAGGGAAATCGTGGACAACGTCCGCCTGGCAGCCACAAAAATTGACAAGAAAGACAGTGTTGAAATAAAACTGTACATCTCGATGAGCAGTGATTCGGAATATGAATTAGTGAAATCACAAACCTATTTCGGAAGCACTAATCCACTCTTCGCCACAGCATTAGTCTATGACGTATCGCTGAATGTGGCAGGGGCATACGGTTGGGTGTTGCTCAAATTCAAGGATGCGGGAGGCGCCTCTAAAGCACACTTTCTCGCTTTGGGTATTGACAACAACGCGGAACCGCATTTTTGGAGCATTGATGCCGGAAAGAATTCGCTGAACTCGTTCATGCCGGTGTTTTCATATTATAATGATGACGGTATTAATGTAGTCAGCCGCAATCAGGAAAAAATCTTCAAGCCCTACTACCAGTACCACCTGCTGAAGGCGGATGACAGCGCGGTGAAATTTTATCCTGCCACCGACACAGAAACAGGTTCGGAGAAATCGGAATTCGTTTACACCGAGCAGGAAAAAAAGGCTACCTCATCTTCCACTACTCAGTCATCATCGAATACCTCGAAAACCGATGTTCCCAGCGGCATCTTCGAGTGGAAAAATCACAAATTTCTTTTCACCACTTCCAAAGTGAGTGAAAGCACCGGCACTACCGTCAACACACACTATGGTAATCTTTCTGTAATCCATATCAATCGTGAAAATAAAATAACGGAGAATTATGACATACAGGAAAACAAAAGCAATGAAATTGTTTATCCTTTACTGCTGGGGCAATACAGCGACAAAGCTTATTTCTTAGTTAACTATCCGAATAAGTTCAAATTGGTGGTATCGGAAGACAAAGTCGAAACGGAAACTCTGGAAAACAGTGTTTACCGCTTAGTTTACCTGCCAGATAAACAATATGTTGCCATCAACCAATACGGTACTATGCTGTTGACTAAAAGCATCGTGGGGAATAAATATACGCTGGAATTTTACCCGGTCAACTAAAGTGAGTACGTCTTATTCATTCGGATTATCGGCTACGCTCAGTAGAGCATAGAATCAGTCAGAATAAACTAATTCCATTTGCCGCCTGAAGCAATTAATAAAGAAACCATATACAGCAAAAACAAACCGACCGCTACAGCCGGAAAAAACAAAATGATATTTCCGAGTTTTTGAAAAGCTGAATGTTTAATCAGATACCAACCGGCAAAGGCAAAACCTGCTACGAGTAATCCTATCGCTAAATTTCTGCCGGGTATTAAAAATGACTCTTCATGCCCCAATGATTTGTTAGCAAAATAAACATAACCGTGCATGGCAGCGTGGTAGAGAAAGTATAAAGAAATGATTCCATAAAAGATGAGGAAAAATTGCTGATACCATTTCATGGTGATGAAAAATTGCGAGCGTAATGATAAGAAAAGGGAATGTGATTTTTTTTTGAAAAGGAGGAACACTAACCAATAATAAATACTCGCCCAACTACCAACAGCACTCCGGCAATAAACAAAATGGAGAAAATAATCTTATTATTTCGTGCCAGCCACAAAGGCAGGTAAATGTCAAAATTATCTTGTCGCTCATGAGTGTATTTTGCGGCAATGGGTGTGAGCGGACAAACCCAGCCGTTCAGCAACAAAGCAAATATTTCCAATACCACGATACCGATGGCAATCCAAACCCATTTGGTGATATTTCCGGAGATACCGGCATAGAGGATGTAAAAAATCATACTTGCCAAAAATGCCCAAATGATAGTATGCAAGAATTTGATGAGTTGGAGCATGGGATGTGACAATAATTTTGTTGTCAAATTATTTTAACAATGATTTTATTGTCAACGTGGTGAAGCCGTTTCCTCAATTTCATTATTAACAATCTGAAATTAATGTAATTGTGGAAAGGCAGGGTTTCTTAAGCTCAAGTATTCATTTGAGCTAATGTGAAATGGAAAAATGATCAGGAATTTAGTACCCTTAAATAAATTTTTATAAATTGACTGCCGATTATTGAAATGCTAAAGTTATTTAATGCATAACTTCTTAGACTTAAAGGATTGTAATTTTGATGTGTATCTAACATTTGATTTATCACTTCGGTCAATTTTTCTTCATCACCTTTTTTAATTAAAATCCCTCTCTCAGAATTTACTATTTCTGGAATTCCGCCTACTTTAGATGCAATGACAGGAATTCCACAGGAAAATGCTTCCAGGATTACACATGACTGGCTCTCATAATTGCTGAACATTACCAAGAAGCTGGACTGTCTTAAGAAATCTGCAACTTCTTGATAACTTTTATAACCATGAAAAAATACATAGTTATTCAATATTCCTAACTTTTCTGCATACGTTATTTGTCTGCCAGACTCGACACCGCTACCAATCAAATGCAATTCGAAGTCTGTCCTTTTTGCTGTAAGATTCTTCACTGCTCTTAATATTGCGGGCAAGTTCTTTGGATGTGTATCAAGACGGGATACATGGATTATTTTTATCCTTTCCTTCTTTGAATTAATGTTTTTCATTTGAAAAATATCTGTATCAACAACATTTGGGATAACCACAAAATTGTTTTTGAAGCCATAGCTCTGCATCCCAATCATAATGCTTTCAGATACGCAGGTGATAAAATCTGCTTGCTCAGACAGCCACCTGCCTATTCTTTTTCTTAAAACCCCATTGTAAGCTCTTCTCTCTTTTAAGAATCCGGACCAATGCTCGCTGACTACGAATCGAATACCCTTTGCCCATTTCAGATATAAAGCAAATATGCAAGTGCGTGTCAGCATGTGAACATGAGTTAATGACGGAGTGCCGAACTCTCTCATCATTACACGATAACCGATATTTTGAGCTTTTAGATACCGCAATAAGTTTATTGTTTTGTCAAGTGCAGACCATCCGAACACAGACCTTTTAAAGAACACTCTCACTACAGGAAAATTATGCTCTTGGGAGAATTGCACATTGTATCTCTCACCCGGGTTATCATCTGAGTGTACATATAATACTGCTACAGCAGATAAGTGGCTTATAGCCTTGATATGTCGCTCGACATAGTTACCTTCCGTAGGATCCAGGTAGTTTGGATAACATTTCGGGAGCATCAGCACTTTTATTTTCATAGATTTAACTCAAGGATATTTTAGCAGTTGTGCTTAATTCTATTGCCAAAATGCCATAAATTTCAGCAAAAAATATTATGAATATCCAAATTGTAATATTAGGTGCAGGACCAGGAGGGCTTGCAGCGGCATATACACTATTACAAAACGGGTTTCAAGTTCTCATTGTTGAAAGGGAGACCGTAGCAGGTGGATTAATGCGTCCTATTAATTATAACAATTTCTCTCTTGACTTTGGATACAAACATCTCTATAGCAGAATTCCAGATGTTCAAAGATTTTGGAAAGCTTTATTAAATGATGATTTCAGAATATATCAACCCCGAACAGGGATTCTCTATAAAGGAAGAATTTTTGAAAAGGAGAAGACATTTAAAGGAATAAGCAGGGGAGTACCTTCATATCTGTTGCTACTATATTTCATTGACTTTCTTAAATATCGGATAGAATACTTGACCAAGCCGGTTAAATCACTACAGGATTTTATCTATTCCAAACGAGGGAGAAAATTCACCAGGATTTTTTCTCAAGGATTTGATGAACGCTTTAAGGGACATAAATGGGCAGATTTACCAGTTCCGGGAATAAAAACAACTCATTTACAACAAGAAGAGTCATCGAATTTTCTACTTGAATTTATTAAAGATGCAAAGCGTTCCGGAATCTTACAGCAAGAATGGTATCATCCTTCAAAAGGAAGCGGACAAATTATTGATATATTGGAAAGTAAAATAACGCAGATGGGAGGTCAAATTAAGTTAGGGCACGAAGTAGTTAAGATTAATCACGAGAACTCAGTGATAAAATCAATAGATATTATGGGCTTGCAAAAAAAAATCAATATTAAACCTGAAATTGTTATTTCCTCTCTGCCTTTAGAAGCTATGGGAAAGATAATGTCAATTGATTTTTGTCCTACATTAAAAGAATTATCCTTCAGACGTAGTGTAATCATGGTGTATATCTTTCTTGATTCGAAGACACGATTTCCGCATACCAGTTTGCAAGTGGCATGTCCTGAACTGAAAATGGGTAGAATTACTAACTACAGTGCATTTGGAGGAAGTATGGTTCCTGAGGGGAAAGGTTGTCTTTGCATCGAATATTTTATTTTTGGAAATGACCGGTTGTTCTTTGATGATGATCAAAGTCTTTTTGAATTAGCTTTAAATGAATGTATAAGTGCGCGTTTATTATCTCGAAATGAATGCTCTGATTATTTAGTAATAAAATGCCCTCACGCTGATCCTGCTGTTAGTTGGGAAGATTATGTTACAGATGAATCAAGACGGAAACTATTTAAATCCATAGAAAACTTCACAAATCTATTTCATATAAATAGAACGGGAACAGATAAATCAACTTATGCTGGATTGATGGCTTCCAGAGCTATAATGGACAAAGACAAAAGCGGGTTTGTTAAGCAAACCCAACCGGATGCGCAATCACCATGGCAGATTAAGTAAAGTTTTTCGAACTCCATTCTGCCCTGACGTTGTCCGCACCGACCGGCATATAGGATGATTGATGAGGAGACAAACCGCAGGCAGTAATATCCACAATCACGATGCAGGCGAGAGCGGTCAGAAATTTTTTTGCGTCTTTTTTTAATTTCCACGTCATTAGTTTACTCACTATCTTGTCAACTAATTATGACTTTTACCACCGACAAAATCTGGAAGGATTTCAACAAGGAACTTTTTCGATTTATCAAAAAGCGCGTGAAAGACACCAGCACCACCAATGATATTTTGCAGGACATCTTTATCAAAATTCATCTGAAACTGCCCACGCTCACCGACAAAGACAAGCTCGCAAGCTGGGTTTATCAAATCACCCGCAATACAATTATTGACCATCAAAGAAAAATCAAGCCGCAGGGAGATTTACCAGAATTGATTGATGAGCCGGAAGACCCTGAAACTTACAACCGCGATTTCAGCAAATGTATCAAGCCGTTTGTGAACGGTCTTCCAGACGACTACCGCGAAGCGATTTTACAAACCGAGTTGGGTGAACTGTCGCAAAAAGAATTTGCCGAAAAGGCAGGCATCTCCTACTCCGGAGCGAAATCAAGAATTCCCGTGCGGGGCGCGCTTTCTTCAATTAACATGTTTAGCACATGTTGTCATCCTGATCCGCCAAGGGCGGAGATAATCCTGTATTTCAATTGTATATTTGAAAAAAAATGATACCGGAAATGTCCACTCGCTTTACGCGGGTAATGTCGGGATAAGATAGGAAGAAAAACTTATTAATTATGATGGATGACAAAATAGTGAGGTTGTGGGAATGGTTCTCCGCTCATGAGCGGGAGATCAGAGTTTCTATTGATAATGAATCAGCATCCGAGAGGAAATTCATTATCGAACAGCTTAATAACCTCGTTCTTGACCTGGGAATGTTTTATTGGGAGATCGGTCCGGGCGCTCATAAATCTTGGTACTTTACTATTTCTCCCAATGGGAAAAGGGAGTTGCTGGAGCTGAGCAAAACCATTATGGAAAGCGCTCCGCGGCTTGTTGATTGGGAGTATCATTTCTGCAAACCGCCAAAAATCTGGAATCGCAGGTTCATGCTCCATGATGACAATATGATAGAACGGCAGTTTGATGCATCAGGCTGGATGTTTGTCGCAAATCAACATGCGGATGGAACCATCGGACTCATCCTGGAAGCCCGGAACATCGCGCATTTAGATAATTATACTTCAAAGGCAGCGGCTGAACTGGTGGTACTCAACGAAGTTGGGGAAGAATTTAAAATTATGAATATCCGTTCCATTGAGATTGTTTATCAGCTTGAAAGTCACAATTCACGGAAAGCCGGGATTGATGTCTTAAAAAAGCAGGTGGAAAGCCTCGCCCGGAAGGGGAAGGATTTGCCGGGTAGATGAGGCACAATTTCTTATTTCCGATTAGCCTGCTTATCTTGTGAAAAAACCAGCCTATGAGTCCCGCGGCAAAAAGCGTTTTCGTATTTGGAATTTACCTTTCGATATTAGGCATCATCCTCGTTGCCGTTCCCAATGTCATGCTTTCGCTATTCGGCTTGCCTGAAACGGATGAGGTTTGGATACGCGTAGTGGGCGTATTAGTGTTGGTGCTCGCTGTGTTCGATATTCAGCTCGCCCGCAAAGAGGTGAAGGAATTTTTCTGGATAGGCGTTTACGCGCGGTGCAGCGTGATTGTGTTTTTCACCGCCTTTGTGCTGGCAGGTTATGTGCAACCGGTGCTCATCCTCTTTGGTGTGATTGACCTGCTTGGCGCATTGTGGACGTGGCGGGAGTTGAGGAGATGAGGTGTTGTGGAGTGTAAAAACGCGTGAATGCAGATACACATGAGCGGGGTGGAATACTTGATTGAGCAGGGGTATAGGACAAATTGCACAGTTGTCATTCCGGCTTTATGCCGGAATCCCCTGCTGATTACAAGCACATAGGGGATGCTCCGATACTCGGAGCATGACGCAATTATTGCAATTTTTCCTACACCCGAAGTCGCTCCTAATAGAAACCTTTAATTAAACCACACCGCATAACCTTTCCTGCGCAATTCCAAAGCGTGTTGTTGTTCCATCTTCAGCGCTTGTGTCCTCGTCATGAGAGGTAAATGTTCATAAAGGCTCGGTCGCAGGTAACAGCCATATTTCTGAACGATGTTGGAAGAGAGTTTATGCCCTTTTTTATTTCTGTAGCCCGTCTTGTGTTGTTCAAATCTTTCTTTGGGCGACTTGCTCGTCATGCCGACATATAAGCATTCCAGCACCCCGTTGAATTGCGGATTGGCAGCACGGAATTGAGCATTTTCTGTAAATACTTTTTTACGCAATTCAATGACATAAACACAGTAGCTGGCTGGCATAGCATGGAATTGGATGGATGATGAATGTCCGAATTTAGCCGATTGCCAAACACAATACAACAAGCGCATCAAAGTATCGCAAACCTTGCTCGAACGAAAAAAAATTTGCCGGCAATACAGTTCCTGATTATAATTACTTTCGGGTAATTATCCAGTTTCGGCATGAAGAAAATCTTTATACTTTTCTCCACTTTCTTTTTCTGCGAGCATCTTGCATCATGCCAGACAATTCCGGCATCCCGTGTCGTGGACTGGTCGCTAGCGGGAATGCGCGATACCATGCCTGATTTTCAGAACGTGCTGAACCTCCGGGATTTTGGCGCACATGCCGATGGCGTTACGCCTGATGATACTGCTTTTCAGGCAGCCCTGAATGCGCTCAACGGCAGCGCTGGCGTCTTGTATTTTCCCGCAGGCAACTATACGTTCCGGCAAAATTTAACCCTGCGGGACAGTCTGCTCTTGAGAGGGGCGGGGGCGGACAGCACCTTCCTGAAATTTATAGCCCCCGTTTCGGGCGACCTCGTGAGGATAAGCGGGAGCGCAGGTACTGAACAATCTTTTTTGTTGTTTGATGCTGCTAAAGAGGATACCTGCATCATCGTTGACAGCGCCTTTCATTTCACTGCCGGTGACTACATCAAATTAACTTTCAATGACAGCGCGTTAGTCACATCATCCTGGGCATATCAATCGGTCGGGCAAATCATCAGAATAAAGATGGTGAATGGCGACACGCTGTTTCTTGCAAGCCCGTTGCGATGGGATTATCCGGTGAGTGCGCAGCCGAAAATCATCAAGATCAATCCGGTGAGTTTTGCCGGAGTGGAATGCTTGAAAATAACACGAGCCGCAAACGATATTTTTCAATCAAGCAATATCCATTTTCAATATGCGGCAAACTGCCGGCTGTGGGGTGTGGAAAGCGACACCTGCAATTTCGCCCATGTCGAAATTTCCAACAGCACAAATATCCAAATCAGTAACGCTTATTTTCATGATGCTTTTGATTTCGGTGGCGGGGGGAAAGCTTATGGCGTGATGATTCATTTCACATCGGGCGAATGTTTGGTGGAAAATAATATTTTCAGACGTCTGCGCCATGCGATGATATTGCAGGCGGGAGCCAACGGCAACGTGTTTGGCTACAATTATTCCATCGAGCCTTACTGGACAGGCGTTTCACTGCCGGCAAATTCGGCAGGCGACATGGTGTTGCATGGAAATTTCGCTTACGGAAATTTGTTCGAAGGCAACATCGGGCAAAACATTGTTATTGACGATTCTCACGGCAGTAACGGTCTTTACAACACTTTTTTCAGAAACCGCGCGGAACTGTTCGGCATTTTCATGAACAACGCTCCGCCATCTGACAGGCAGAATTTCGTGGGAAATGAAATCACCCACTCCACATTTCCTTATGGATTATATTTTATCAACGGAACCGGGCATTTTGAATATGGCAACAATGTGAATGGAACAATTACGCCTGCCAATACCGGCACACTGCCTGACGTCTCTTATTATCTTGACCGCAAACCTTCGTTCCTTTTTGACTCACTTCCGTTTCCCGCTATCGGCATACCTCATGCAATCGGAAGCGGCAGCAACAGGGCGGCATTCAACTATTCGGACAATATTTATGCTTATTGCGATACAGCGGAAACGGACACGCTGGACACAAGCATCAGTGATATCATTTCGTCAAACAATGACATACGGATTAAAGTATTTCCCAACCCCGCCTCCGGAGTGTTTCAAATTGAAATAGCCGGAGATGAGTTTTTTGTTGTGGAAATCATCAACAGTCTCGGAGTGAAAATCGAAAGCCGGATGGTGAACCATCGCTCCACAATTCCCGCTGCATATCCTCCGGGAATGTATTACCTCATTTTCCGGGGCGGGAAGGGAACGGTTGTTTGTAAGCAATTGATGATTTATTAAACCAATCGATTTAATTATTCGAAAACCTAAGTTGTTTCGGAATAAGCGCCAAAAAACAATTCACAAAAAACAAATAATATTCAATGCTGAAAATTCGAAACAAACACACTGTTACGCGGGCTTGAAGTCTTCTTTTTTTTTATTGAAATTTATTTGTGATTTACTTTTTGTGATTTGTAATTTCAATGCTTTTTTCCTGTTGGCAAAAATATCGATACTTATCACTTCCAACTTCTTGTATATTTGGCGAGCACATGCTCACGATGGTACAAAACAATAAAGCCGGATTAATCATACTTTCAGTTTGCTTCTTTTTTGTGCACTGCAAAAAAGAAAATCACTCTTATCCTTTCGAAGAGTATCCCTGGCAGCATCATCTTGATGCGGAAAATGTTCGGTTGTGCCCCGAAGCGTTTGCCAATCCTTACGGACTCAGCGACAGTATTTTCATTGATTGTATCATGGAAGGCGCGAACCTCACAACAAGCACGGCTCCGCCAAAAGATGAAGTGCTGGTGTTTGCTTACAATATCGCTCGTGGAGGGAATTTTCAGCAGATACGAGACCGGTTGCTCAACAATCCCGAAGTGGCGGTTCCCGATATTTTGTTGCTAAGCGAATTAGACCGTGGTTGCGGAAGAACCGGCAGTTTCAACATCACTTATGAACTGGCGCAAGCGCTGGGGATGTATTATGTCTATGGCGTGGAATATCATGAAATTGACGGTGCGTGTGAACACGGGAATGCCATCCTTTCACGCTATCCTTTGGGTAATGTACGTCTGATTCGCTTTGCGCAGCAGGGACGCTATTATCTTACAGGCGGAGAGGGAGGCGAGGAAAGGTTAGGCGGGCGAAATGCACTATTTGCCGATGTGAAGATTGGTGAAAAAATCCTGCACGTTTATTCCACACATCTTGAGGCTTATTTTTATGACAGCGACATCAAAATCGCGCAGACAAGAGAACTTGCCGAAGATGCAGAAAAGCAACCATTCAACGTGGTCGTAGGTGGTGACATGAATTCGTATCTCTACCGTTTCGCTTCACCACCTGAATCGGATGCTCAAATCGCAGAATTTCTGCAACGCGGATTGGAAGACACGCACGCTTCCCTTCCGCTCAATCAGCGCATCACCACGCATGACCCAATAGACCTTATCATTGACCTCATTTTTTCCCGCCCAGGTACTTCCCGCAATCCGGGAGTCGGCTCCGATTCATTATGGGGCACATTCTCCGACCATTTGCCGGTGTGGGCTGTGATTAAAGTGGATGGAATTTACTGAACAACAATCGCCCTGCTTATCGCTAAATATTGCCGACTGTTACCTTTCAGCATCGCGTTATAAACGCCTTTTCCTCCGCTCACTTTTACCGCAATGTCAAAGGATTCACCGGGAGTTATGGCGACTTCATGCACTACGCTTCCGATAGCCAACGGATATTCCGTAGTGCTCGGTCGCGGGTCAGTGCAGGTCGTATAAAAATGCAGTTTCAACACCGGGTTCTGCAAATTGGTATCCGCCTTGCCGCGCAACCTGAGCCAGTGAATATTGTTTCCATGCGCGTGACATTTAGCTTCGGTATAATCATTGATGAACAACCTGCTTTCGCCTTCAAAAATCGCAACTTCGCCTTTTTTAAGACCAGCCATAATGTTATCCCAAGTCAGGCTTTGCGCGAAAACCGCGGTGGAAGGATAGCCCAGAGCGGGGTCTAAAGCCACACCGGGAGGCGGGGTATTCACCCGGTGACAGTCGCTGCTGCCGAGGGGCGTCACTTGCCTGCCGGCAAGCAAATCACAGAGCCACGCATGATAAGCATAATTATCCCACGGGTCAAAACCGATGGTACCGTTCCAGATTTCAATGGCGTCATAATCATAGCTTGTCCAGTCGTAAGCAATCCACCGCGTGATGGCGTAAGGATGGTTCAAGACTTTGAAACATCCCGCTTCGGTTGCCTGGTTCATCGTGTTTGCGCCATCCACGGTTCCCTTCGGACGGTCGGTGAAAACATAATCTTTATTGAAAGTATTTAAATTCATCGGAAGGCAACCGATGTGTCCCGTAGGAATTGAATTGTCCGGATTTACGGGACTGATTTCATTGCCGTCAATCATCAAAAAATGTTCGTCTGAATAAAAAGCAGCGCTGTCCCAATAAGGAAACTCAGGTCCCTGATTAAATAGTGCAGGGTCTTCATCGGTCGTGGTCGCATCGCTGCCCGTACTGTTGCTGTGGTCTGTCAGCACGACAAAATCCAAACCTCTTTCCAGCGCCACGCGTTTGACATCTCCGGGATAAGAATCACCGCCCGTGTCGTTGCTGGCGCCTGTGGCATGCACATGCAAATCGCCCACATACCAGATGCCCGCTGGGTCGGCTTCCCACGTATCACCTTTGCAGCTATTAACGCCATTTTCTTTTTTACAAGAAGAAATCATCAGAAAGATGAATAAAAATTGATAGAAGGGTTTCATGGTAATTGCTTTTGAGAGAGTGCTGTTTTCAAATAATTTATTTCTGTCGGTATTAGCGTTTTTTATTAACCTGTTTAGTTCAAATTTAAGGGGTTGATGTGAAACATTCTTTCAAGTAATGAAGACAGTAGCTAAAGTGTAATCTTGAATTTTATCTATTTTTAAACATACTTTTACAACTGTCAATCATCGTTTTAATCAATCAATTCCCGCTAAATTGGAAGAAAAAAAAATTACTGTAAAAGTTGGTGATGAAGTTGAATTAGTCATCGGCAGCATGTCGCGCCTGGGAGTGAATGTGCTCATCAATGATACTTATGAAGGTCTGATTTTTCATGATGATATTTTCAAAAAACTACACCAGGGAGCGCGCGTTAAAGGTTACATCAAAAAAATCAGGGAAGACAAAAAAATTGATGTGACGTTAGAGCGGTTTGGTTATAGAAAAGTTGAACCGAACGCGGCAAAGATTCTTCAACGCATGGAACAACAAGAAGGCGTATTACATCTCACTGATAATAGCAATCCGCGGGATATTTATGAGGAATTGCAAATGAGCAAAAAAGTATTCAAAAAAGCTGTGGGAGCGCTCTACAAGCAACGGCTCATTCAAATAAAAAAAGACGGAATCTATTTGACCAAATCGTCTGAGCCTTGATACTCCGATTTCGTCCTTACAAGTTGCAATTCAGGTATCCTTTCGCGATTGCTTCCGGTGTGCGTGCGACAACCGAAGCGGTTTTTGTTGAATTGGAATATCACGGAATCATCGGATATGGGGAAGCCGCCATGCCGCCCTATGTGGGAGAAAACCAGGAAAGCGTTTTATCATTTTTGTCAAATCTCGCTCTTGAACAATTTGATAATCCGCTTGAGGTTGACACGATTTTAGATTACTGCGATGCGACAACTTCCGGTAACCATGCCGCGAAAGCCGCGATTGATATCGCACTGCATGACCTTTGCGGAAAAATACTTCGCAAGCCTTTGTATGATTGGTGGGAGATTGACCACACGAAAGCGCCACACACCAGTATTACTATCGGGATGGATACCGCTGAAAATATTGTAAAAAAAGTACAGGAAGCGTCTCAGTTCAAAATCATCAAAGTGAAATTGGGCGGACAAAATGATAAGCAACTTGTTCAAACCATTCGTTCACTCACAAACAAACCGCTGATGATTGACGCCAACCAGGGCTGGAAAGACAAACAAGCATCTTTGGAATTGGTCTGTTGGCTGCATGAACAAAATGTGATTTTGATTGAACAACCTTTTCCGAAAGAAATGAAAGATGAATCTGCATGGTTGCGCGAACATAGCCCTCTGCCTATTATCGCGGATGAGTCAGTTCAGCGATTGTCAGATATCGAAGGCATCAAAGGCGTGTTTGATGGAATCAACATTAAATTGATGAAATGCACGGGACTTCGGGAGGCTCGGAAGATGATTGAAAAAGCGAGACAACTCAATCTGAAAATCCTGTTGGGCTGTATGGCGGAATCATCCTGCGCAGTTACAGCGGCAGCACATCTCTCTCCGCTGGCGGATTGGGCGGATTTGGATGGACCTTTCTTAATTCAGAATGACCCGTTTGCCGGCATGACGGTGGCGGATGGAAAAATCGTATTAAATCAATTAACGGGTATTGGTGTAAGGACAACAAATTTCTATTGAACAAAATATCGGCTCGTCATTAATGGGCTTCAGCCTTATTAAAAATACCTACCAAAGCATTGCATAATATATTTACAGTTTATTCGAAAAATACACGCCATCAAATATGAAAGCCAACTACACCATTGAAAAAGAAATGTTCTCGAATGAACATTTGTTTCAGGATGATTTTTTCAAGCGCTTTAAATTACGCCATGCTACGTCTCCGCTTCAATTGACGGAAGATATTTCAAAAAACTATCAGTTCCCGACTTTTTATGGCAATGTCACTTGTGCCATGGCGATTTTCTTTTGCAATTATGAGCGGGCGCTTGCGATGATGCCGCATCCTTCAATGAAGCCTATCCCCGGCACGCTTGGCAGGGCGATTGTCGCTTTTTCTTGTTATGAATATAAAAATGTGTTGAACATTCCCTGTTATCATGAAATCGCCATGACGATTCCGGTGATGGTTGATGGAGGTTTTAATCCTCCCCTTTTACCCTTAGTGATGAAGCGCTTTACAAAAGCCGGTTATTATGTTTTTTCGATGCCGGTCACTTCTTATGAAAATCAATTGCGGGGAATGAAGATTTGGGGATTACCCAAAGTGACCGAAGAAATTGACGTTCAGTCAGACGAACAATTTTGTATCACCACCGCGAAGGACGGCACTGGTAAAAATTATTTTGAACTAAAAGTGCCGGTGACCGGTAAGCTAAAACATCTTGACCAAACGGGTTTTCTCTATTCAATGCTGGATGGAAAACGGCTGAAAAGCCAAACGAATTTCAAAGGTGATTTTTATATCAACACTTTTGTTGACCTGATTTGGAAGAAAAATAAAAAGAGCGATACAACCTGGTTGAAGCTGGGCGATTCTCCCCGTGCGGAAATATTGAAATCGTTGCAAATTGAAGAATCGCCATTTCAGTTTCGTTTTTGCAAAAACATGAATAGCTGTTTTGACCTTGCAACTGAAAGAGTATGAATTCCGGCACTTACTTTTTGAGAACGAGAATGCCCCCGACAAGCAGCGCCACTGCTCCGCCTAAAAAGAAATAAGCCATGTTTCGCTCAGATGTTTTTTCAGCGGAAACTTCCAGCTTGCCGATTGAAAGTGATTTTGAACTGTCATTCCATTTTTCAACTCCGAAATATCCGAGAACGATTGCTCCGACAATCAGCAGGATACCGAGAATCTTTTTCATCATAGTAGTTTTTTGAACATGAAAAAATTAAATATTTTCCGGCTTGATATTTATATTCAATCTCAAATCCGCAAACAAGCCATATAAACATCACTAATTTAAGTGAGTAAGTATTGCGCTTTTTTAAGACCTTATAGGTTTCAAAAACCTATAAGGTCTATGACTTTGCGGATTTGAGGTTCAACAAGATGATTCGCTGTTATTTTCTGACTTTAGAAAATAAAAACAATAGTAATAACGAACCCAATACAGCCAGAGCAAGGCTTTTAAGATTAAACCCTGTGATGTCGCCAAAACCAAGCAGGTTGCCGATAAAACCACCAACAAAAGCTCCCGCAATTCCAATGAGTATCGTAATCAACCACCCACCCGGGTCAGCTCCGGGTTTAATGAGTTTGGCAATCGCACCCGCTAACAAACCGAATAAAAGCCAGGATAAAATTCCCATAAGATTTTAGTTTTAAGTGTACGAAAGATAATGTTGGTGAAAGGTATTAATAAAATCTGTAAAAAAATAAAAAGCGGACTTGGCTATGAATGACCACCCTGTTGCTATAAAATTTCTGTTATCACAACTCTGACATCCAACTCTGACTTTCCTTTTCCGCGAAATGCACCACTGACGGGCGCTACGTTGTGTGTTTGAGCGGAGGCGGCTAACGGCACATAACGGCTATCTGCCAACACGCCCTGTGTTGGGTCTATTCCCCGCCAGCCCGCGCCCGGCAGATAGACTTCCACCCACCCGTGTAAATGAGAAGCCTGTTCCGCGTCACCGCAGAAATAGCCGCTCACGAAACGTGATGCAATGCCGTATTTGCGGCAAACCTGTAAATAGAGATTCGATAAGTCACGGCAGGAGCCACTCCCGCGTTCAATCAAAAACCGGGGAGGAAAAGCGTCACCGGATTCCCTGAATTCATACTTGAATGCCCCACTGATTTTTTGTGCTAAATCAATCAGGAAATCAAGTAATTGATTTTGCGCTTTGTTGATACTTTCATTGCCATATTCATGCAATAATGCGGCATCATCTTCAATGGATAAATAAGATTTCAGCAACGGCATTTCGTTTTCCGGATAGGTCAGCGGAAGTGATTTATTTTCAAATGGATACACAAAAAAATCAAAAGGATTTTCCAATGAATTTTCAGCAGTAAAACGAGTCGTGATTTTTAGAGAATCGGTGAGTTCATTGAAATAAGCGATACATTGAAGATTACCTTCGGCATCAATATTTTTTGCAAGCAATGAAGGAACAGGTTCAATCAGGAGTGAAAATTTTTTCACGGATAAATGATGGTCAGTTCTCGGAATTAAATAAATGAGCTGAGGTTCAAGATAAACAGGAGTGGAGTAGGAGTAGTGTAAAACATGTTCAACTTGAATCGTGGTCATCATGATTGTTTACCGGAAATTTGCATTGCTGAAATGAAGTTAATTTCTATTTTTTTTCTGTGATACTTTCCGGAAGTTTATTTAAAATCTCATTCATCCATTCGTCCGGCAATTTGCGCATGGATTCTTTCAAAAGTTCATTCCATTTTTTTGAAATGCCCGACAAATCATCACGATAGTAACGATGTTCCTTGATTTGAAAACTGTCTTTCAGATAAATCGCCACATCAATCGGGTAGTCCACATCATTGGCGCTTACGTAGGTTGAGTCGAAAGAAAGGTAACCCGCTTTCAGCGCGTCATGAATGGAAGATTGAAAATTCAGACTGCGATGCAAAAGCGGTTTGCCATATCCTGAATTACCGATAATAAAAAAAGGCGTCCCTTGTCCGACCTCCACCCAATTGCCTTGCGGATAGAGCAGGAATAACTTATGCTCGTCATCATTTTCCAATTGCCCGCCCACGATAACATTGAGGTTAAACTCAAGTCCTGCTTCTTTCAACGCAGTTTTATCTTCCGCGACAACGCGCCTCATTTGCTGTCCCAGCGCGTTCACCGCTTTATATAATTTATCAAAATGCAGGGTTTCTTCCGCGAGCACTTCTTTGAAATAGGTGAGCGCTTTGTCTCTCACAGAGCGCAAACCGGAGGTCATCAGAAACAAGGAATGATGTTCCAATTGATGCACGGTAAGTTTTCTGGCGGTGGTTACTTCAGCCCCGGAAGTCAGCCGCGTGTCGGCAATGGCGATTAAGCCCGAATCCACTTTAATTCCCAAACAATAAGTCATACATTTTTTATTTCAGTCACTAAATTATACCGAAACAACTCAAGTTTTCGAATAATGAAACGGTTAAACATTCGGTATTAACCGAGAGTACGTCTCATTCCTTCGAAAATTCAACTACTCTCGGTATATCGAAATTCAAACCTGCCTGATGGCGAAAAAGGCGTTATATATTTCATCAGAAATTTCATTGCTTTTTATTTGC
Source organism: Chitinophagales bacterium (assembly GCA_041748615.1). GTDB lineage: Bacteria > Bacteroidota > Bacteroidia > Chitinophagales > CAIOSU01 > JBGTCY01. The sequence goes on from JBGTCY010000201.1 coordinate 17,865, forward strand.
ACATGGTCTAAAAATTCATGTAACCCTATATCAAAAATATCCTTGCTTTCCATGAATTCCATTTCCGCGCGGAGTTGTCCGATTTTTTTTTCTGCCGGATGCGCAAAAATACCCGGTGGCGATCCTGATAATTCCCGCAGTGAATGTTCGGTATTGCGCAGGCAGTGCAACACCGAGCGTGGAAATTTTCTGTCGAGCAAAAGAAATTCGGCAATCTGCGCGGGATTGATGTTCCGGTATTGCTGGCGATACATATTATAAGCGCTCGCTGATTTGAGCACGGACGTCCATTGTGTAATATCCAATGGCGAACCGACATGTTTGAGGTCGGGCAGCAAAATAAAAAACTTGATGTCGAGGATTCGCGCGGTTTTATCCCCGCGTTCAAGATACCTGCCCATGCGACTGAAATGCCAGGCTTCTCCGCGCGTCAATGAACTTTCCACGATACCGAAAAATAATTGAACGCCCCTTTTAATTTCATCAAAAAAATCATGCGGCTGGGTAAAAGTTTCTTTTTGCTGAAGGGATGTTTCCTGCACTTGCAAATACAAGCGATTGATTTGTTCCCACATTTCCCGCGTGATGGATTCACGAATGGTGCGTGCGCTTTCCCTTGCCCTGGCAAGATTTGATACAATAGAATTCGGGTTGCGCTGGTCGAATGTCAGAAAATGAACGACATTGCCGCTATCCGGTGTGTCATAATATTTGTAAAATAATTCATCGTCAGCGGTGGTGATGATGAGCGGTTCCCATTGTTCTTCCACATCGGGCGGCAAATCCATCTCCATGTTGTAATTCACGCTGATGAACCGGGCATAATTTTCCACCCGCTCCATATAGCGGTTAATCCAAAAAATTGATTCAGCAACGCGGCTTAGCATTTGGTTTTTTTTTATTAGTCAACGGTTAACAGACCACAGACCACGGTTAACAGACCACAGCCCACAGTCAACTGTCCATAGTCCATTGTCCATAGTAAAAATGTTGTCTTTTTTCAAAACCTAAAATCTATTATTTATTTAAAGTCTAAAGTCTAAAGTCTAAAATCTGAAATCAAAAATCTAAAGTATAAAATCAATACAACACCCACGTATCCTTGCTGCCGCCTCCCTGTGATGAGTTGACGACTAATGAACCTTTGCGCAATGCAACACGGGTTAAGCCACCCGGAACAACATAAATCTCTTCGCCATATAAAATATACGGACGTAAATCAACATGTCTTCCTTCAAACTGTTCGCCCGCAATCACAGGTACTCTCGACAGTGAGATTGTGGGTTGCGCGATGTAATTGCGCGGATTGTTTTTAATTTTTTTCCGGAATTCATCTTGTGTCGCCTTGTCTGACTGCGGACCAATCAACATGCCGTATCCTCCGGCTTCATTGGCTTCTTTCACAACCAATTTTTCAATATTTTCCAACACATATTTCATGTCTTGCGCTTCACGGCAAATATATGTTTTCACATTCGGGATAATCGCTTCTTCATTCAGGTAATACTTGATGATACGTGGCACATAAGCATACACGACCTTATCATCCGCCACACCGGTTCCGGGCGCGTTGGCAAGCGCGATTTTACCGTTTTTATAAACTTCAAACAGCCCGGGAATACCCAGCATGGAATCCGGTCTGAAAGCGAGCGGATCCATAAAATCATCATCTATTCTCCGGTAAATCACATCTACAATTTCAAATCCTTTGGTGGTGCGCATTTTCACATAACCATCCGCAACGACTAAGTCGCTGCTGCTCACTAATTCAACACCCATTTGCTGGGCAAGGTAGGCGTGTTCAAAATAAGCGGAATTGTAAATGCCCGGAGTTAAAACAACTACTGTTGGAGAAGGTCTGTCTGAAATGTATTGCAACATCCGCAGCAGGTGGTTGGGATAATCAAACACCGCTCTCACGCCCGTAGTGTCAAAAATGCGCGGGAAAGTACGTTTGAGTACTTCACGATTTTCCAGCATGTAAGAAACACCGGATGGGCAGCGAAGGTTATCTTCCAGCACCATGAAAGCTCCGTCATCACCCCGGATGAGGTCAATACCGGTGATATGACACCAGATGTTTTTCGGAGGTTTTAAGCCGATGCAGGGTTGCAAAAATCCTTTGGCGGATTCAATCAGGTCGCGGGGAACGATACCGTCTTTCAGAATTTTTTGTTCGTTGTAAATATCTTCCAGAAAAAGATTGAGCGCATACACGCGTTGCTTGAGCCCCTTTTCAAGCCGGTTCCATTCTCTGCCGTCAATGACGCGCGGGATGATGTCAATCGGAAAAATTCTTTCGGTACCGGAAGATTCGTTATACACGTTAAACGTGATTCCCATTGATAACAGCGCGCGCTCCGCAAGAGATTGTCTTTGCTTCAATTCAGTCAAAGGCAATTTTTCAATGGCATTTTTAAAGTAAGTATAAGATTGCCGGACATTTCCGTTTTCATCAAACATTTCATCAAAAAATCCTCCTGTATCGTAGTCGCTGAATGAGCAGTTCATTTGAGTTTTAAAAATAATGATGAGAAAAAAAATTGCTGAAGCTGCAAGATACAAATTATGAACGGAACGGAAAGTGTCAGAGCAATATCACTCTGCCTTCATAAGCATTAAGCCGCGAAGACTGATTTTCAGGATGCGTTGAAAACAACATTTTCCCTTTGATTTCCGGGATGTCAGTTCCTTTTCCCGAAAGATTTAACAGCACC
>JBGTCY010000202.1:0-13042 GCA_041748615.1 Chitinophagales bacterium
AAACATCAAAACTTGCTTTCGCTTGCCGGGAAATAGTCATTAATTCTTTTCCGGTTGCATCCTTTAACACCATGCTCAGGTTGTCTGTTTTTTCAAATTCTGTTTCAATAAATAACTCATTCGTCACCGGATTCGGATATATTTTGATGTCTTTCAACTCTGTTAAATCAAAAATACTGTTACAAATCTCCACAGTGACATTCAATTTTTCGAGATTCGTGCATCCGGCAGAAGAGGTGTAAGTGTAAGTGATGACATGCGTCCCCAATCCAGCCTGAGCGGGCGTGAATGTGTTGTTGCTGACTCCATCTCCGGTGAAAGCCCCGCCAGTTGGATTTCCTGTGAGCGAAACCGGGGATGCGTCAGAGCAATAAAGCGTATCCAAGCCAACGATACTCAGTTGAGGCAATGCATTGACGGTGACATTTCTTTCCTCAACATACAAACAGCCAAAACCATCTGTGTAAGAATAGCTGATGGTGTAAGGTCCGCCTGCTCCGGCAGTTACAGGATTAAACTGATTGCCGCTGATGCCCGTTCCTGCTAATGTTCCGCCTGCGGGTGAGGCAGTTAATGTAACAGCAGCAGCATCTTCGCAATAAGCGGTATTCAAACCGGACAGGTTGACATTCGTTTCAGTAAATACTTCCACTTCCAAGGAGTCTGTAGCGGAGCAATTGTTGCTGTCCACATACGTGTAAATAATATCAAATATTCCGGCAGGCATCTGTTGCGGGCTGAACAATCCGCCCATCACTCCGTTGCCGGAAAATATGCCCCCGGCAGGAATTCCGGCAAGTGTGACATCATCATCATTCGGGCAGTATGCAGTATCCAATCCAGTGATGAAAGCTGTGGGGTTTGTAAAAACAGTTACGCTGGCGCTGTCTTCATTCACACAGCCATTGGCATCGGTTACGGTCACGCTATACACCGCGAAACTATCCGGGGTAAAAGTGATGGAAGCGGTCGAATCCCCGGTGCTCCACACATAGCCTATTCCGCCTGAAGCTGTCAGTGTCACGGAGCCGCCTTCGCACACCCCGAGATTGCCGATTACGCTCACGATAGGAAGTTGGTTCACAATGATGATTGCGTTGTCTGACGCTGTGCAGCCATTGCTTCCGGTGACGGTCACTGAATAAGTTGCCGTTGCAGCGGGATTCTCAAAAATACCGGCAGTGGTTTCACCGGTATTCCATAAATAATCTCCATCACCGGTTGCGAGCAGCGCTCCGGTTTCGCCAAAACAAATGGTGTCATTGTTTCCGGCATCCACTGCCGGTAAATCATTCACAACAATCCAAACGGAGTCTGACGCCACACATTGATTGCTGTCGCTGACCTGCAGATAATAAACTGTTGTTTGAACCGGTGAATCAGACGTGGAAAGCGTGGTTGCTAAGTTGCTCCACAAGTAATCTCCGGCAGAGCCAGAACCATTCAGAATTCCGGTTTCACCAAAACAAATCGTGTCATTCAGCCCGGCATCCACTGAAGGAAGACTGAATACGTTAATTGTACTTGAATTTTGACCTTCACAACCAATTGCGTCAATTACGGTAACGCTGTAAATTCCTGATGTGAAAACGGTGAGCGTTTGTGTGGTATCACCGGTTGACCAGTCATAAGATGAACCCGGATTTCCGGCATCCAATGTCACGCTGTCGCCATCACAAAACTCCGCGTCATTTAAAATAACGGATAAGCTGGTGCTGACGGTGATGGTTGCCGTATCCGAGTTGACACATCCTTTGCTGTCAGTCACCGTAACACTGTAATCTCCATCAGCATCCACATTGATTGTGCGTGTTATTGCTCCGGTTGACCATACGTAAGTTGCACCGGGATTACCCGCATCCAGCACTGTTGTGCTGCCCGGACAAATAGTGATGTTGTTCAAAGTTTTTGCGGGAAGTTGATTCACCACTACTGTTGCAGGTGAAATAGCGGTGCATCCGTTAGCTCCGGTCACAGTTAAAATGTATGTGGTCGTAGTTGCCGGACTTACATTGATTTGCGCGGTGGTAGCTCCGTTGCTCCATGAGAAAGTACCCGTTCCGCTGCCGGAAAGTGTGGCGATTTCATTGCGGCAAATCGTGTCATTGGGTCCCGCATTGGCAACAGGTGCCGGTAACACAACGATTGTTGCCACATCTGAATCTTTACAGCCGTTAATATCCGTTACGATTACAGTATAGTTTGTCGTCACAGAGGGTGAAATATTCAATGAAGCATTCGTAGTTCCTGTGTTCCACTCATAAGTGACGCCACCGGCAGCGGTTAATGAACCGGATTGTCCGGGACAAATCGTATCATTCACACCGGCATCAGCCACCGGCAGCGGGTTCACCACGATGGTCGCTGAAGTGGTATCGCTGCAATTGTTTGCATCAGTCACTGTCACTGAATAATTGGTGGTGACAGCGGGATTTTCATTGAGTGTCGCAGAGACGGCACCGGTGTTCCATAAATAAGTTGTACCACCGCTGGCAACCAAAGCTCCGGTTTCATTCAGGCAGATAGTGTCGTTGGTCGCGCTTGCTATGGGAGGCGCGTTCACCGTGATATACATGTTTTTTGTTTCCGTGTTACTTGTCGCGCCACGGGTAACGGTAAGCGTTACGGCATAAGTGCCGGGAGTATTATAGACGATGCCGGTTGGGTTTTCAGCGTTGGAAGAGGAGGGTGTGCCACCGGGAAATGACCATGCCCATGAATCCGGGCAACCATAAGTTGCATCGGAAAAATCTATTGAGCCGCCTTCGCAAACGGATGTTGCGCTTGCGGTGAAATTCGCATCAAGCGCAGGAGGAATGAGACTGTAAGTTACACTATTGACCGCGCCCAGCGTATCAAAAGTAACGGAAACCAACGGGAGTTTTGTTTCTTTTGCCAGCCAGTTGTAAGAGGTGTTGGTGCCGGTTTCATTGATTGCCTGCTGCCAACCTAAGGGAATTAAACCCAAAAATGCCTCTGCTTCAACCAATAAGGTAGTATTTTCTGTTCTGGTTTGACGTAAAGAATTATAACTGCAAATTGGAGTGATGGTAGTTCCCCATCCGTCAATTAAGTCAGTATAATTTGAAGTAAACGTGGTTCTTAATCTTGACACGGTCACACCGTTTGGCAGTGAGCTGTTGATTTGTTGTTGCAGCGCGGGTGGTAAATCTGAAAATGGAGTTAAAACCTGAAATCCCCAGGTGCCATTATAGTTTCCGCCATATTGAGTCGGAAAGCGATACACTTCATTCACCGGATTAAAAACAACGGTAGTGTTCACGCCAATACCCAACAAGTCACCGGTAGCGCCTTGCAATTCATAGCGTTGAGCAGTGACACGTGCGTAAACATAATCCGCCATATTTTGCGTAATCGCGCGATTCGCATTCGGAAAAGTAGAGGCTGCGGGAGTTGTTGCGGGGTTGACAATATTATTGGTGGTTGTTCTGTCGGGCGTCAGGTTGCTGAAATCCCAGATCTGGTTTACGCCAGCGTTTCCGATTGTGATACCGGGAGTGAGGGTGTCAGTCGCAGTTTGAATGTTGTCTCCAACAGCAGGCATATCACCCTGGTTGATGATGATTTGAGAAAAAACGGTTGAATAAAATAAAACAGAGAAAACTAATGTGATTGAAAGATTTTTTTTCATGACGTTAAAAATGATTTTATTTTTTTTTAGAAATCGGGTGTGAAGGTAATGAATTGATGTGAATTTTCCGATGATTTGTATTGGAGGATAAAAATTTATGAAATCAAAGTAAGGACACTTGTAGTTTTCTTGTTGCCAAAGCATCGGGGAGAGGAACAAAATGCACTTATTATTTGTCTTGCTCAGAGTATCGTAGCATCTCCAAATATGACAAATTGCACCGCTTTTTATTGTGCGTGGGGTCAACCTGAGCGGAGTCGAAGGTGAGCGGTGGCCACCCGCATGGTTTCCCGATTCTCGGGACTCACCATGACAACGCAAGTGCAATTCCATCTAACTTAGGCTATAAACACAGTACTTCTGCTTTCAAACCTTACAGGTTTTTGAAACCTGTAAGGTTTCTCCAAAAAGGTAATTCCGTCCATTATCAGTTAGTATTATTGTCCTTCAGCGCAAAGCCTCGGACTTAGAATTTGTCCTACTCCTTTTTGCTCCGATTGAATGTGGCTTTTAAGGATGTCCTATCTTGTCATCTGAAATGCAACGGGTACTTTTTTCGGGAGGTAGTCATTGTCATTTATTTTTTCATCACTAAAAATTTACACATGAAAGCATCATTCACTTCTAATTTTTTAAAAGTATCATTCGGCATTTCCATGCTGGTTTGTAGTTTCAGTCTTTTATTTTTATCAATGGGAACTTCAACTCATGCCCGTGCGGAGCAGATGAGTGTTGCTGATAAAAACATCCAACCCTTACCCTGGGATTCAGAATTACGGGGAGCCGTTGGTCTCGGAATCGTGAAGGATACCGCTTACTTTGTAATTTGGGGAAATCCGAATACCCTTTACAAAGCAAGCATCAAATCGGCAAGAGATTGGTATAAGGAATGAGTAGTACAATCAATAATTATCTACTTCGATTTATCCTTAAAAAAACTCACCATACTCACTAATTCTTTACTGTAAAATTCAAGGATATCATCAATGGTGAGGAGTCCTTTCAGATATCCTTTTTCATCAACCACCGGAAGCCGCCTGATAATTTTTGTCCTCATTCGAAGGAGGGTGTCAAACAGTTCATCCGATTCAAGCGCGACAATCAGCTTAGTGCTCATCACATCTTTGGTTAGTGTTTCGGAGGGTAATAGCCCGGGTGCAATCACTTTTAATACGATGTCGCGATCGGTTATCATGCCAACCGGTTTCTTGCCGGTTGAATCATCTTCAGCAACGATCAGGCTGCCCACGTTATAGCGCAGCATGAGCGCAGCCGCATCTTTCACGGTATCTTGCATGTGTGCCACGATGGTTTCACGCGAATAGATATCACTTACTTTCATTGGAAGTATTGTTAGAGATTCTTAAGTTTTTTTAAAAGAAGAAGATAGGCGCAAATTAAGCCTTCGGATTCTAACGGAACCATTTACTTTTCTGAAACCCAAGCCATCTTTTTTCCTCTATCTTTGTTAAGCTATTAAAAACTGAGAATGAATTTTACAAAAGAAGAAGTTCTTTTTGCGTTGCGTCAGGTAAATGACCCCGACTTGAAAAAAGATATCGTCACGCTGAACATGGTGGAAAACCTAACCCTGGCGGATGATTCCCTCGAATTTACTTTAGTGTTGACGACACCCGCCTGTCCGATGAAGGACGAACTGAAAACATCCTGTGAAGATGCAATTCACCGGCATATTTCCGAAAATGTAAAAGTCATTGTGAATTTCGATTCGCGAGTCACTTCAAGAAGAAAAGACGCGAAAGAAATTTTACCCGGTGTCAAAAATATTGTTTGCGTAGCAGCGGGAAAAGGCGGAGTAGGAAAATCAACTGTCGCGGTGAACCTGGCGATTTCATTGGCAAAAAACGGGAATAAAGTCGGACTGATTGACGCGGATATTTACGGTCCTTCCATTCCCGTGATGCTCGGGTTGAAAGGCAGAAGACCGGAAGTGCGGGAAATAAACGGAAAACCGGTCATCATCCCGATTGAACAATATGGCGTGAAAACATTGTCCGTTGGGATGCTGGTGGACGAAAAGCAGGCGGTGGTGTGGCGCGGTCCGATGGTATCCAGCATGTTGCGCCAGTTTTTTACTGATTGCCTGTGGGGCGAGTTGGATTACCTCGTGTTGGATTTGCCGCCAGGAACAGGCGATATTCATTTGACCTTAGTGCAAACATTGCCGGTGACGGGCGCAATCATTGTCACCACACCGCAGGAAGTTGCGCTGGCGGATGTCAGGAAAGCGATTGGCATGTTCAGGATGGCGAACATCAATGTGCCGGTGATTGGGATTGTAGAAAATATGGCTTACTTCACGCCCCGTGAATTGCCTGAAAACAAATATTATATTTTCGGAAAAGGAGGCGGACAAAAAATCGCGTCAGAATACGACATTCCACTGTTAGGACAAATCCCGATTGTTCAAAGTATCCGTGAAGGTGGTGATAATGGAAATCCTGTTGTAATGGGGGATGATGTTGTCACCGCGGAGGCTTTCAAGCAGTTTGCTGATAACAGCGAGCGCTATATCGCTATCCGCAACGCGACCATCGAAGCAACACGACCTTTAGAAACAGTAACATGACAACGGTGATGAACAATAAAGATATTCGCAGGCAAGTCGAACAATCGCTTGATTCTATTCGTCCCTATTTGCTGAAAGACGGGGGCAATGTAGAGGTGGTGGAAATTACCGACAGCGGCATTGTCAGAGTTAAATTCATTGGCGCCTGCGAAACCTGTCCGCAGAGTTTCATGACTTTTAAAACAGGAATAGAAGAGTCCATCAAAAAAGATGTTCCGCAAATCAAATCGGTGGAAGCCATGAATCTTCCCGCCTGAAAAAAATCCTACTTGTTTTTTGTTAAGTATTTCTTTATATTTTCAGTCCGAAATTATCCTGAAATCTATATGACAAGAAATGAACTGATTGAACAAATCCTGACGAAACGCAGTTTTTTATGCGTTGGATTGGATACCGATATTCAAAAAATTCCGGAACATTTTCACGAACATTCCGACCCGGTTTTTGAATTTAACAAGCAAATCATTGATGCCACAAAAGAGTATTGTGTCGCTTATAAAATCAATACCGCTTTTTACGAAGCGATGGGTGAGCGTGGTTGGAAAAGTTTGTATAAAACCGTTCATTATCTTCCCAATAAATCTTTCAAAATCGCGGATGCCAAAAGGGGCGATATCGGAAATACTTCCGAATTGTACGCGCGCGCTTTTTTCAAAGCGCTTTGTTTTGATGCCATCACGGTTTCTCCCTACATGGGCGAAGATTCGGTCAAGCCTTTTTATGAATACAAAAACAAATGGGTGATTCCGCTTGCACTGACTTCAAATAAAGGCAGCGAAGATTTTCAAATGCTGAAAACCGGAAATGAATTTCTCTACGAAAAGGTTTTAAAAAAAATTAAATCGTGGGGCACTCCGAAAAATACAATGATTGTGATTGGCGCAACGCATCCTGAGATGATTTCCAATGTCAGAAAAATTGTTCCAGACCATTTTTTATTGGTGCCGGGAGTGGGAGCACAGGGAGGTGATTTGGGTAAAATAGCTGAAAGCGGAATGAATAGTGATGTGGGGCTTTTAATCAACGCTTCACGCAGTATTATTTACGCGAGCAATAAAAAAGATTTCGCGGATAAAGCATGCAAAGCCGCATATCAGATGCAGCGGGAAATGGAAATGATTTTAAAAAAAAGAAAGGTCGTGTAGGGGATGAAGAATGAAGATTTTAGATTAATAGAATTCTTTGAAAAACTAAATTTAATCGTCATTGCGAGCGAGGAACGAGCGAAGCAATCCCCTGTAAGAAGGGGATTGCTTCCCGAAAAACCGGGACAGGTCGGGAATGGCATTCGCCCAGATCAATTATTCCCTCGCAATGACGCCTGTTTTTTTAGTTTTCAATGAACTCTAATAGATTTTAGAGAATACCATTCATTAAAATAAACCGCAAAACCTCTCATGCCCATTCCAGGCATCCTGAATGAAGAGTTGCTTAGTTACATCTGGCAGCATCGGCTTTATTCTTTTTCCGAATTAAAAACCAATACCGGTGAAACCGTTGAAGTAGTGCATTGCGGTTTGCGCAACCGCGATGCGGGTCCTGACTTTTCTCAGGCTAAAATCCGGCTCAATGGCGATTTGCTGGCAGGCAATGTAGAGTTGCATCTGCGCTCAAGCGATTGGTTCAAACATCAGCATCAGCGAGATAAAGCCTATTCCAATCTCATCCTGCATGTGGTATTTGAAGATGACAGTAAAATTCCGGTTTCAAATGCTTTTCCAACTCTGGAATTGAAAGACAAAATTGAACCGGATTTTATGAAACGCTATCAGCAACTGATGTCAAACGGAAGTTGGATTCCCTGCGAAAATCAATTGCACGCGGTGGATGAATTTGTAATTAAAAATGGACTGCACCGGTTGGTGGCTGAAAGGTTGGAACGGAAAACGGAAGCCATCCGTGAAGTGCTGGCGCAAACAAAAAACAGTTGGGAGGAAACATGCTATCGGCTCACCGCCCGCAATTTCGGCTTGAAGATTAACGCGGAACCTTTTGAACGGCTTGCCCGCTCATTGCCGCTGAACATCATCGCGAAACATAAAAACAACTTGTTTCAGTTAGAAGCGCTCTTGTTCGGGCAGGCGGGAATGTTGGAATCGGATTTTACGGATGAATATCCAAATCAACTGAAAAAGGAATTCGGTTATCTGCAAAAAAAATATTCGCTCACACCGCTGCCGCTCCATGTTTGGAAGTTTTTGCGATTGCGCCCGCCCGGATTTCCCACACTCAGAATCGCGCAGTTCGCAGCGCTGCTTTTTCAGTCATCACATCTTTTTTCCAAAATGCTGGAAGCGAAAGACGCGTCTGAAATGGCAAAGCTCTTTCAGTCGGAACCTTCCGCCTATTGGCAAACGCATTACCTGTTTGACAAACCATCGGCAAAGAGAAGCAAAAAAGTCGGAAATGATTTTTTGCATTTGCTCATGATTAATGCCGTTGCGCCAATGTTGTTTTTATTTGGAAAAACGAAAGGCGATGTTTCGGTGCAGGAAAAAGCGATAACCCTTTTGGAACATACACCGTATGAAAACAATGCGATTACCCGAAAATGGAAATCAGCGGGTGTGAAAGCGGATTCGGCTTACGAGAGCCAGGCGCTGTTGCAACTGAAAAATGAGTATTGTGCCGGAAAGAAATGCCTGCAATGTCACATCGGAAATAAAGTGTTAACAGCGGAATAGTGAATAATTTCGTTGATTTAATTAAAAGGAATACTTAATTTTTCGCCATGAATGATTTCAGAAGTTACCTCGAACTGCGTTTTTATGGCGTTTGCAGCTATTTGGGCGAAAAGTTGTCCATGCCCTCCGCCAAAATCCGGCTATTTTTCATATATGCCAGTTTTGTCACCGCAGGTTCACCGATCATCATCTACCTGATTCTCGCTTTTTTAATCAAACTCAAGGATTATATCAAAGGCAGGCGCAGCCCTGTGTGGGATTTTTAGGCGCAAACAAATTGTCGTTTTTTAAGCTCCAAAAAACAATTTCCAAAAGACAAATAATACTTAATTCTTAAAAATCAAAACACAAATCAATCAAGACACCATGTGCTGGTTTGAAGTTTTCTCTTTTTGGAATTTATTTGTGATTTGCTTTTTGTGATTTGTAAATTCTGTCTTTGGACTGGTTTTTTTTCGATGAGTAAAATGTAAAAACTATTTCAGACATTTACATCCGTTTTTCAACCAAAAACTTTTAATGATGAAACATGAAAAGAAAATTTTGGGAGTGTGCGCGTGGCTGGCGGAAAAGTTTGAAATTGACATCACCGTGCTTCGAATTATTTTTGTTGCCGCTGCCATTCTTGGCGTTGGCTCTCCCATTCTCATCTATTTGATTCTCTACCTTGTGAAACCCAAAGAATAAGTTCATCCTTATCATCACCCCTGCATGTCCCGCACCCTTTTGTTGTCCATCGCCTGTTGGCTTTTGCAAACCGGTATTTCATTTGGACAGGAATCACACATTTTCGGAAAAATAAAAGACGCCAAAACCTATGAACCCATCTTCGGGGCGAATGTGGTGGTGGATGAAAATCACGGAACCGTCACCGACTTTGACGGCAACTTCAGCATTAAACTGCCGCCCGGCAACTACCGAATCACTTTCAGCTACATCGGCTATGAAACCGTGAAGCGCAATGTTGACCTGAAAGATGGTTCATTCAGGGAATTCAACATTTCCCTCGAACCAAAATCAGAGCAGTTGGATATTATCGTTATCTCCGCCAGCCAGTATGAAAAAAATGTAGCGGAAGAAACCGTTTCGATGGAAGTGATTCGCTCGGAATTAATTTCCAATACCAACGCGCGTGATTTAGGAGAAGTGATTGCCAAAACTCCGGGCGTGCAGGTGCAGGACGCGCAAATCACCATTCGCGGAGGCAGTTCCTACTCCTATGGCGTGGGAACGCGCACTGCTGTATTGGTTGACGGGCAAAATTTCCTGAGCGCTGATTTAAGTGAAGCGCAACTGAAATTCGCTCCGCTGGAAGATGTGGAACAAGTGGAAGTGATTAAAGGAGCCGCTTCGGTAATTTATGGTTCCTCGGCATTGAATGGCGTCATCAACATGCGCACGGGATGGCCCAAAACGGGCGAAAAAAGCACCGCGCTCACTTTTTATTCCGGGGTTTACAACAACCCGCCCCGCGAAGAACTGAGTTGGACGAGCAGGGTGAATGGCTTCTCCGGCATGTTTTTCAATCACCGGCAGCGCATCAACAATCTGCAGCTGATGGTAGGCGGCAACATTGATTACATCAACAGCTACCTCGAAAAAAATGATGAGTTCCGCATCCGCGGCAGTTTCAAAACGCGCTACACGCCAAAGAAAAATGACAGAATCAACTTCGGTCTCAACGGCAATGTGATGAAGGAAGTGAGCGACCGTTTTTTCATTTCGCAAGACCTTGACTCCAATGCTTATTTGCAGGGTGCCGGCTCGGGTGATGAATACATCCGCACCGCGCTTGACCCGCATTTCACTTATCAAAACATGGACGGGCATCGCCTAGCGCTGCGTTTTCGCTATCTCAATATTTTCCGGCAGGGCAATCCTGCCGGCAATGTCCGCAATGCCATTTCCAATAATTTCAGTTTCGACCCGCAGTACCAAAAAAACTGGGACGACAGGTTCATCCTCACTACAGGGCTGCCGATGGTTTACGGCACTTCCGTGAGCAATTTGTATGAAGAGCGGAGAAACACGTTGCTGGCAGCCGCTTACGCGCAGGGTGAATTTAAAATCCAGAAACTTTCTTTGGTGGGCGGGGTGCGCTATGAGTTAACCAAGGTTGATACCGTTTTTGAAAAGGCACTTCCGGTGTTCCGGTTTGGCGCGAATTATCTTTTTGGAAAAGCCACCTACCTCAGAGCTTCATGGGGGCAGGGCTACAGGCTCGCATCAGTCGCGGAGCGTTTCCTGGCGCAGGAATTCACCAACAACATTTTCGTGTTGCCCAACCCGCTGCTCGAAGTGGAGAAGGGCTGGAATCTTGAAGTGGGTGTGAAGCAGGGTTTGAAAGTCGGTGCGTGGAAAGGCTTTTTTGACGCTTCCGTTTTCTGGAGCCAGTATTTTGATTTTGTGGAATACCGTTTTGGGTTTTATCCAAACTATTGGCCCTCCGGTGAAAAAATCATTGACAGCTTAGCCGATAACATTTTCAGCATCAAGCCATTTAACGTGGAGAATTCGAGAATCTTCGGTTGGGAAGTTTCATTGGTGGGAGAGGGGAAAATCGGACCCATCGGCATCGCCACGCTTGCCGGTTACACGTATGTCTATCCCGGTGATTTGGATACCGACACCACGCAACGCGATGTGGGCGTGTTTTTGAAAAACGCCTTCAGATACTTTTCAGATTTTCTCGGAGGCACGGATGATGCGGCTAAAGTGCTGCAATTCCGTCAGAGACACATGGTGAGGTTGGATATTGAATTTACCTACAAGCGCTTCGCCCTCGGAACCAGCATTTTGTACAACAGTTTCTTTGAGCGCATCCCGCCCGAATTCGCCCTTGCCATCGGCATCATTGACGGCAGCATCGGCAGCGGCAGACCCAACACCTTAGACCAATATAGACTTGACCACGCTTCCGGTGATTTGGTGGCGGACATGCGCTTCTCCTACCGATTCAGCGATAAAATGAAAATATCATTCCTCATGCGCAACATCGCCAACTACGAATACGCGGTTCGCCCCGGAAAATTAGACCCGCCCCGCACCTACACGGTTCAGTTTGCTTTGAAATTGTAGGTGGCTGGTAGTTTAAGGTTTAATGTCATTGGTATTCGCGCAAGCATTGAGGCGATGGCATTGAGTGAAAGCCTGCTTGTGCGCTTCATGTGAAGACCACAGTCCACAGACCACAGTTTTGCTCGCGCAAGCATTGAGGCGATGGCTTGGAGGGAAAGCCTGCTTGTGCGCTTCCTGGAAGACCACAGTCCACAGACGATAGACCACAGTTTTGCTCGCGCAAGCATAGAGGCGAATACTTTGTGCGGAAGCCTGCTTGTGCGCTTCCTGGAAGACCACAGTCCACAGACGACAGACCACAGTTTTGCTCGCGCAAGCATAGAGGCGAATGCTTTGAGGGAGAGCCGTCATGCCGAGTTCATCGAAGTATGGCGCAGTTGCCGTCTTAGGAAAAATGAAATGGCGCTTGCTCCGTTCGTCTATGCCTTACTTTGATTGGTAGCGTCCCGCGATTGTGGTGTCTTACCTCCGGGGGAGGAAGGGAGTTTAAAGTCTGATGTTTAAAGTCTAAAGTTTCCGCAACCACGGTACTCGCGCAAGCATTGAGGCGATGGCATGGAGCGTATGCCTGCTTGTGCGTTAAGTGTTAAGCAGGGCGGTTGCCCAGTGTGAATACCTACTTGTGCGCATGTTGAATTTTAAGCGGGTAGGTTAGAAACTTATCCCGTAGTGGCGGGAGTGAACACAAGTTATCCAGCGCAATAGGCAAGGGCGCAAACTTGGGCTATGCGTGGGGTACAACTATGAATAAGATGGAAGCGGACGCTTAAACAATGTTGGTACAAGCGGACGCTTGCACCAGAGGGGGGGCTCCCCCTGCTGGCTCAATAATGACGCGCCTGCTCTGAGCGTTTGCCTTCTTGCGCCTCTTTTTTCCTGCATCCGCCTTGGCGGATTATGCGTTGGCATCAAATTTTTATTCATTGCTTAATTATTTTTCCCCTCACCGGATGCTCGCTTTGCGATGGTAACATGGCATCATCAATAACAACCTCATAATAATAAATACCTGCAGCAAGATGCGCAATACTCAAATTG
>JBGTCY010000203.1:0-8078 GCA_041748615.1 Chitinophagales bacterium
CGTGTTGGGCAGTCAGTTGGCTTCGTTAGAGCATATCGAAGATTTTAAAGAAGAGTTTGCTTCATCGCGCACTTTCTGTTTTTTGCATGAGTTGGAAATGCTGTTGGACAACAACCTCATCAAAGGAGGCGACCTGAGCAACGCTATCGTGGTGGTGGACAAAGTGGTGACTGATGATGAACTGAACCGGCTGGCGAAATTGTTTAACAAGCAGAAAGTAGAAGTGAAAAGTGAAGGCATTCTGAACAATGTCGAATTGCGTCATCATAATGAACCCGCGCGTCACAAACTGCTTGATGTGCTGGGTGATTTGGCGCTGATTGGCAGACCGCTGAAAGCGAAAATCACTGCTACCCGTCCCGGACATGCTTCGAACATCGAGTTTGCGAAAAAAATAAAAGCCTACATCAAGGAAAATAAAATCAAGGAAGAAATTCCGAAATATAATCCCAACAAAGAGCCGGTGATGGACGTGCGGCAAATCGCCCGGAGCCTGCCGCATCAATATCCTTTTTTATTGGTGGACAAAATCATCGAGTTATCTGAAAAGCAGGTTGTGGGGATTAAAAACGTCACGATTGATGAGCCGTATTTCCCCGGACATTTTCCCGACAACCCCGTGATGCCCGCAGTGTTACAATTGGAAGCGCTCGCACAAACGGGCGGTATCTTAGTCCTCAACACCGTAGATGACCCACACAATTATGATACCTACCTCATTATGATTGACAAAGCCAAATTCAAAAACAGAGTTGTGCCGGGTGATACCTTAATCCTGAAACTCGAACTGCTCAGCCCCATCCGAAGAGGCATTTGCGAAATGAAAGGCACCGCCTACGTAGGTGACAAAATCGCCTCTGAAGCGGTGTTGGTGGCAAAGATTTATCGGAAGGAAAAGGTTTGAAATTTATTCCAGCAACGGAGTGATTCTGGTAATTTTAAAATAAACTTTACGAACTGAATTTATAAAAATCAATCAGTTTTAATCACACTGAAAAGCCTTTTCCACCGAATATTGGAAGGAAAATTTTTCGCTTTGTCCAACGAAAGCCAGATGAGCCAGGCTTTACCAACAATGTGGTCTTCAGGAACAAACCCCCAAAAACGCGAGTCTTCAGAGTTGTGACGGTTGTCGCCCATCATCCAGTAGTAGTCCATTTTAAAAGTATAGCTGTCAGTTTCTTCATCATTAATAAAAATTTTACCATCTTTTTTTTGCAAGGTGTTGCCTTCGTAAAGGGTGATGATGCGTTCATAAACCGGCAGGTTATTCATATCAATTGAAACGCTCACACCTTTTTTCGGGACTACAAGCGGTCCGTAATTGTCCACGTTCCAGGGAAAACTTTTGAGGTCGGGCGGAAAATGATAACGCTGGAATTCTTCCACCTGACCTTTCGGAGTGATTCTTCTTTCAACCCTTTTTGTATTATTCATGTTCTTGATTGCTTCATAATTTTTTTCCGTCAGGCTGAGCAGATATTGACCTTTGTTGGAAGTAATCCGACCGCCATCGGTGATGTTCAATTCCTGAAGTGTTTTTGGATTGAAGTTGGTGCCGTCCGTCAACACATAATACTGATACTGCATGTCCACCGGTTCGTAAGCTTTTTCACCATTGATATGCAAGATGCCATTGATGACTTCCAATGAATCTCCGGGAATGCCGACACAGCGTTTGATATAATTTTCACGCTTATCAACGGGACGGAAATGTTCCTGAGGCCAGTTAAATACCACCATTTCATTTCGTTCAACGGATTGAATTTTCGGAAAACGGTAGTAAGGTAATTTAATCCATTCGAGATAAGATTTTGTACCGAAAACGGGCATGGTGTGATGCGCGAATGGAAACGCGATGGGCGTCATCGGCACCCGGGCGCCATAGTGAAACTTACTGACAAACAGGAAATCACCAACGAGCAGGGTTTTTTCCATGGAGGATGTAGGGATAGTATATGCTTCAATAATGAAAGCACGGATGATTGTTGCAGCAACAACCGCGAAGAGAAGCGCGTCAACCCATTCGCGGGCGGAGGAACGTTTGCCTTGAGGTTTTGAACCTACGTATGTGATGGGTGTCACAAAATTTAATACGGGCAGAAAAATATAACCGAAAAAAATTCCGAGTATCTGTGAGGGAATGTCGCGTCTGTTGAAAACTTTCAGAAATTCAGTAATCAGCCAAATAATTAAAATGATGTTAATATAAGGAAATACAAAAAGAATACTCCATAACGGAGTGCGTTCAATGATTTTAAAATAAGACAGAATATTTGCAAATGGCGTTAATGCCAGCTTTCTTTCTAATCCCGCTTTTTCAAAGAAATTGCCCAAAAGCATCACAATTATAGTGAAAGAGATTACAGGTCCGAATATCAAAATAAATAGCATTGTATAAATTGTATTTTTATTTCAGGTAAGAAATGGTTATTTCAAATATGTTTTCAACGCCTGCAAAAATGAGCAATTAACTTTCATTTAAAAAAATAATATTACCCGTTAAAGTGGAGATCAATAAGAACAAAGGTGTTTAAAAATTTCCATAAAAAAATTTAGGCAATAACGTCAGAAGCCGAGCATATCTTTCATTTCAAAAAAACCTTTTTTCCCTTTCAGCCATAGGGCGGCATGAACCGCGCCTAAAGCAAATCCCCTTCTGCTTTTGGCGGTATGTTGAATTTCAATGCTGTCAAACTCAGATTCGTAATGAATAATGTGGATGCCCGGCACATCTTTTTCACGGTAAGATTTCACTTCCAGCACTTCGGAATCATTGGAAGATTGATTGAGCCATTTTTTTTTGCGTTTCACTTTGCGCAGAAGGTCGTTTGCCAGCACGATGGCAGAGCCGCTCGGAGCGTCTTTTTTTTCGGTGTGATGTACTTCATGAATGCTGACCGCATATTCGCGATGTTCGTTCATTAATACTCCCAACTTCCTGTTTAATTCAAAAAACAGATTCACTCCAATGCTAAAATTTGAAGCATGAAAAAGCGTCTGACCGGATTTTTTGCAGCGTTTTTTCAATTCCGGCAGTTTTTCCGTCCAGCCCGTTGAACCACAGACAACAGGAATACCGGCTTCGAAGCACTTCAGAATATTGTCATACGCGGTGTGTGGGGTGGTGAATTCAATCGCTATATCCGCCTTACGCAGGTTTTTCGCGGTGAATTCATGTTGATTATCCGCGTCAATTTTCAAGACCACTTTGGGCGCTTTCTTAGGATTTTGTTTTGCCATCAGCAGAATTTCAGCTTCGATGGCTTTGCCCATTTTTCCATAACCGATGAGCGCTATTTTCATAATCGTAGTGTTAAGGTGATTCCGGTAAATCCACCCTGCGGATTTCCTGCCATTCTAATGACAGGCTGCACCCGCATGGTGAGGTCATCGCTGATGTCAAAGTCAAACAAATGAGCGTCAACAGCAGCGTCAATGATATTCAGTGCATATAAAACAGCCGTAAAGATAACGGCAAGGTCTAAGTTTCGCTTGTAAAAATTTTTGAGCGTGAGCAGGTTGCCATCGTTGTAAATCCCGACATAATTGTCAATCGTGGTGGAATCACCATCCACGCGAAGGCGATAGGCTTCACGATAAGTGTTCCATTTTTTTACATTGAACCCAATTGCAAATCCTAACCCGCCAAATCCGGCATAGATAATGGGCAATTTCCAGTATTTCCTGTTATAGATTTGGCCCCATCCCGGCACAATCGCTGATTGCGAAACGGCTCTTTTAACAGAATGCCTCTTGATTTCCGGAGAGCTTTCAATTTTTACGGTGTCTTCCACCATTATATCCTGAGCGAAAGAAGTAAAAGAGGAAATAATGAAAAAAACTAAAAAAATGACGGGATAGATAAATTGCATTTTTCTGTTACGGAAGCTCAAAGATAAACCATAACGAATGACTGTCATTGAGATTGTAAAATTCAAATAGCCGCGATGAAGCGGCTATTTGAATTTATGATTATAAAAAATTTGATTTAGGCACGTTTCCAAAACTCAATTCATCTAATATCTAAAGTCTAACATCTGCTGATGCAGGCTTCAAAATGCGATGTTATTATGACAACTTTTCTTAACGATAAATATGAATCCAGGCATCCTTGAATTCAGACTTCTGCCTGATTTCGTAAAGTTCTCTTAAGCCGCTTTCCAAATCACCGGGTTTTTGTAAAAACACATAGTACCATTTTTTCTCCGTGTTGTAAACCACACCGGTCTTGTGACCTTTTTGTTCGAGTTGCTGAGCGGTTTTTTTAGCTCCTGTTGCGGAACGGGAAGAAGCCACGATGAGGAAAAAAGGGTCATCGGATTTTCCGTAAACAAATTCCACCGAACCCCAATCGCCAACTTCCTGCACTAATTCTTTTGGAAGCGGTCTTCCTTTTGAATCAAAATTTTTGGTATCGGGATTGGCTTTTCTGATAGAATCCTGTTCCTGCTCAATTTTCTGAATCACTTTTTCCACTTCTTTTTTCAATGATTCTTTCAGTTCTTCCAGCGCTCTGCGTTGCTGTTCCACTTTTTCATTTAATTCATCAATCGCTTGCTGTTGTTGATCGTATTTCTCCGAAAACTCCTGGTTATATCGGATGATACTGTCATTCTGCAGCTTAATTGTATCAATCTGATTCATAATGTTTTTCAACTCTTTATCATCACGTTTTCCAAAGCGCACCGATACAAAAAACTCATGTGAGCCTCCTGTGTAGTTTTTAATATCATTCAAAGCAAGGTCATAAGCATAACCAACGCCAACGCGCTGGTGAACACGTACTCCGCCTCCGAATGACGCGCCATAATCATAGCGGTAAGCGCCATTCAGCCACACAATGTCTTTGTAATTAAACATGACACCTAAGTCAACCTGATAGACATTCCCTTTTGCCATTCTGAACATCACGTTGGGTTCAATGAAAAATTTATTATCCGCTAAAGGGATATTGTAAGAGGCATGCGCAAAATAATGTCTTGAAAGTCTGTAAAACTGAGGCTCCTGATTGTTGAGGTATCTCAGTTTGGTTTGCACCATTCTTGGAACAGCAAAACCGACATTTAATCCTTTGAATCGGTAATTAATACCTGCTGCCGCGTCAAAACCGATGCTGTTGGCGAGATTGCCTGTGATAATGTCCTCAGTGGGGTCTTCAACAATAATGCGGTTAAAGTCTAAGCGGGTTTGATACATTTCAGCAGAAACTCCAAAACTCAGCCGGTTATCATCATTGATGTTTATCGAGTAGGAGTAGGAGAGATTGCCGCCCATATTTTGAACCACATCCGTCACATCGCTGAAGAAAAATCCACCTAAACCGATTTTACGGCTTTTCAAAGAACCGTCAAGGGTGAATAATCTTGTTTCGGGCGCTCCGTTAAAATCAGTCCATTGTTTGCGGTACAAACCAAAAGCCTGCATGAAGTCATTCTCACCGGTGCGTGCCGGATTGTAGATGAATGTATTAACATAATACTGAGAGTAAAGCGGGATTTGTTGCGCTGAAGTTCCTAATGCAAAAGCGAACAAAACAAAAGTAAAAACAATGATATTTTTCATGGTGTTGATTGCTTGATTCAGGGTTATCTTAAAATCGTGACTGCTCCTTTGTAAATTTTAGTGCCGTTTTCCAAATTGATGACATAGTAATAGGTGCCATTGGAAAGTTCATTGCCGTCATGCGTGCCGTCCCAGTCATTCTGATATTCTTTCGTGGAATAAATCATTGTTCCCCAACGATTGAAAATCTGCACTTCATTATTATAAAGTCTGATGTTTTTGATTGCCCAAAAATCATTTTGACCGTTTCCGTTTGGTGTGATGACATTCGGAATCACCAGCAGGTAGGCTTCTATCACATCAATCGTCACGCTTGCATTGTTTATACATCCGTTTACATCAGTGACAACCACCGTGTAAGTTATAGTTTCAAGCGGAGTAGCAGTCGGGTTTGGTGAATTAGGATTGTCCAATCCATCAATAGGTGTCCAGTCATAAAAAACGCCACCGGTTGCTTCCAGTTCGATGCTGAATCCTCTGATGACATTGGTATCGGGAGTGATGCTGATATCAGGCAATGGTAAAACAGTGATAAAAACATCATCTTCAGCAGAACAGCCGTTTTCATCCGTTACGGTCACACTGTAAGTGCCTTCATCTTTTACGATGATACTTGCGGTTGAAGAACCTTCTGACCAGCTATAAGCAGTTAGTCCTGATGGAGCGGTTAATGTTACATTTTCCCCATCACAGATTTCTGCATCAGGACTGACAGCGATAGTGGCATCGGGAAGCGGAAAAACCGTAATAGATTCGCTGAAACTGTCCACACAACCCTGATTGGTGAGTACTCTGAGCGCAAGCAAATAACTACCCGGAGTGTCATAAGTATGTGACGGATTCAAAACTGTTGAACTGCTGCCGTCTCCAAAATCCCAGAAATAAAATAGCTGACCGGATACATTGGTGGTTGTGTTGGTAATTGAAATTGAATTTCCGACACAGACATTGTTGGTGGTTGTGAATGAAACATTGAGACTGTCCTGAACAAGCGGTACGGCAACTGAATGAGTATTGGTACAGGCGGATGCGTCAGTAACAGTTAAGGTATAAGTTCCGGCAGCCACATTAATCAGGTCTTCGGTAGTTGCTCCATTACTCCATGCAAAAGTATAAGGAGGATTTCCCCCGGTTACAGTAACGTCCACTGCAGCGTCATTACCTCCGCAACTCGGACTGCTCACCGCGGATGAAATCACAATGGCAGATGGCTGTCCGATTGTAACGGAATTTGTGACAGTGCAACCGAAAGTATCCGTTGCCAATACACTATAAGTGCCGCCCGGTACTTGTGTCAGATTTTGAGAAAAAGAAAAATTAGACCAGAAGTAGCTGTATGGCGCTGTGCCGCCTGAAATCGTTATCGTAGCTGAACCATCATCAGAACCATTACAGGAAACATCAGTTCCCGATATTGTTGATGTCATTGGAGAAGGTTCCGACAGCGTAGTACTAAGCGTTGAAGAGCAATTATAGTTATCGGTAACTGTTACTTGATAAGTTCCTGCCGGAATGAGTACAAGGTCTTCAGTCGTTGCTCCATTTGACCATGTGAAGGAGTATGGCGGAATACCGCCATTCGCGGTGATGTCAATTTCACCATTACTGCTTCCGTTGCAGGTAGGATTTTTTTGGCTTGCAATGTTTAAGATAGCGCCACCAACAGTAATATTTGTTGAACGGGAACAACTTCCAAAAGTGTAAATAATTGAATGTGAACCGGCACCTGCAGCCACCGGGTCAAAGGTGGTTCCGGTTACACCCGGACCTGTAAATGCTCCTCCTGTCGGTGTTGCGTTTAAGGTAATAACGCCATCGCTGGAACAGATGGTGGCAGGTAAATTAAAATTGATATTATCATTTTGCCGGTATTTCAAAACAGCTGAAACACCAGTAAAATCATGTCCCTGACAAGCTGCCCGATTGACCATAATTCTGATGGGACCGGAAATGGATGAAACCCAGTTTACTGAAGCATTAATACCTACGCAATCAGGTCCGTCATTGTCATTAAAAAATAAAAATCCACCACCTGTAGTGTAACCGGTTACCTGTGTATCAAAAGAGGAGCCACACGTGCTAAAAGTATAGTTACCTCCTGTGATAACATCTACTGTGGAATAAGTGCCGCTTCCCAACAGATCTTGTGAAAAAATTCCACACGGTGGCACGCCACCTGTTGCACCTTGATATACAGAGAGAGGGCATTGTGCAGATACCTGAAATTGAAAAATGAGAACGGCTATCATGGCTGCCATCCAACCGGACATTCTAATATTCATAAATTTCATTTTTCTCGGAATTATTTTTTTGGAATTTAAACAAACTGATGCTTTGACAATTTCAATTTGAGATAGTCATTTTGTCAACATTATCATCATTTATCATCAAAATAAGACAATAAAGTTTTCAAGGTTTTTGAAACAGGGGGTCAAGATAAAAACTTAATTCTGTTAATCAAAGCCAATCAGCAATTTTTTTTAAATTAATGCATGTTGGCAGCTAAACACTAT
>JBGTCY010000204.1:0-26273 GCA_041748615.1 Chitinophagales bacterium
CGATGAGTAATAGGAAGTTTTCCTGCAGAACGCTCTTATCTATTCCCCTTCTGATTTTTAGTTTATCTGTATTTGCGCAAGACGCATCCGTTCAGAACGGAGAAAAGATTTTCAAGGCAAATTGTTTGAGTTGTCACAAAGTTGACAAGAAAGTAATCGGTCCCGCATTAGTCGGTTCCGAACAACGATGGGTGCAAGCCGGTGATTTTTCCGGATTGACCGGTAAACAATGGTTGTATAGGTGGATTCGCAATTCACAGGAAGTGGTGCGTGAAGGTTATCCTTATGCCGTCAACATGTTTAATGACTATAATAAATCAGTGATGACGGCATTTCCGCTACTCACTGATGATGATATTCGTGATGTATTGGCTTACGTGGAAAAGGCTGCCTTAGAATCTCCCCAGGTGGTCGCGCCCGGGCCCGGTGGCGCTGTTCCCGGTTCAGAAGATACTTCAACAACACAGCTATTCCTTTACTTGTTGATTGGTCTTTTAGTGGGGGTTGTTTTAATTCTCGGAAAAATCACTTCTGCGCTCAGCAGGATGGCGTTGCAAAAACAAGGGTTGCCAATCCCGGAAGCCGTTCCTTTTTACCGCGATAAAAAAATTATCGTTACCCTCAGCCTGATTCTACTTATCTATATTGGATACGCAACGGTGAACAGCGCTATTGATTTAGGTCGTCAGCAGGGTTACGCACCGGAACAGCCGATTAAATATTCTCATGAACTTCACGCGGGGTTGAATCAGATAAATTGTCAATACTGCCATTCCAGCGCTGAAAACAGCAAGCATTCCAATATCCCTTCAGCCAATGTTTGTATGAACTGTCATAAAGGAATTCGCGGAGATGACCCGGTGAATGGTAAATATGGCAGGGCGGAAATCGCGAAAATCTACGCCTCACTTGGCTATGACCCGAACACGTTGAGTTATATTCCGAATTATGAAAGAATGCCGGTTGATAAAGCCCGTGAGCTTTACACACAATGGCTGAAAGAAGATGAAAACCGGAAATATACCAAGAATGATATTGAAGAAGTGCTGTCATTCATTCAAAAACCGATTGAGTGGGTAAGGGTTCACAACCTCCCCGACCATGTTTATTTCAACCACTCCCAACACGTGACGGTTGCCGGACTTGAATGTCAGACTTGTCATGGTCCGGTGGAAGAAATGGAAGTGTTGTATCAACATGCACCGCTTTCGATGGGATGGTGTATCACCTGTCATCGCGAATCAGAAGTCAATTTCACGACCAATGATTATTACAGGGACTATCATAAGCTGCACGAAGATTTGAAGAGCGGAAAAATCAGCAGGGTAACAGTTGAGACAATTGGCGGAACCGAGTGTCAAAAGTGCCATTATTAATCTTAAATGTAAATCAGAACAATGGCTGACAAGAAGTATTGGAAGGGATTGGAAGAAATCAATCACGCATCCACTCCGAAGAAAACAGCAGACGAATTTCCGGACGAGTTGCCGGTCATCAGCGAATTGGGCAAAGCGGACGCGCTCGCATCCAACAGGCGCGACTTTTTGAAAATGATGGGTTTCAGCGTGACGGCTGCAACGCTTGCGGCAAGTTGCGAAATGCCGGTGCGCAAGTCCATTCCTTATTTAGTGAAGCCGGATGAAATCACACCGGGAGTTGCCAACTATTATGCATCAACCTATGCCGAAGGCGGTGACTATTGCAGTGTGTTGGTGAAAACCCGTGAAGGCAGACCAATCAAAATTGAAGGCAATAAACTTTCCAAAATCAGCAAAGGCGGTTCGAGCGCGGCTGTGCAGGCTTCCGTTTTAAGTTTGTATGATAACTATCGCCTGCAAGGTCCGCATATTGAGGGTGAAGAAGTTTCGTGGAGAAATGCGGATGAAGCCATCAAAGGCGAATTGGAATCAATCGCGGCAAGAGGTGGAAAAATCCGCATCTTGTCTTCTACGATTCTTAGTCCTTCCACAAAACAAGTCATCAAAGATTTCATTGCAAAATATCCGACCACGAAACATGTGGTGTATGATGCGGTATCCTGCTCAGGATTACTTTCTGCGAATGAAGTTACGCTCGGGAAGAGAGTGATTCCGAATTATCGTTTTGATGTTGCGGATGTCATCGTGAGCGTAGGGGCTGATTTTCTCGGCACCTGGATTTCACCGGTGGAATTTGCTGCGCAATACAGTTCGCGCAGAAAAGTTACCAAAACCAACAAGCGCATGAACCGTCATGTGCAGATTGAATCTTACTTCTCGTTGAGCGGCACCAATGCCGACAAGCGCATCATGGTGAAGCCTTCTGAAGAAAACGCAGCGCTTTTACACTTATATAATGCGGTAGCTTCAAAAACCGGAGGACAGTCGGTAACAGCTGGTCAGTTGGACGATCAACATAAAGCCGAAATCACAAAGACCGCAGATGAGTTGGTAGCAGCAAGAGGAAAATCTATCGTTGTCTGCGGCATCAATGATGTCAATGCACAGTTAATCACCAATGCCATTAATCAATTACTCGGCAACTACGGAACAACGATTGACCTGGTGAATTACTCCAAACAGCGGAAGGGAGATGATGCGGCAATGAATGAACTGGTTTCCGAACTTTCAACGGTTGACGCGCTCATCGTGCTGGATGCAAATCCGGTTTACAACTACCCTGACGTTGATAATAAACTGAAACAGGGATTGGAAAAAGTGAAGCTCACGGTTTCAATGAATCTTAAAAAAGATGAAACCTCTGAATTTTGCAAATACCTCTGCCCGACACCTCATTATCTTGAAGCATGGAATGATGCCATGCCCAAAAACGGTTTTTACAGCATCACCCAACCAACGATTTCACCGCTTTTCAGAACACGCAGCGCGGCTGAAAGTTTGTTGAAGTGGTCAGGTACTGATGTGAGTTATTATGATTATATCCGCGACTTCTGGAAGCAAAATATTTTCCCCAAGCAAAGCCGCTTCAGTTCATTTGATGTGCTATGGGACAGAGCGGTGCATGACGGGGTATTGGATATTGAAGTTTCCGGGGAATTAACAGTTGGAAATATTGATGCAGGCTCAGCCGGTGCGGCATTGGCAAAAAAATCAGGCGGTGAAGGAATGGATTTGGTGGTGTATGAAAAAGTCGCGACCCGCGATGGAAAATTTTCTGACAACCCGTGGTTGCAGGAACTGCCTGACCCGGTCAGCAAAGTGGCTTGGGATAACTACGCTTGTGTTTCAAAAAAGACAGCGGAAAAATTGGGTTTAAAAACCGCGCTTAATAAAATCAATGAAAGCGTTGGTACTGAAACTGATTTATTGACGGTGAGCGCGAATGGTTACGAAATCACGATTCCGGCACTTGTACAGCCCGGTACGCCTGATGATACCCTCGCGATTGCGGTGGGTTATGGTAGAGACATTGCCGGAAAAACCGGCTTCATCGGACAAAATGTTTATCCTTTCCTGAAATACCAATCCTCCGGAATTTCCAATATAGTTTCCGGTGTTACGGCAACTCATGTAGCTGGAAAGACTTTTAAAATCGCGCAAACGCAGATGCACCATTCCATTCATGACGGGTTGAATGAGCGCAGGATTGTAAAAGAAACAACGCTTGCAGAATACAATGAAAATCCTTTTGCAGGCAATGAAGACCGCGCGTTTGTTCAGAAGCATTTGAAATCGCTTTATCCCCCGTATGAAAATCTGAAAAATGGTCATCACTGGGAAATGGCGATTGACCTGAACACCTGCATCGGTTGCAGTGCGTGTGTGGTCGCTTGTACGGCTGAAAATAACGTGCCTGTGGTCGGCAAAGATGAAGTCAGACGCTCCCGCGAAATGCACTGGCTCCGCATTGACCGCTATTTTGCCGGAGATGAAACCAATCCATCTGTCATTTATCAGCCGATGCTTTGTCAGCATTGCGATAACGCGCCTTGCGAAAATGTATGTCCCGTTTCAGCAACCAACCACAGCAGCGAAGGACTGAATCAAATGGCATATAACCGTTGCTTCGGCACGCGCTATTGCGCCAACAACTGTCCTTACAAAGTCAGAAGATTCAACTGGTTTGATTATCTGGGCGCTGACAGTTTCTTCAAAGGCACCATTTTCGACAATGACAAAGACCCGCATGAAATGGCGGACGATCTCACCCGCATGGTGCTGAACCCGGATGTCACCGTTCGTTCAAGAGGCGTGATGGAGAAATGTTCGTTCTGCGCGCAACGTATTCAGGAAGGAAAATTGAAAGCCAAGAAAGAAGCAAGACCATTGAAGGAGACCGATATTGTTCCCGCTTGTCAGGATGCTTGCCCGACCAACGCGATTACATTCGGAGACATTAACAACGAGAAAACCGAGGTATTTAAAATTGCGAATGACGAGCGCGGGTTCAAAGTGCTCGAAGAAATTCACACGCTTCCTTCTATCACCTATCTGACGAAAGTGAGAAATAAAGATAAAAGCGAAGCATAAAAGAATAGCAAATGTCAGCCTACGAATCACCGATTAGAGAGCCTCTTGTAACAGGAGGGAAAACGTACCACCAGATTACGCGCGACATCGTTCGTTCTACGGAAGGAATGCCACCATTGAGTTGGTTTGCCGTTACCGGATTAGCCGCCACCGTGTTGATGCTGGGCTCATTAGCCATCCTTTACACCTTGTGGATGGGGATTGGTACGTGGGGATTGAACAGAACGGTCGGCTGGGCGTGGGACATCACCAACTTTGTGTGGTGGATTGGTATCGGACACGCTGGTACGTTGATTTCCGCCATTCTGCTTATTTTCCGTCAGCGCTGGAGAACAGGGATTAACCGCTCCGCGGAAGCGATGACGATTTTCGCGGTGATGTGTGCCGGATTATTCCCCGGCATCCATATGGGCAGACCGTGGGACGCATTTTTCATTTTCCCATATCCCAACACGCGCGGACCGCTTTGGCCCAACTTTAATTCACCCTTGCTGTGGGACGTTTTCGCCATCTCTACTTATTTTACAGTATCACTTTTATTCTGGTATTCAGGCTTGTTGCCGGATTTTGCCACTATCCGCGACCAGGCAAAATCCAAATTCAGAAAATTGACCTACAACGCTTTAAGCTTCGGCTGGACTGGTTCCGCCAAACACTGGCAGCGTTTTGAGTCACTCTCCTTGGTGTTAGCCGGCTTGGCAACTCCGCTCGTACTTTCCGTGCATACCATCGTATCGTTTGACTTTGCCACCTCGGTGATTCCAGGATGGCACACGACCATTTTCCCGCCTTACTTCGTTGCAGGTGCTATTTTCTCAGGATTTGCGATGGTTTTGACGCTGATGATTATTACCCGCAAAGTGCTCAAACTTGAAGATTACATCACGATTGGACACATCGAGTCCATGAATAAAGTTATTATCCTCACAGGTTCAATCGTAGGGATTGCCTACATCACTGAATTATTCATGGCGTGGTATTCAGGTTACATGTATGAGCAATACGCTTTTTACAACCGCGCGCTCGGTCCTTATTGGTGGGCATACTGGATTATGATGTTCTGCAACGTAGTTTCGCCACAAGTGTTCTGGATAAAAAAACTGAGAAGAAGCGTGGCATTCACATTCTTCATGTCCATTATTATTAATATCGGGATGTGGTTCGAGCGTTTCGTGATTATCGTGACTTCGCTCCACCGCGATTTTCTGCCTTCAAGCTGGACTTACTTCACCCCGACTATCGTGGATATTGGAATATTTGCAGCGACACTCGGATTGTTTTTCACGCTCTTCCTGCTGTTTGCCAGAACTTTCCCTGTGGTGGCAATGGCGGAAGTGAAAGCGATTTTGAAAACATCAGGCGATACGCAGAAGCAGAGGCATACGGAGCATGTTGATGACGGTCATCATGGAGGCGGTGAAGTAGCAGGAGTATTGAGAAACAAAGCATAAAAAAAATCACATGGATAAATACATTGTCGGTTTATTTAATGATGATGAAAAGCTGATGAAAGCTGTGGAGGCTTTCAGAAAAGCGGGCGTAGCCATTCATGATGTGCTGACGCCTTATCCCGTGCATGGATTGGATGCCGCGATGGGTCTGAAAGACTCAAGATTACACACCGTTGGGTTTCTGGCGGGCGCGAGCGGATGTCTTTTCGCTTTAGGTTTCATCATCTGGACAAATGCCGTGAGCTACCCGACCAACTTTGGCGGTAAGCCCTTGATTTCAATTCCCTCATATATTCCGGTTACATTCGAGGTCACCGTGCTTTCGGCTGCCGTAACAATGGTAGTGGCATTTTTTGTTCGCAGCGGTTTTTCGGTTTTTAAACAACCGAGAATATTTGATGAGCGCACAACCGATGACCATTTCGCCATGATTTTTGAAACCAATGACAAGAATGAAAATGATTTAAGCAAAATCAGGGAATTACTGAAGCATAATGGCGCGGTGGAAGTGAATGAAAAGTCCTTTGAATAGATTTTTGAGATAGATTAAAGTTGAAAAGATGAACAAAAAAATATCCATAGCGGCAACCCTTGTCACCATCACAGTACTGCTGGCGGCTTGCGGGAAGGACCCAAAAAGTACGGGCAGAATTTTTATGCCGGACATGACTTACTCTGTAGCGTATGAAACGTATGCTGCTAATCCGCTTTTCGAAAGCGGTGTGTCCGCTTTGGAGCCGGTACACGGCACCATTCCGAGAGGGTTGCTTTCAACTTCAAACCCTGCCGCTGAAGAAGAATCCGCTCATAAATCATACATGTACAAATATTATTACCCTGATTCACCGGAAGGATATGAAGCGGCAGGAATAGAGTTAAAAAATCCTGTCGTATTAAACGATTTGGCATTGGAGCGCGGCAAGCATCTTTACACCGTTTTTTGCTCAGTATGTCATGGTGAAACAGGTGACGGACAAGGACCGATTGTGATTTCAGGAGCTTATCCGCCAGTTCCGGCTTACAGTAACATTCTGCCTCCGCTTTCCGAAGGTAAAATGTTTCATTCCATCACTTACGGTAAAAACCTGATGGGCGCTTATGCATCGCAGGTCAATCCGGAAGACAGGTGGAAGGTGATTTATTATATTCAAAAACTTTCAGGTGTTGGACGCTTTGCCGAAGAACAGGCTAGCGGCAGCGCTCAATAATCAAACGAACCGAGAGCATGACTGAAACATTTGTTTTTTCATCGAAGACCCGGAAAATCACTTTCGCCCTGATAGCTGTCGGGGTGTTGGGAGTAATCTTCGGACTGCTGATGGGTGAAACCTATCGCGTGTGGGGCAGTTTATTAATCAACACTTACTACTTCATCGGCATTTCGTTGACCGGTGTTTTCCTTGCCGCTGCACACCAGGTGGGTTATGGAGGATGGCATGTTCAAATCAAGAGAGTGTTTGAAGCAACCGGTTCATTTATCCCGGTTGCCGGTGTGATTGCGTTACTGGTTGTCATTGGCGGAAAAATGCACTGGCATCATTTATACCATTGGATGGAAGAAGGCATTATGGTTCCGGGCAGCGCGAATTATGATAAAATTTTAGCAGGTAAAGAAGGCTTTTTGAACTTCCCGTTTTTTCTGGGAAGAATTCTTTTTTATATTCTCATCTGGTCTTTCTTTGCCTACCTCCTCAGAAAAATTTCAGTAAAAGAAGATGAAATTGGCGATTTAGGGACTTACAAGCAGAACAAAGTTTATGCAGCTCTGTTTTTAATTGTGTTTGCAGTAACCAGTTCTACAGCTTCATGGGATTTCATTATGTCAGTTGACTCACATTGGTACAGCACGTTATTCGGCTGGTATAATTTCGCCAGCTACGCAGGTGCGGGTGTCGCCTTCATCACGCTGATTGTATTGTTTTTAAAATCCAACGGATATCTCCATAAAGTGAATGAAGACCATTACCACAACCTTGGGCTTTTCATGTTCGGGTTCAGTGTGTTTTGGGCTTACCTGTGGTTCTCTCAGTTCATGTTGCAATGGTATGCCAACATTCCTGAAGAAACGATTTATTTCTATCAGCGCATGCGGGAAAGTTCATTCTTTAACGGGTTGTTCTACCTCAATCTCACTTTGAATTTCTTTGTCCCCTTCCTGTTCCTGATGACCCGAGTTGCAAAACGCAATCCGGCAAGGTTGCAATTGATTGCATTGATTTTAATCTTAGGACACTGGTTGGATTTTTACCTGATGGTGACTCCGGGCGGAGTTGGCGCTGAACATGCAAGTTTGGGTTTGTTGGAAATTTCAATTCTTCTTGGTTTTTCCGGAGCATTTTTCTTTGTGGTATTGAGTACGTTAACAAAAGCTTCTTTGGTGCCGGTGAATAATCCGTTTGTCAAGGAAAGCATGGTTCATCATACATTAAAATAAGATAACGATGTCTGTATTATTAGTTGCTGCTGCGCTTGTCCTGATTGGTATCATTATCATTCAAATCGCCCGTGCGAGTGAGTTGTTGTCCGTTGTGAAAGGCGAACAGGAAGGAGAGGTTACGGAAGACACAAACCGATCGGTTTCCATTTTTTTATTCGGATTTATGATTGTCGGTTTGATTGCTTCCGTATGGACGGCTTATGCTTATTCAGATATGTTTTTGCCGGAAGCGTCCAGTGTGCATGGCGTGGAGTTGGACGGATTGTTTAACATGACGCTATTCTTTACGGGAATTGTATTTATAATTACACAGATATTACTGTTCGCATTTGTATTTTTTTACAGGGGAACAAAAGAAAGAAAAGCCACATTCTTTGCCCATAATAACAAATTAGAAGTGATTTGGACTGCTGTTCCCGCAGTTGTCATGACCGTGTTAGTCATTTTCGGGCTGAAAGCATGGATGAAAACTACAGGTCCAGCACCGGAAGATGCGTTGGAAATGGAAGCGATAGCCGAGCAGTTTCAGTGGACGATTCGCCACTCAGGCAAAGACGGGAAATTAGGAAAACGCAGTTTCGACCTGATTACTCCGGAAAATCCATTGGGGATTGATTGGGAAGATGAAAACAGTCATGATGATTTCCTGACTACGGAACCCTTCCTTCCGGTGGACAAGCCTGTATTATTCAGACTTGGTTCCAAGGATGTGTTACACAGTTTTTACCTGCCGCATTTCAGGGTGAAAATGGACTGTGTTCCCGGAATTCCAACTCAGTTTTGGTTCTTGCCAAGACATACCACAGATGATATGCGCGAAAAAACCAATGACCCTGATTTCACTTTCGTACTTGCCTGTGCTGAATTATGCGGTTCCGCCCACTGGAACATGCGGAGGGATTTAATTGTCGTTAGCGAAGAAGAATATCTTGAATGGTTCAACAAGCAGGAGCCAATGTACAATACAATTAAAGCAAGTTTGAATTTGGAAACCGATTCAGACATTTCGATGGAAAACAGTGGAAACGAGGCAGAAACACCTGCTTCAGTACTATAAACTTTTAACAATGGAACAAGTTAACCCGAAGGTTGCGCACGGACAGGCTCATGCACATGGACATGATGCTCATGAACATCATGAGCATCATGAAACGTTTATCTCCAAATATGTCTTCAGTCAGGACCATAAAATGATTGCCAAACAATTCCTGATTCTGGGAATGGCATGGGCGGTGGTCGGAGCATTGTTCTCCGTTTTCTTCCGCCTTCAATTAGCCTGGCCCGACCAGTCTTTCCCGATTATGGGTGAGATTCTCGGACGCTGGGCGCCAGGGGGAATTCTGGAACCCAATTTTTACTACGCACTTGTGACGATGCACGGTACTATTCTCGTGTTCTTTGTATTGACCGCGGGCTTAAGTGGCACATTCGCCAACTTCCTGATTCCGCTGCAGATTGGCGCGCGCGACATGGCTTCCCCGTTTATGAATATGCTTTCGTTTTGGTTTTTTGTATTGTCAAGTGTAGTGATGTTATCCTCATTGTTTGTACAGACCGGTCCTTTCTCAGGTGGCTGGACTGCTTATCCTCCACTCAGTGCGCTGCCGCAGGCAAGTCCCGGTTCGGCTATCGGGATGGATTTGTGGTTGGTCAGTATCGCGTTGTTCATCATTTCTGTTGCGTTGGGAGGATTGAACTATGTGTCAACCATCATCAACATGCGCACCCGCGGCATGACTTTTTTCAGAATGCCGCTCACCGTGTGGGCGTTAATGTTTACCGCGATTATCGGCTTGCTTTCATTCCCGGTGCTTTTCGCGGCAGCGATTCTTTTGATTTTCGACCGTACGCTCGGAACAAGTTTTTACCTGAGCGATATTTTCATTGGCGGTGAAGCCCTTGCTTACACCGGTGGCAGCCCGATTTTGTTCCAGCATTTGTTTTGGTTCCTCGGTCATCCTGAGGTTTACATCATTATTCTCCCAGCGATGGGATTGGTTTCCGAAGTGCTTTCCGTGAATTCTCGTAAACCAATATTCGGCTACCGCGCGATGATTTATTCCATTCTCGCGATTGTGGTACTGTCATTCATTGTGTGGGCGCATCACATGTTCGTTTCAGGATTGAACCCGTTTGTGGCTTCGATTTTCGTGTTGTTTACGTTGTTGATTGCGGTGCCTTCCGCGGTGAAAGTATTTAACTGGATTACCACGCTCTGGCGCGGAAACATCCGGCTGACACCCGCCATGTGTTTCGCGATTGGCTTTGTTTCGATGTTTATCTCCGGGGGGTTAACCGGTATTTTCCTCGGCAACTCAGCCATTGATATTCAACTGCATGATACTTATTTTGTCGTAGCGCATTTCCATATCGTGATGGGTGTGGCAGCCTTCTTCGGGATGTTCGCGGGCATCTATCACTGGTTCCCGAAAATGTATGGCAGGTTCTTAAACAATACCTTAGGTTACATTCATTTTGTCATCACGCTTATCGGCAGCTACCTGATATTTTGGCCAATGCACTATTTGGGGATGACCGGTATTCCGAGAAGATATTTCGCTTTTTCTTCCTTCGAAATGTTTAACACCTACGAAGGTCTGAATCAATTTATTACGATTTCAGCGATTCTCGTTTTCATCGCGCAATTCATCTTTATTTTCAACTTTTTTTACAGCATCTATAAAGGCAGGGTGGTAACCGAATTGAATCCGTGGAAAGCGACTACGCTTGAATGGACAACACCCGTGAACCCCGGTCACGGCAACTGGCCCGGCAACATTCCGGAGGTGCATCGCTGGCCCTATGATTACAGCAAAAACGGACAAGATTTCATCCCGCAAACCGAGCCTTTGAAAGCCGGGGAAAAAGACGCGGGACATTAGAAGACAAAGGTGTTCAAGTCATTGTTAAATGATTGACTGATTCAAAGATGTAATGGAGGTAAAAAGTATCACATACGGTTCAACATTTTCGCTACTTGCGAGCAAAGGCAGCGATTATTTACAACTCATTAAGTTTCGCTTATCCTCGACTGTTGTTTTTTCTTCCGTCATCGCTTATGCGATTGCTTCACATGAAACTTTTCTCTGGAGCAGCGCTTTCATGATTTTTCTGGGAGGTTTTTTAATTACGGCAGGTGCTAATGCCTTCAACCAGATTTTAGAGAAAGACTATGATAAGTTGATGAGACGGACACAGGCGCGTCCACTGGCGGCAAACAGGATGAACATGCCGGAAGCGATTCTTGCAGGCGGACTCAGCGGGATTGGTGGTATTCTGATTTTGTGGATTTGTTTTAATACGACCGGAGCATTTTTGGGTGCGATTTCACTGTTGCTTTACGCTTTCGTTTACACTCCGCTCAAACGGATTTCACCTTTCGCGGTGCTGGTGGGGGCGATTCCGGGAGCGATGCCGCCACTCATCGGTTGGGTTTGCGTGACAGGCACTATCAGCTATGAAGCGATTTTATTATTCAGCATTCAGTTCCTGTGGCAGTTTCCTCACTTCTGGGCGATTGCCTGGATTGCAAACGATGACTACCGAAACGCGGGTTTTAAATTGTTGCCATCCACCGGAGGGCAGGATAAATATACCGCACTGCTCAATATTTTTTACATTTTGATTTTGACAGGAGTTTCCATGATTCCTTTATTCATGGGAATGATAGGCTACATTTCAGCCGCTGTCATCTTATTGATGGGATTGATTTTTCTGTATCAGGCAATCAGGCTCTATCAGACCTGCGCCATGAAACAGGCGAAAGTCCTCATGTTTGGCTCAATCGTTTACCTGCCGGTTGTTTTGATTGCGTTGTTAATGGGTAAAATCTTTTAAGTCATGGATATCACAATGGAAAAAAGCCGGTTTACAGATGAAACGAGAATTCCCCGCGTGCATCCTCAAAAATTCGCGTTGTGGCTCGGCATTGCCTGTCTGATTATGACCTTTGCCGGATTAACGAGCGCGTATATCGTTAGGAAAGGCGCTGGCAATTGGGTGGAATTCATGATGCCTACACAGTTTATCATCAGCGCGGTGCTGATGCTGCTGAGCAGCGCGACCATTCACTGGGCTTACCTTTCATTTAAAAATGATAAACTGAACGCCTACCGCCTGGCGTTGGGCACGACATTAATCCTGAGCGTTGGTTTTTTAGTCAGCCAGTTTTTAGGATGGCAAAAATTGCAGGAAATCGGGGTGTATCTTTCCGGCAATCCATCCGGTTCTTTCGTATATGTGATTAGCTATCTCCATTTTGCACACGTGCTGGGCGGCTTGCTTTTTATTTTGATTGCCTTTTTAAAATCATGGATTGTTTTTCGCAACCCGGCAAATTTCCTGATTTACAGAACGGATTTGAACAAGAGCATCCGCATCGAATTATTGGCGACTTATTGGCATTTTGTAGATGCTTTATGGATATATTTGCTCATCTTTTTTATAGTCAGTTAAACAGTTAAAATTTTCATTCTCTCATGAGTACACACGCAGTATCCGGACAGGGGAAAGACGAATGGGAAGGTGGTGATGTATCACCTCTCAATGTCAGTTACGGTAAAATGATGATGTGGTATTTTCTGCTGTCGGATGCTTTTTCTTTCGCGGCATTGCTTATCACGTATGGAGCGATTCGTTTCAGTCATATAGACTGGCCCGAAGCGAATGAAGTTTTCTCCGCGTTTCCGTTATTCGGACACACCTATCTGCCGTTGATGTTCGTGAGTTTCATGACATTTACGCTCATTCTGAGCAGCGTGACAATGGTACGTGCCGTGCAGGAAGGTCATCGCATGAATAAAAATGGTGTCATTTTCTGGCTCAGTCTGACCATCATCGGTGGTTTAATCTTCTTAGGCTCACAGGCTTGGGAATGGACTCACCTGATTCATGGCGGCATGACGCTCACTACACCCTGGCAGCAGTTAGACCATGTCACAGGAGAAGTTGTCTATACCGCACCGTTGATATTCGGACAATTGTTCTACACGATTACTGGATTTCACGGATTTCACGTGTCCACCGGGGTGTTAATCAACATCATTATTTTAATTCAAACTATCAGAGGCGTGTATGACAAACGCGGTCATTATGAAATGGTGGAAAAAGTTGGGTTATACTGGCACTTTGTGGATTTGGTTTGGGTGTTTGTGTTCCTGTGTTTCTATTTGTTATAATCAGGAAAAGTCGAATCGAATTTTTTAAAAAAAAAAAATAAAAAGTTATGTCTGGAGAAATGACTCATGAAGAGTATAAAGAGCAAGTGAGCGCGGTGTGGAAGGCAACGGGTTATCTTTCCGTGATTACCATCGCGGAAGTCGCGGTTGCGCTGCTCTATGATTTTGTTTTATTTCCGGAGGGTCCGAGAATGCCGCTGAATATCTTTGTAATTCTTGCCAGTCTGGCAAAAGCCTTTTATATCGTTGCCATTTTCATGCACATGAAGTACGAGCGTCAGGCATTACAAATGACAGTGCTGCTTCCAACGCTTTTTTTAGTTTGGGCGATTATCGCTTTTTTGTGGGAAGGTAGTGCGTGGCTGGCTTTGCGCAGTATCTGGTTTTAATACAGATTCATTTTTTGATATTGTCGCACGAAACAATATCCTGCTTTCTTTAGTTAATTTTTTCAAAGGCGAATTAACCCGCCATCATTGAATGCTATCCTCCTCCAAAAGAAAATTCATCGCCTTATTCTTCGCATTACTCATGCCTTTGGGTTTTTTCTTTTTTTTCGAATACAAAAAGCATAAAACCGGTATTCGCATGTCGCCTTTGCCGGTGTTAGGAACGGAACCGTTGCCTGATTTTCAACTGATTGCACACACCGGAGATACCATCACCCGCGCGATATTGGAGGGTAAAATTGTCATCGCTGACTTCTTTTTTACCAACTGTCGCGGAATCTGCCCGGTGATGAGCCGTCAGATGGCGAGGGTGCAGGATTTTATTGCCGACCATCCCAATCTGAAATCGGAATTCATGTTGTTGTCGCACACGGTTGACCCGCACCGCGACAATGTGGAAGTTTTGCACGACTACGCGCAGGCTTATGATGTTGACAGCACGTTATGGCTGTTGCTCACCGGTGACCGGAAACAACTGTATGATTTATCTATCGGGTTTTATAAACTGCCCGCTTTTGACAATCCTGAAGATACCCTGCACCCCTATACGCACAGCGAGCGTTTTACACTTTTAGACAAAGAAGGAATCGTAAGAGGTTATTATGACGGCACCGACTCAAGCAGCGTGAAACAACTGATGAAAGACATTGTGTTGCTGGATTTGAGTTATCTGATAAAGAAGAAAAAGAAGAATTGATGTGATGATTAGCAGATGAGATGATTAGTTGATGGGATAGTGTGAAGATTTTAGGATGTGAAAATGTGGTGTTAAGATTTGATTAAGAGAATGATCTTACTGTGGACCGTTGACTGTGGACGATTGAGTAAATGAACTTTCAAATAAATAAAATCATAAAAAATTGACTGACGCAGGTTACAAAAAATTGATAATTGGAGTTTCGCTGCTGATTCCGGTGGTGGTTACGATGTTGGTATTTGTGAAAATTCCGGTGCAGGGAATCAACCTGAAATTTTTCCCCGCTTTTCACGCTGTGCTGAATTCAATCACTACCGTTTTGCTGCTGACCGGTTTAATTTTCATTAAGAGGAAAAATATCCAGGCGCATAAAATCAGTATGATGTCCGCGGTTGCTTTTTCGGTGGTGTTTTTGTTGTCGTATGTATTTTATCATTCCATTTCAGATCCAACCCGGTTTGGTGGTGAAGGATTGATCCGCGCGATTTATTTTTTCATTCTCATCACCCATATTATTTTGGCGGCATCAGTACTGCCGTTTGTTTTGTTCACGGTTTACCGTGCGCTCATCCGGCAATATGCCGCACACAAGCGCATTGCCAGATGGACTCTGCCGGTGTGGCTCTATGTCACCATCACTGGAGTTGTGGTGTATTTGATGATGGCGCCTTATTATTGAGGAAATACAGTTTTCGGATGTAAAAAAATCTCCCCCGCTACCCTTAAATTCGCCCACGTAAACTGAAACGATGCAAGCACAAAAAATAGCGGGAGCCTTGGGCGCTGAATTGCATGGGATTGACCTCACGCAACCCATTACCGATGAAGTTTTTCAATTCATTCATGAGAATCTGCTTGAGCATGAAGTGATTTTTTTTCACAACCAAAACATCTCTCCCGCGCAACACAAAGCGCTGGCGGAACGGTTTGGGATTTTACAGACACATCCGGCTTATCCTACGGTGGAAGGATTCCCGATGCTTTCGATTCTGGAAAGTACCGCGGAGAATCCTTCGAAAATCGAAAAGTGGCATCATGACATGACCTTCAAGCCCAGCCCGCCCTTAGGCTCTGTTTTACATGCGCAGCAGATTCCTCCCTACGGAGGTGATACGCTGTTTGCCAGCATGTCGGTTGCTTTTGAGGCGTTGTCCGATAAAATGCAACAGTTTCTTTCAGGACTTACTGCCATTCATGATTTCGCTTTCGGATTCAAGGAAAGCCTGGCGGAACCCGGTGGGCAGGA
This sequence comes from Chitinophagales bacterium, assembly GCA_041748615.1. Lineage (GTDB taxonomy): Bacteria > Bacteroidota > Bacteroidia > Chitinophagales > CAIOSU01 > JBGTCY01. Next base: position 15,927 of record JBGTCY010000204.1, read on the forward strand.
ACGCTTGAAACAAGCGCTCTTGGATAATCCGCCTGTTGAGCATCCCGTCATTCGCACGCATCCGGTGACTGGTAAAAAAGGCATTTTTGTCAACTGTCTTTTCACAAAGGAAATCAAAGGGATGAAACCGGCTGAGAGTTATGCGCTGTTGGATTTTCTCTATGAACATTGTATTCAACCGGAGTTCACCTGCCGTTTTCACTGGCAGCAATATTCCCTCGCTTTCTGGGACAACCGAATCACGCAGCACAAACCGGTGAATGATTATTTTCCGCACTATCGCTGTATGCAACGCATCACGATTGAAGGCGACAGGCCGCTGTGAGATTTTTTATGCCTACTCATTCTATTTTTATATATGATAGTCCGTGTAAAAATTTTGATTTGGACGAAAGCCCAGTATAATGTTCGACTCATAGCCCACCGATTCAACGGTGGGCTAAATTTAGCATCTCGATTTTCTCACCTTCAGTCGTCAGATAATATTTCATGCAATCTGCCGTGAGGCATGAATGAGCCGGCAGCGCTCCGACAAGCATTCCCGGTTTCAGTGTTGAAATAAACTCAGGTGTTCCGCTGAGGATGCCGTGTTCCTGGCTGAGTGAACTGATAACATTTCCTTCCTCCGGCAGCGACCAGCCGTCATTCGTCAGATGCACGATTTTCCCGTATTCCGGTTTCCCGTTTTTTCCGGTGTAGTTATCTTTTGAAAAATGCACTGAACCTCCATAAAGAATCACTTCATTTCTTTCAGGATGAACACTCACGACCGGACACGCCATCACCACCGCGATTTGTTCGGGCTGACAGACGGAAATTTCTACCATTTTCCAGTCATAAAAAATGAGATTGCCGGGACGCACTTCATCGGCTCCTTCAAAATTTTCAGCAATGGAGCAGGTGGGAGTATCACCAATAGAGATGAGTGTCTCCGGAAATTCTTTCAGAAAGTGCTTTTTCAACTCCCGCATTTTACCAAGCGTGTCGTTGTAAATTTGCATGATTTCGGTAGTTGTTCTCGCTGAATAGCTGTGTCCTGCATGAGTGAGCAATCCTTTGAAAGTCAGCTTTTCAGATTGAGTAATGCGCCTTGTCAATTCTTCCATTTGCTGAATCTTGTCCGATGCAATCCCTGCACGATGATAGCCGGTGTCCACTTTGATAAAAATATTCACGGGATTGTTTAATTGCTTTCCCAAAAAATCAACTGTCTCAAATGATTCTACTAAAAGGTTGAGCGTGATTTCTCCGGCAAGGCGATTAATGGCTTCTATCTCAAGGATGTTCACCGGAAATGCTATGGTAATGTCCTGCCATCCATCCGCTGCAAAATATTCCGCCATTCGAACAGAAGAAACCGTCACTGCTTTCACGCCAAACTCGCGGTACCACCGTCCGACTTCAATAGATTGAGGAGTTTTTAAATGAGGGCGGTAAGTAACTTGATTCTTTTTAGCCTTTTCACTCATGCGTGAAATATTCAAAAAGCATTTTTTCTTATCTAACAAAAGGGTAGGAGTGGAGATTGATTGTGTTGGAATCATCGTGTAAAAATAAAAAAGTGTATTCATTCATTAGTGAAAGCACTGTTTAGTTAAATCATGATTGCCGTCCCCCGACACCCGTTCCCTCTTAAAATAAAATGGTATGACCTGCAATGCTTCATATATTCCGTAATGATCCATGAGAGGATACGCGAATTAACCCAATCTTAGATTTTAAAAAGAAAAATATCCTGTTATCCTGTGAAAATTTTATTATTATCAGTATATTTGATGCACTCAAAAAATTTATGTTATGAAAACACTTTCTTTCCATCTGCCGGCAGTCATTTTATTCTTGACGGTTTGTTTTTTATCAGTAAACGCGCAACAAGGAGGGACAAGCCCCTTGCATGGCACGACAGAAGTTTTTGGCAACTCTGAAATCTTCCTGCTGTGGGATCAGGCAACTCAAAGCCAGGACGTAGAGGTACACGCCCAAATTGTGGATTTTTTGTTTGTTCCCAGCGGTCCGTTAAATCAAAATTTCAGTTATAAATCTAAACAGACTGAGAGCGGTCAGTACGGCAATTTCGGCAGCCGCTCAATGAAAGTGGCGAAAGGCGATTTCAATGGTGATGGTTTTCATGATGTAGTAGCCGCCTGGGTGAATCAAAATAATCAAATCACGCTCTCGATTCCTGCAATCAATAAAAACACCTTGTCATGGTCGAATGCCACGAAGACGACCATCGGAGGTCCGTTGGCATCAAACCCCACTGCATATTCCGGCAAAATTCGTCTTGCCACCGGCAACTTTGATAACAACTATGCTGATGAAGAATTTGTTGTGGCTTACCGCAATCACAGCGACAATCTGATTTACATTGAAGTCTATGATGTGGATGCAAACGGCAATCCCCAGTTGCTGACTTCCATCAGTGATGAATCATTACAAATCATCGGCAGCTATGAATCCTTTGATATTGCCGTTGCTGATTTTGACCTAAACGGTACTTCTGAAATCGTTCTGCTTTCAAGAACCAACAATAGCGCGTTTGTGAAAATCTACGGGTTGGATGAAAACGGCAACCTGCAGGCGAAAACAAAAAGAAATATCGTCACCAACCTCACGGTGAACGGTTTTGTCATGAGCGTCACCACAGGGTTGTATAATGATGACGCGATTCCGGATATCGCGATTGTATTTGGCAGAATAGATGGCAACTCCGGTGCGCCACATGATACTTACTTGTATTTATTGGAAGTTGCGGATGATACCACGAAACAAAATTCAACGGTTGATACGATTTTGTTTAATCCGAATCAAGTTGTGAATCTGCGCCTGTCGCCCAACGAACAGTCTGCGCTGTCGCTACGTTCGGGCGACCTGAATGGCGATAACAGGGATGACGTGATTCTCGGTTTGTCCTGCGGCTTCAGAGTCTTTGATGCTAACAACAACCTACAGTTGACAGAACGAATGTGCACCTGTGGCTTTCAGGATGAATTTCAGTTCAGTGATGATTTTTTTGATGTAGGCGATATGACGCGAAACGGCAGGGCGGAAATCGCGATTCTGAAAAACTTTTTTGATGCGAATAATTCCAACACACAACGTTTTTCATTTGAGGTGTATTCCTTCGGCACCAATCTGAGTCTGGGCGGTTCGACCTTAGTTGCACAGAATAATTTCTTCGAACAGCAAGACCTTGCTCCGCTGCCTTTAGGAAATGATATGAAGCAAAGGCATTATGCGATGGTGGTGGGTGATTTTGACGGAGACAGGGTGCGCATTGGTGCCGGTAGGAAATATGTAAGAACCGATATTGTTCAGCCATTAGTCATTCTCAACGCTCCACCGATTCATTTCGACATCTTGGATAGTGTTGCTTACGATGTAAATAAATGTTATAACCAAAACACGTGCGAACATAAAGCCACTTATGTTTTTCAAAATGACAACCAGGTGCGTGTTCAATCCACTGTGACGCGCGACTGGGGCGTCAGTTCTACATTGAGCGCTGGGGGAAGCCTCCTTGGGGTTGGCGTGAATGCGAAACTGACGGCAAGGTATGGCGAGAATTTTTCCAAAACCAATTCATCCACGCAAAAAGTAACGGTCATCACAGAAGTATCCGCGCGGGATGATGACCTTATTTATGCCACCGTCACCGACTATGATGTGTGGGAGCATGAATTGATTGAGAATGATACGTTGAAAGGACATATCCTTGTTTTAGTACCGAAGCTGACAGAAAACCGCTGGTTCCCAAGTAAAAGTTGGAGTGCTTACACGTATGTTCCCGACCATGAAGTGGGCAACATTCTTTCTTACCGTGCTTACACACAATTGTCTCAAAATCCTGCCTTTGAAGATGGGATTCGCGCATCCTACCAGAGCGACAGTTATGTGCTGGATGCTAATCAAAACTATAACTGGACATTGCAGTGGTCTGACTTTAGCAACGTGAATGTTTCCAACACGAAAAAAATCGGACTTGAAGCGGGTCTTGAAGTCAGCAAGTGGGGAATCAGCGTTGGTGTGGAAGGGACTTATGAGCAAAGTGAACTTTCTACCCATGAAACCGAAGTAGGCGACCAAATCACCGTAAAAGTGGAATTGCGCACTGTTGATAAAAGTTTGGGTGAAACCAGCTACACAGTAACTCCTTATACCTATTGGTCAACTAATGGCGCGTTAACGCTTGATTACGCGGTGCGTCCCGAAGAGCCGGTTCCGGGCGGCTCAGACACCTGGTGGACAACCCATTACAAGGATACCGTATTGAAAAAACCTGACCCCGCTTTTATTCTTCCCTGGCGCTACGACCCTGAAAAAGGATTTACCTTGCAAGATCAGATAAAGCGGAGACAGACAAAGTCCATCACCTTCTTCCCTGAATTTCCGCAGCCGGGAGACACTGTGAGGATTCGCGCGCGCATTCATAATTTCAGTTTGCTGCCGACTCTCAGTCCGGTGAAAGTGGCGTTTTATTCCGGTGACCCCAATGCTGGCGGCACACGCCTCACGGACATCAATGGCAACGACCATGTTTTAACGAGCGGACCAATTGCTGAAAGAGCAAGCGATTTGGTAGAATTTTTCTGGGTGTTTCCTGCCGGATTAGGTTCCGCTCCGCGCATCTTTGGATTTATTGACCCCGATGATTCGCTGGTTGAAATTCATAAAAACAACAACATCGGTTTCAATATACTCGGTCAGCAGGGATTGTCGCCAGTCAGCATTCAGGAAGTCGCTCCGGTGGTGATTACCGGCAACATCAGCAAACTGTATCCCAATCCGGCTGTTGACATGGCGAGCATCCGCTTTGAATTGAAACAGTCTGCATACGTCACGCTGAATCTGTTTGACATGCAGGGACGCGTGGTGAAATCATTCCTCAACGGCAATGAATCAGCAGGCATTTATGATGTGAGTTTTGATACGCGGACGCTGCAAAGCGGGATGTATCTCTACCGCTTGCAAATCAATGATTATGCAGAAACGGGAAGGATGATGATTGCGAAGTAAAAGATTAGATGGAAACATTCGCAATTTTTGAAACCTGCAATAGCAGATATTAGACTTTAGATATTAGATGAATTGAGGTTTTTGGAAATGTGCCTAAGAAAGTCATCCGGAGTTTTTTCATCAACCCCGGATGACTTTTTTTTATGTCCGGAATATCAATGAGTCTGCTAATCTTTAACTTTGTTTTAAATTCAATGTTATGAGTCTTGAACAAAAAATTATGGCTGCCATGAAGGAAGCCATGCTTTCGAAAAATGAAGCGGCACTGCGCGGCTTAAGAGCGGTGAAATCCGCAATTCTCCTTGTGAAGACCGCTGAGGGAGGGAATAAAGAAATGACGGAAGAGCAGGAAATTCAGATGTTGCAAAAATTGGTGAAGCAACGCAAAGACAGCCTTGCCATCTTCGAACAGCAAAATCGCGCTGACCTTGCTCAAAAAGAAAAAGAGGAAATCGAAGTCATCGAAAAATTTCTGCCGCAACAAATGAGCGCGGATGAACTAAAAAGTTTTATTCAGAAAATCATCACGGATACCGGAGCTTCCGGCATCAAGGATATGGGAAAAGTGATGGGGCTTGCCTCCAAACAATTAGCCGGCAAAGCGGATAATAAAACTGTGTCTGAAATGGTGAAGGGGTTGCTCTCCTGAATGATTATTCAATCACCGCGTTGATGCCGCGGTCGGTTAAGCCTGTTTTCAGCGGCTCCAATCTTTCAAAAACATCTTCTTTCACGCTTGCTTTTCCTTTAAAGTGAATGAGGAGAGAGAGTTGTTCCGCCTGTTCTTCATTGTGTCCGCAAACTTCACACAATGACTGAATCACCCAATCGAAAGTATTCACGTTATCATTATAGACGATGAGATGTTTGACATCAACGAGTTCCTCGATAGTGTCAGTGTAATTTCCGGTAAGTAGCGATTCTTGTGTGAGCAGTTCTGACATAACGAAGTGTTTAAACGAATTTAAGAAAACTCTTTGAGTTGAAATTTTCATTCCGCCTCATCTGCATTTTCATCCAGAATTAATTTTGTTTCCGCTGAGGGCAATTCCTGCACATGGCGCAGCTTTCGTTCTATCGCCCGGGTGCGCACTTCGGAAGTATCAATCACGTTGGTAGCTTCAATCAGTTTCTTTTTTGTTTTTGCCAGCACATCTCCAAACTGCCCGAATTCCGTTTTCACCGCGCCCAGCAAATCCCACACTTCGCTGCTGCGTTTTTCGATGGCAAGCGTGCGGAATCCCATTTGCAGGCTGTTCAGCAAGGCGCTCAGCGTGGTGGGTCCGGTAATCGTGATTTTGTAATCACGCTGAAGTTGTTCAAATAATCCCGGCACACGCAACACTTCGCCAAACAAACTTTCATAGGGCAAAAACATAATGCCGTATTCGGTGGTATTGGGCGGGTCAATGTATTTTTCCTTGATGTCCTTCGCATTTTTTTTAATGCCGCTGATGAATGCTTTACGGTATTCCTCAATTTTTTCCACGTCACCCTTATCGTAAGCGTCCACCAATGCTTCATAATCTTCTTTCGGAAATTTGGAATCAATCGGCAGCCAAAGTATTTTTTCCAGATTATTTCCGTGTGGCATTTTAATGGCAAACTCCACAACCGCTCCACTGCCGGTTTTCGTTTTCACATTTTTCTCATATTGCTCGTTGGTCAATAAATCTTCAATGATGTTTTGCAACTGATATTCGCCCAATACCCCTCTTGATTTCACATTGCTCATTACTTTTTTTAAATCACCCACGCTTGTTGCAAGATTTTGCATTTCACCCAAACCTTTGTGAACGGCTTCAAGACGGTCACTTACTTGTTTGAAAGATTCACCAAGGCGTTTTTCAAGCGTTTCATTTAGTTTTTCATCCACCGTTTTGCGCATTTCGTCTAATTTTTTTTCGTTGCCATCCTGCAATTCAGCAATCTTTTTTTCAACGGTATTTCGGATGAGTTCCAAATGCTTACCGATAGATTCATTTTGTGCATTTTGATTTTTGATGAGGTCGGAAATATTATTTCGTTGAGTATCAGAAAAATTCCGGAGAGAAGTATTCAATTCATTTTTGAATAACTCTAAATTTTCTTTTAACTCTCCGCGGTCATTTTTGCTTTTTACATCCAGCGTAGTTTGAAATTCTTTGAGTTTATCTTCAATGGTTTTTCGAATCGCCTCCAATTTTTCATCGTTGGATTTCGTGAGTGTTCCGAGTTGTCCTGAAAATGTTTGAGTAAATGCGTTCAACTGTTTCCCCGTTTCCTCTCTTAAATCCCTGGCGCTGTCTGACTGTTCTTTGCGATTCGCTGAAAATTCATTTTTAATTTCACCGGAGTTGTCTTTTATATTTTGTGAAATCGTGCCGAGTGAATATTTGATTTCTTTCAATTCGTCCCCCTGGTCTTTTTTTCCTGTTTTAAAGGTTAAAAAAATATTGACAACAAGCAGGATGACAATGATGATGATGAGAATGAGTTCCATAGATGAGAATTGATGAAGAGATTGAAATTAAATCCTATCGGGTAAAGATAAGGCAACGCTGATTTTAGAATCCGTTCCAGATTTTCCAGCTTTCTTCCGCCTGCGAAACCAACATGTCGTAACCGTTTTTTGTCTGTGCTTTTTTTTCTTTTCCTTTTTTCAAAAACAGGGTGAGTTCAGGATTGTAAATCAGGTCATACAATAAATGTTTACCGGTGAGACGGTGATAAGGAATTTCCGGAGCCTGTTCAACATTAGGGTACATCCCGATGGGAGTGGTATTGATAATCAGCAGATGTTCCGATAGGATGTCAGCAGTTAAATCGCTGTAACGAATTGTATTTTCATTTTTTGGATTTCTTGAAACAAACGTGAAGCCGATGTCTAATTTTTCCAAAGCGAATTTGACGGCAAGCGATGCGCCACCGGTTCCAAGAATCAGCGCGCGCTGATGCACAGGTTGTATCAACGGAATCAGCGAACGCGAAAAGCCGATGTAATCTGTATTAAATCCTTTCAGTTTTCCGGATGATATTTTGATGGTATTCACGGCACCGATATGCGCGGCAACTTCATCGGTTTCATCTAAGTAATTGAGCACGGATGTTTTATAGGGAATCGTGACATTCAGTCCGCGCAAGTCCGGTTGTGCAGTAATGAGTTCGGGCAGGGTTTCTATTTTTTCTATCGAAAAATTTTCATACCGGGCATCCTGTATTTTTTCCCGAGAAAATTTCTCCGTGAAATAAGTTTTTGAAAAAGAATGGGAAAGCGGGTAGCCTATGAGTCCGAAAAGGCGCATCAGCGGTTTAAAAATTATTGAGCGTATTGCAGAATCACCTGCTGAACGGCAGCGTCTTCCTGCATGGTCGCTGCGATCTCATAGACAATAGGATGCAGTTTGTAATCAATCAGCAGTCCGTATTCAAGGTGGATTAATGCCTCTTTTTTATTTCCCACCAAATAATAGTAAGCGCTCTTTACATAAGTGATGTCGGGCGGATTGTCGAATTGCTCCAGCGCTTCATCAAGCGTGACGAATGATTCACGATACATGCCGGACTCCAAAAGTGTTCTCGCCAAAGCAAGCCAGGCTTCCCTTGAATTGGGGCGAATGTCCACCGCTTTGCGGAAAAGCTCAATGGCGCTGTCGAGGTCAGAAAGTTCATAGCAGGTGTCGGCAAGCGCTTCAATATAATCGGGGTCATCATCTTTCAGTTTGAAGGCGCGCTCGAAAGAAGAAAGCGCGTTGTTCCACTTGTCTTCCGCGCGGTAGCATAGTCCGGTGCGGAAAAAAGCTTCATGAAAATGCGGGTCAATATTGATTGCTTTGCGATAATAACTGCGGGCTTTGGTCATGTCATTCAGACATTCATAACATTCACCGATATTGAACAAAATTTCTTTTGACGGACGCGTGAGACTCAACCCGTTTTTATAATACTCAATGGCTTTTTTGTAATCCTCCATGCGGAAAAGCACATCCCCGCAGTCTTTGTAGGCATATTCATAATTTTCATTAATCGCCAGAACATAATCAAAAGCGTCCACCGCTTTTTCATAGAGCCCAAGTCCTGAAAAAGCATGGGCAAGATTAAACCACGCTAAATAGTTGTAAGGGTCTTTATCAATCACCGCCTGATGAAACTCCACACTTTCCTGGTATTTTTCAATAAACTCCACGCAAAACCATAATCTGTTCAAAGCTTCCTCATTGGAAATATCATAATCCAATGATTTTTTCAGGTTTTCAAAAACCAAATCATATTTTTCCCATTCTTCATAAATGTCGGCTAACTCAAGATAAAGGTCGCTGATGTCTTCAGCCGGTGCGATGGTGATGGCGTGTTCGATGGTTTCCACCGCTTTTTTGAATGACTCCATCCAGACGTAAATATCGGAACGCAGCAGGTAGATTTGAATATCCTGCGCGTCAAACAACTGTGCTTTATCCAAATAAGCGAGCGCCTGGTCAAACTGACGGATGTCAAAAAGAAACTGCGCTTTTTTAATATGGAAATAGGCTGAAAACGGATATTGAGCAAGAGCGTGGTCCACCACATGGGATGCTTTCACATTTTTTTCCTCTGTCTCATAAAATTCAATCAACTGTTCAAAGGCTTCCTCTTCAAGAAACAAAGCGGCATTATTGCGTTCCATTTCTTCATATTGAGAAACCAAGTCGGAAACATCCGGAAAATCGTCAAAAGGAGAGTTTTCGTGCATGTGGAACGGGAATTAGATACACTCAAAGCTATGGACTTAACCTTGAAAAAGCAATTCTAATTATTCTCATTAACTTACGCTCCGCATTTCTTGAAAAATTCTAACATTTATGCAGGTTTCAAGCATTTTAAGGTGTTTTTTTTCCACAATTTTCTTGTTGGTGTGTTTTTGGGGCTACAGCATGCAGTCCATTGTCCATGGTCCGCAGTCCATAGATGGTAGTCCACAGCCCACAGGCCACAGCCCACAGTCAACGGTTGACGCTCAACAGTTCATAGACGACAGACAGCAGACGACAGACCACGGTCAACAGTTCATAGACGACAGGCAGCAGACGACAGACCACGGTCAACAGTTCATAGACGACAGACAACAGACCCTCGACACTTTGCCCTCGACCCTCGTCCTTCGCCCTTCGCCCCCTTACTTCCAGCAGGTAGTGAATTATAAAATTGAAGTGACTTTGGATGACAAAATGCATGAATTGAATGCTTTCATCGAGATTGAGTACTTCAACCAATCGCCTGACACGCTGTCGTTTATTTATTTTCACTTGTGGCCCAATGCTTATAAAGACCATTACACTGCCTTCGCAAAACAGCAATTGGAAAACCGCGACACGA
>JBGTCY010000205.1:0-26715 GCA_041748615.1 Chitinophagales bacterium
TTCAGGCCAACAATTTAAATATTGCTCCAGATACAAGTTTCTTATCAACTTCAGTTCCAAAACAAAATCCTTTTGGAGGTTCGGGTATGTCTTTTACTAATATTACTGCCTATTTTTTAGATCCTGACTATTACTTAAGATTTGGCAGGAATCATACTGGAGTTGATTTGGTTCCGTCAGATGAATATTAGAAATTCGCTTCTCCCTATTTATTAAAATTACTCTTGACCAACCAACGTAACAGTGTATCTGAATTGATTTGTGATTTGCTTATTGTGATTTGTAATTTCAAGTCAATAGAATGTCTTTTTTCTTGTGAACAAAAATGCAGGGTTTAAATATTAAATAAAAATATTACCCCACCACCACCTTCCTCGTCCAACGTTTATCATTCTGAATAAAAGTAAGGATATAAATTCCGGGCGGATAATGCAATCGAATTTCTTCCCTGTTTGAGTTGAGCTTAATTGCATCAACGGTTTGCCCCATGCCATTCATAACAGAAAGTAAAACATCCTGATGCACCGCGTCCTGCAATTTAACAGTGATAAACCCATTGGAAGGATTCGGATGAACTGAAATTAAATCCTGCTGAAAGATGGGTTCAATATTTACTATCGCATCAAACTCAATCAATTCATTGTTGCACCAACCTCCCTGCGCGATGCTGCCATGATGCAAAACGGAATAGGTATTTGTAGAAAGATGATAGGAATAAACCACCCCAAAATTATCATCGCCACCGAAAACAGTCGCGCCATACAGATTGCCGTCACTTGCCAGGGTGACGTTACCCCGCGGTTTCCAGCCGGTCGCTTCCGCGAAATCGTGCAGCTTGGTGTAAACATTGGTGTTTGGATTGTATCTGAAAATCACCCCTCCGCTGTTTGCCCCGCCCTGCGAAGTGGTGCCATAGAGAATACTGCCAGCGCCTTCAGCCAGACTGCCCCAATAGGGAAAATTGCCATCAGCCAATTCATGAAGATTCGTGTAAACATTTGTAGCAGGATTAAAACTGAATATCGTGCCGCCTCCTGTACTGCCGCCTATAGTGGTTGTCCCATAGAGTAACCCGTTGCTTGCTTTCAGCAACTTGCCAAATGGAAGACGACCCGTTGATATAGAAAAATGATGCACAACGGTAAATGTACTTGAGGAAATATCATAACTAAACAAAGTGCCGAACGAGTTATTTCCACCGGAGGCAGCAACGCCATATATTTTACCGTTGTCAGCCTGTACTAAACTGCTGTTGGGAAACTGACCGGTGATGCTATCGAACTCATGCAGTTTGGAATAGACGAGCGAAGAGGGGTCAAAGCGGAACAAGACACCTTTGTCAAAGGTGCCGCCATTAGATGTCAGCCCATACAAATTGTTGTCGCTGGCAAGCAGCAAAGTACCCCAGGGATAAATTCCGGAAGCGGAATCCATGCTGAATAATGAAGTGTAAACCCGCGTAGCAGTATGATAACTGAAAATATCTCCCAATCCGTTTACACCGCTTGCTCCGGACATCCCGTAAATTAGCGATGAACTTGCCGGAACGATGTTTCCAACGGGACTGTTACAATCCGCTAAGCCAACAAATCCTGCACACGGATGAATCTCAGTATAACCGGTTCCGTCACCATTAATTCTGAAAATATTGCCCTGACCGACACCGCTTCCTCCGAAACTTTTAACTCCCCACAGTTGAGGTGTTTGAGCCTGAATGTAAAAAACAGCGATGAGAAAAATTAAAAGTGAAGTTGAGTGTTTCATGAATAAAGATGTTTACAATTGAGTTGTAAATATATTCATAGAAACTTATACCAAAGCGAAAAACTTTCCGAAATATTTTCAGGTGAAAACACTGATTAAATGAGATTTCGGAAAGTTGGTTACCAATGGAACCTTTCAAAGCAAGATTATTCCCCCGTAAGCGCAGCTTCAAACACAATTTCATCCGCGATGATGGTTTCTCCATCAATCACGTAATCACCTTCTTTGATTTTGAGATTTACATTGTGGGGAAAGACCATCGTCACTTGACTGCCTAATTTAATGACGCCTATCACTTCGCCCTGCTTCACCGGTTGACCGGTTTCCAAAAAGTCTTCAATCCTTCGCGCGACATATCCTGCAATTTGAATGACTTTGAAGCGGGTTCCGTTTTCCGTTTCAAACAGCAATTCATTGTATTCATTTTCAAACCGGATACCGAAACGGTTCAAATGTTTCACCGCGCTGTTGAATTTACCCGGCTGATATTTTTTTTCAACCAATCGCGCGTTGATGGGCGCACGTTGATAATGCACATCATTTATTTGCAGCATGATGGAAACAATGTAACCGCTGTCACCTAACGAGCCGGTAAAAGTTGTCATCGCATCCCTTAATTCTTTTTCAACAACCAAGGAATCACCATGCCAGAAATGTATCGCAATCACTTCTCCGTTTGCCGGGCTGACAAATGAAGTCGGAGCATCTGGGATAATTCGTTCCGGCATTCTCAGAAATCCGAAACGATACCACGCTGAAAAGCTGATAACGAGAATAACAATGACTGAAAGAGCGGAAAGGATTATTTTCTTTGCCTTCATTTTTTTTCTTTTGGCCGCATTTCAAGGATAACTTCCCATACTATCGTCTAAAGTCTAACCTCTAAAGTCTAACATCTGGCCGCACAAATTGAGGATGTTATTTTGACAACACTACTTGTTTAAAAAAACATTTAATTCAGACAAAGAACCCAATCAGGCATACGCCTTTTTCGACTCTGACCTTTTGCGGGCGTTGTGGTCTAAAATGATTTTGCGCAAGCGGATATTTTTTGGCGTCACTTCCACATACTCATCCACCTGGATATATTCCATCGCCTCTTCCAGTGAAAAGCGAATGGGAGGCGCGATGCGCATTTTTTCATCCGAACCGGAAGCGCGGATGTTGGTGAGCTTTTTTGTGATGTTCACGTTGATGACTAAATCATCAGGGCGGTTGTTTTCGCCAATCACCTGACCGATATACACTTCATCGCCCGGCTCAATAAAAAACTTGCCGCGGTCTTGCAGTTTGTCAATGGAATAAGCGATGGCGGTTCCGGTTTCCAATGAAATCAATGAGCCGTTGATGCGTTCGGGAATATCGCCTCTCCAGGGCTCAAAGGCTTTGAAACGGTGCGCGATAATCGCTTCGCCCTGCGTGACGGTGAGCAGGTTATTCCTCAATCCAATCAACCCGCGTGAAGGGATGACAAACTCAAGGTGAATGAAATCGCCCTTGGGCTGCATCACCAGCAACTCACCTTTGCGCTTGGTCACCAACTCAATCACTTTGCCGGAGGTTAACTCAGGCGTATCCACTGTGAGGACTTCCACAGGCTCGCATCTTTTTCCGTCAATTTCCTTGATGATAACTTTCGGCTGACCAACCTGCAGCTCATACCCTTCGCGTCTCATGGTTTCAATCAAAATGGATAAGTGCAGGATGCCTCTTCCAAACACAACATAAGTGTCAGGCGAGCCGGTTTCTTCCACGCGCAACGCGAGATTTTTTTCCAATTCTTTAAACAGGCGGTCGCGCAGGTGGCGTGAGGTCACGAATTTCCCTTCCTTTCCAAAAAACGGAGAATCATTCACCGTAAAGGTCATGCTGATGGTTGGCTCATCAATGGAGATGGGGGGCAAACCTTCGGGAAATTCAAAATCCGCAATCGTGTCTCCGATTTCAAATCCATCAATTCCGTTCACCGCGCAGATGTCGCCACACTGCACGCTCTCCACTTTCACTTTTCCAAGTCCTTCAAAAGTAAAAAGTTCTTTAATCCGGCTTTTCACCACGCTGCCATCGCGCTTCACCAATGACACAGGCGCGTTGCTTTTCACAGCGCCCCTCACCACACGCCCGATGGCGATACGCCCGATGTAGTTGGAATAATCCAAAGAAGTTACCTGCAACTGAATAGTGCCTTCTTTGATTTGCGGAGCGGGAACATGATTCACAATCATCTCCATCAACGCAAAAATATCTTCGGTTTTCACTTTCCAGTCATCCGACATCCAGCCCCATTTGGCGGAGCCGTAAACAGTCGGGAAGTCCAACTGGGTTTCAGTCGCGCCTAAATTGTGTATGAGGTCAAACATTGCTTCATGCACTTCATCGGGACGGCAGTTTTCTTTATCCACTTTGTTAATCACCACCAATGGTTTCAGTCCGAGCGCCAGCGCTTTGGAAAGCACGTAGCGGGTTTGCGGCATGGGTCCTTCAAAGGCATCCACGAGCACCAAGGCGGCATCCGCCATGTTCAAAACGCGCTCCACCTCGCCACCGAAGTCAGCGTGACCGGGCGTGTCAATAATATTGATTTTAATGCCTTTGTAATTCACGGATACGTTCTTTGACAGAATCGTGATGCCACGCTCGCGCTCAAGGTCATTGTTATCGAGGATTAACTCACCCGTCACCTGGTGATCCTTAAATACCTTGCAGGCGTGAATAATCTTGTCAACGAGGGTTGTTTTGCCATGGTCAACGTGTGCGATGATGGCAATGTTTCTAATTTGGGTAATCATGTTAAATGTAAATTGTTATTAATTTTTTTAAAAATGAAGTGCAAAGATACGGATTCAGGATGGCTTTAATTGTTTAAATACCGGACTTGTTCGGGCTTCCCCGTGAGTTTGTTACGCTTCTCGTTATGGTCCACGGTCCACTCTACTGTCCACAGTCCACGGTCCACAGATCACGGTGCTCGCGCATTCGCTCAATCCTTGCGCGAGCACTGTGGAGAAGTGCATTCAACTAACAATTAACAATGGACAATGGGCTTCAAACATTAGACTTTAAACTCTCCTCCTCCTCCGAGGTAAGACACCACAATCGCGGGACGCTACCAATCAAAGCAAGGCACAGACGTACGAAGCGAGCGCAAACAACACGCTTGAAAAATCAGTATTCAGCTTCATTGCCTGAGTTTGCGGACGACTGCGCCAGCGCGCCACATTTCGGAGTCGCGGATTTCCTGTAGTTCTTTTTCGAGTTTTTCGCGGTAGTCGGGGCGGCTGTTGGCTTCGATGACGATGCGCGATTCGTTGCCGGTGGCGACACTGTCATAGAGTTTTTCGAACACAGGCTCTACGGCTTTTCTGAATGCATGCCGCCAGTCGAGCGCGCCCCGCTGGGCGGTGGTGGAAGTGTTGGCGAACATCCAGTCCATGCCGTTTTCGGAGACGAGGAGGATGAGGCTTTCGGTGAGTTCTTCGACCGTTTCGTTGAAGGCTTCGCTGGGCAGGTGTCCCTTTTTGCGGAGGAGGTTGTATTGCGCTTCGAGGATGCCCGCGAGCGCGCCCATGAGCGTGCCGCGCTCGCCCGTGAGGTCGCTGAAGACTTCTTTTTTGAAGGTGGTTTCAAACAAATAGCCGGAGCCTACGCCAATGCCCATCGCGATGGCTTTTTCTTTCGCCTTGCCGGTAACATCCTGGTGTATCGCGAAGCTGGAGTTGAGTCCTTTACCTTCGAGGAATTTTCTGCGGAGGCTCTTGCCGGAACCTTTGGGCGCGACCAATATCACATCCACTTCAGGAGGAGGGATGATGCCGGTCTGGTCGCTGTAGGTGATGCCGAAGCCGTGGGAGAAGTAGAGGGTTTTGCCGGGGGTGAGGTTTTTTTTGAGCGTGTTCCAAAACGCGATTTGCCCGGCATCGGACAGCAGGTAAACGAGGATGGTGCCGCGCTGCACAGCCTCTTCGAGTTGGAACAAATTTTTGCCTTCCTGCCAGCCGTCATCGAGGGCTTTCTGCCAGCTCTTTGAATTGTTGCGCTGCCCGACAATGACATTGAAGCCGTTGTCTTTGAGGTTGAGCGCCTGTCCCGGTCCCTGCACCCCGTAGCCGAGGATGGCGATGGTTTCGTTCTTTAATGTTTCAAGCGCTTTTTGTAAGGGGAATTCATCGCGGGTGATGACGTTTTCAGAAACGCCACCGAAGTCTAATTGTGCCATAAGTGAGTTTAAGGTTTAAGGTTTGGGGTTTAAAGTTGGATTAGATTTTAGATTTAGGGTGTTTTTTTTAATGTAGTTTGTCGTTGGTGGTGAAGGATTCGAGTTCCTTTAAATAAGCATCGAGGTTTTTCATGGGTTTGGCGACTGCGACTCTGCCGGAGCGGGCGAATTCGAGAATGCCGTAGGGTTCGAGTAAATCGAAGAGCAACTGTGTTTCTTGGGGATGCCCGGTTTTTTCGATGACAACATATTCGGGGTCAATCGTGAGAATGCGGGCGTGATTGTCGCGCACCACTTTTTCAATGTTGATTTTTCTGCCGTTGGAAAAAGCGTTGATGGGAATTTTATACAGCGCGATTTCCTGGTGAATGATTTCGTGCTCCTCGTGATAAATGGCTTTCACCACATCCACGATTTTTTCCAACTGGCGCACGACCTTTTCGACCATCTCGAGCGTAGTGCGGGCGACAATCGTGTAGCGGTAAATGCCTTTCACTTCCGACTCAGAGGCGGTGATGCTTTCGATATTCACTTCCCTGCGCGTGAACACAATTGTGACGCGGTTGAGCAGTCCGATTTTATTTTCGGTGAAAACGGAAATGGTGAAGAGCTGCTCCGCGGAGAAGTCGGTGTTTTCGTGGTAAAGCGCGTTGGTGTTGTCCATTGGTAAATTTTTGATTTTTGATTCAGTCTTAAGAGCAGTCCTAAAAATTGCTCTTTTTGATTGCCTCATCCCTTGCCTTCTCCGAAGGAGAAGGAGATTGAGGTAATTTTTAGAACTGTCCTTAATTCATTTGTTAATGTTATAGGACAAATTGTACTTATGTTGTCATGGTGTGTCCTGAGTAATCAGAGTGGCAATCACTCCTCTTCGACTCCGCTCAGAGTGACCCATGAGCACCATAAAAAAGGTGCAATTTGTCCTGCTTTTTTATTCTAACCGCATGTCGGAAACGCTGGCGCCCGAAGGCACCATCGGAAACACATTTTCTTCTTTTTCCACCATCACCTCAAGCAGATAGGCGCAATCATGCTGCAGCATTTCTTCGAGCGCTGCCGGCAGATTTTCTCTTTCGGAGATTCTTTGTCCCCGAATGCCATACGCTTGCGCAATCATGACAAAATCGGGGTTCGTCATCTCCGTGCAGGAATAGCGTTTTTCAAAAAACAACTGCTGCCACTGGCGCACCATGCCGAGGAAACAGTTATTGAGAATGATGATTTTCACGGGAATATTGAACTGCTGAATGGTGCCGAGTTCCTGCAAGGTCATTTGAAAGCCGCCATCGCCAATCACCGCCACGACCTGCTTTTCCGGTCGTGCCACTTTCGCGCCAATAGCTGCGGGCAGCGCGAAACCCATTGTGCCCAAGCCACCGGAAGTGACATTGATGCGCGCGTCTTTGAATTTGTAGTAACGCGTTGCCACCATTTGATGCTGACCGACATCAGTGACGAGAATCGCTTCGCCTTTGGTGAGGTCTGACAACTGATGAATGACTTCCGCCATTTTCAGTTTTTCGGTATCGGGCGCGAAATCTTTTTGAATCACTTTTTCATCTTCCTGTTCATCCGCTTTTCTGAACTCAGCGAGCCACTCCGGGTGTTCGGCTTTTTTCACTTTTGGCAGTAACGCCAGCAACGCTTCTTTCGCATCAGCATTAATCGCCACGGTGGTTTTTACATTTTTATTGATTTCAGAAGGATCAATTTCGATGTGAATGACTTTCGCCTGCTTCGCATAAGAATTTAAATCCCCCGTCACTCGGTCATCGAAACGCATCCCCACCGCGATGAGCACATCGCATTGGTTGGTGAGAATATTGGGACCGTAGTTGCCGTGCATCCCCAGGTAACCGACATACAGCGGATGTTCACACGGCACTGCCGATAAGCCGAGCAGCGTGGAGGCAACCGGGATGCCGGTTTTTTCCACCAACTGAATCAATTCATTTTGCGCTTGTGAAATCAACACACCATGCCCCACGAGCAGGAAAGGTTTTTTGGCATTGTTCATTAGTTCCGCTGCAGCGGTAATGTCAGACTCATTGACTTGTGGCTTTGGAAAATAGCTGCGGATAGCGGTGCATTTTTTATAAGCAAAATCCATCATTCCAAACTGCGCGTTTTTGGTGATGTCAATCAGCACAGGACCGGGTCTGCCGGAACTGGCGATGTAAAATGCTTTGGCAATCGCTACGGGAATTTCTTCCGCGCGGGTGACCTGATAGTTCCATTTGGTAATCGGCATGGAAATGCCCATGACATCGGTTTCCTGAAACGCATCGGTGCCGAGGAGGTGTGAAGGCACCTGACCGGTGATGCAGACCATCGGTGTGCTGTCAATTTGCGCATCGGCAATCCCGGTAATCAGATTCGTAGCGCCCGGACCGCTGGTAGCGAAACAAACGGCAGGTCTGCCGGTGACGCGGGCATAGCCCTGCGCGGCATGGGTAGCGCCTTGTTCGTGACGCACGAGGATGTGTTTGATTCTGTCCTGCGCGAGATAGAGCGCGTCATAAATCGGCATAATCGCGCCACCGGGATAGCCGAAAATGGTGTCCACTCCTTCTTCAATTAAGGAAAGGATGACCGCTTCCGCTCCGGAGATTTGTTGCTGAATACCGTTTTGATGTTGCTCCGTTTTTAAATTCTGTTGGGTGATTGTTTTCATGCCATTTTTTATTAATTCTAAAATATCATTGAGTTATATTTCTAAATCTTCTCATTTTTTTGCCTCACCCCGCCCCTCTCCGAAGGAGAGGGAGTCCATGACGCATTACTTGAAATGCTATTCTTTTTCTTCATTCATCCGTCACACATCCTTCCGATGCGGAGGTAACGGATTTCATGTATTTATATAAGTAGCCGCTCTTGATTTTGTTGTCGCGGGGCTGCCATTTTTCTTTTCGCTTCGCGATTTCATCTTCCTTTAAGTCGGCATCAATTCGATTTTTTGCAGCGTCAATTATAATGCGGTCGCCATCTTGCAGTAATGCAATTAAACCGCCTTCCTGCGCTTCGGGGGTTATATGCCCGACCACGAATCCATGCGTGCCTCCGGAAAACCTGCCATCGGTAATCAACGCCACTTCATTGCCCAATCCCGCGCCCATGATGGCAGAAGTGGGCTTCAGCATCTCCGGCATTCCCGGACCGCCTTTCGGACCTTCATAACGAATCACCACCACATCGCCTTTTTTCACCGCTCCGTTGCGAATGCCTTCAATGGCTTCGAATTCGCTGTCAAACACGCGGGCAACGCCCTCAAACCGCTCGCCTTCTTTGCCGGTGATTTTCGCTACCGCGCCTGCTGTCGCCAGATTGCCGAAGAGGATTTGAATGTGTCCGTTCTTTTTCAGCGGCTGACGCAACGGGTGAATCACCTCTTGTCCTGCTGCAAGGTGGCTTACATTTTCGAGATTTTCACGAATAGTTTTTCCGGTGACGGTGAGGCAATCTCCATGCAACAGTTTTTCTTCCATCAACATTTTCATCAGGGCGGGCACACCTCCTACTGCATGTAAATCTTCCATCAGGAATTTGCCGCTGGGTTTGAGGTCGGCAAGAAAAGGTGTTTGATTGCTGATGTGTTGAAAATCATCTAATGTCAGTTTTACATGCACCGCTTTTGCCATCGCAATCAGGTGCAGCACCGCATTCGTTGAGCCGCCCAGAATCATCACCACCGTGATAGCGTTTTCAAACGCTTCTTTGGTCATGATGTCGGAGGGAAGAATATTTTTTTCGAGCAAAAACAGGCTTGCTTTTCCCGCCCCCACACATTCCTTCTTTTTGGCATCACTCAATGCGGGGTTTGACGAACTGTAAGGCAAACTCATGCCCATCGCTTCAATTGCGGAAGCCATCGTGTTGGCAGTGTACATGCCACCGCACGCTCCGGCTCCCGGGCAGGCGTGGCGAATGATTTGCTGAAAAGTGTTATCCGTAATTTTTCCGGCAAATTTTTCACCCAGCGCTTCAAAGGCGGAGACGATGTCTAACTTTTTTCCGGCATAGTTTCCGGAAGCGATGGTGCCGCCATACACCATTAATGAAGGACGGTTCAGCCGCGCCATCGCGATAAGCGCACCCGGCATGTTTTTGTCGCACCCTGCAATCGTCACCAGCGCGTCATACCATTGAGCGCTTACAACGGTTTCGATGGAATCAGCAATCAATTCACGCGAAGGCAGTGAATAGCGCATGCCCTCCGTTCCCATTGAAATACCATCGCTCACACCAATCGTGTTGAACTGCAGCCCGACCAATCCCGCTTCCTGCACACCGGTTTTCACCAATGCCGCCAACTCATTGAGGTGCATGTTGCAGGTGTTGCCTTCATACCAGGTGCTGGCAATGCCGACCTGCGCTTTCTGCATATCCTCCTGCGTGAGTCCGACACCATAAAGCATCGCCTGCGCGGCAGGTTGCGTTTCGTCTTGTGTGATTCTGCGGCTGTATTTGTTGAGCATAGTTATTTTTTTAGACCACTGTCCACGGACGACAGACCACGGTAAAAAGTCGTTGGTTTGATGGTCAATATTTTTTTGATGTTAGATTTTAGATAATAGATTTTAGATTCAATAAATATTTTAGAGTAAAAGACTTATTCAATCATGTAAGCACCTTACCCTCGCCACCTCTCCAAAAGATGAGTCCAGACTGATTTCGATGAATAGCAGCATAGATAATAAATTAATCAATTGCACAACATTAAGAACTTGACTCACTTTCGTTTTATTTGTTTTGTTAATAAATCTAACTTCTCACATCTATTATCTAAAATCTAACTTCTCACATCAAATTATTCCGCTATGCGAAAAGTCGCCTGTGCGGATGTATTGCTTATATTTTTGTGATAAAATAAAACCCAGCGTGTCTTCCCATTCTTTGGGGAACACATGTCCGTCAATGCTTTTGATGCCGGCAACTTCGGCAGCGGTGCCTGCGAAAAATGCGCTGTCGCCTTGCAGCAATTCTTTCACCGTAAATTCTTTTTCTTTCACGGTGATGCCGAGGTCTTTCGCGATTTCGATGATGGTTGCGCGCGTGATGCCGGGTAAAATATTTCCGGGAGGAGGCGTGAAGATGACTCCGTTTTTCTCATAGAAAAAATTCGCGCCCGGACCTTCCGCCACATTGCCGTGCAGGTCGAGCAGCAAGGCTTCATCAAATCCTTTTTCCAACGCCTCCTGTGTGGCAAGAATGGAGTTGGTATAATGCCCGACCACTTTCGCTTCCACATGACAGGATTTCGGATTGGGGCGCTGATAGGATGAGATGGTGACATTCAGCAGTTGGTCGCCTAAGTAGCGATCCCACTTCCAGGCAGCGATGAAGATGTTGGACTCCGCGCTGGGCAACAGTTTCATGTTGATGCCCGGATAAATCAGCGGACGAATGTAGGCATCCGACAGGTTGTTTTTTTTCAGCAGTTGATAGGTGATGTCAATCAATTCGCTGATGGCGAAATCAAATTTCAGGTGCATTTTTTTTGCTGATTCCCTCAGCCGCTTGTAATGCTCGCGGGCTTTGAAAATCGTGGTGCCGGAGGGATTGGCATACGCCCGAATGCCTTCAAAAACCCCGTTGCCGTAATGCAGGGATTGGTTGAAAAGACTCACGTTGGCGTCTTTCGCACTGATAAAACTGCCGTTGTGAAAGACGATGGTTTTGTTGTTGAAATACATAGGGCAATGGTTTTAAAAACGAAAGCCGCTCTCGGTGAGAACGGCTTTCGTGATAGTTTATAATATCTCCATTCTCACCGCTGTCGCGTGACGCTAATGACGATAATAATGGTGATGGCTGAATTCATGTTGTTGCAAATGAAGGTGTAAAGTAAGTGAAGTTCTTTGAAAATGTCAAGGATTAACAGAATTTATTTCTGCGGCAACATCACCTTTAAATGCAAACTGATGATTTCGCCCATGTTTTTACATTTCTCAAATTCGGGCATTTGATGATGCTTCGAAAGTTCGGCTTTCAGTTGAGCAACTTTCTCCGGCAAGGAGATGGTGTCATTTTTCATACAATTCAATAACTCGTTGATTTGCGGGCGGGCAGCTCTCATCCTGTGCGAAATCAGCGTTCGTTCTTCATGCTGGTATTGCCGGAAAGTTTCCTGGTTGATTAATTCCAGACACAAGTTGACGATAGAATTATTTTCTTTAAAAAACTGCGGGAGGTACATCGTCTTTTTCCCTTCATACGACTGCTGGTCGAAATCAATCGGGCGGATGCGGTATTGCTCGTCTTCAAAATCTGGCGTTACATCCACCACATAATTATAGGAACGCATATCGCCCAGCAGCCGGACGAAACAACGCTCGTTGAATTTTACAAACTCTTTGGCAATGCGCACCTTGTTCGTTTCAGGACGCAGCATGTAGCCGATGATGAAATCATTGCCCGGAATGCCGGGAATATGTTCTTCAATCAGCGTGTGTTTATCAACATAATAATTGATGCGGTTGGGCGAAAGGATGTGCTCAAGCTCCAAGCCGTAGATGCGCGATGCGTCCGCTTTTTTCACATAGAAATAATCATAATTATCATTAAACAAGTTGACAATCCTCACCCTGAACGGGTTTGAATTTCCGAAGGTGCAATAGTCAATCTGCGACACGTACAAATGTTCGAGCACCGAAATGTCACCGTCAGATTTCAGGATGGAATAAATCATCGTCAATCCCTGGTTCAGTTCTTTCATCATGTACTGGTCATACACTAAACTTTCCCAAAGCGTGTCAATGCCATGCTTGTTTCTCAAAGGAAAAGCGCTCTTGTGGCGCAGCAAATCATCATAGCTCACCGGCAATTTCGATTCGCGGTCGAATTTTTTGAGATAGTTTCTCAGTTGATGGTTAACCGGGTAAGAAGGTTTTTTTTTTGAAATGGAAGTCATTCGTTTTTATAAGGATTTGCAAGTACAGTTTTAAAAATTGCTCTTTTTGATTGCCTCATCCCTTGCAGGTAATTTATAGAACTGCCCGCAAGATAAATGATTGGCTGAAATGATTCCAACTTGTCGTTATCTTCGTTAAGTAATATTTTTGAGCCTTAAACATCAACTGAACTTTTGCCCAAAAGCAACTCCCCTGCTTCCCGCTCCTTTCGCAGATTTTTGCGCAATAAACCCGCTGTTCTCGGGATGCTGATTATCCTGTTGTCGGTGATTGTCGCGCTATTCGGTTATCAAATCTCGCCCGACTCCACGCCTGAAGCCAACGACCAGATTTTACAAATCACCAACAAACCTCCCGGATTCACCGTGCTGATGCTGAAACGCGCCAAGAATAAAAATGTAGAACGGAAGGGCTTTTTCGGAAAGATGCTCTTCGGACAGGAAAATCCTTTCGAGTTGATTCCGGTGCATCGGTATCGTTTTGATGCCGACAAAATTATCTATGGTGAATATACCGGTGAAGATTCGGAAACTGAAAAAACGCTGTCGTTGGCGGATGTCGCGTTTCCCATTTCTGTAAAACAAGCATTGACGTCTTCCGTGAATGGCAGCTTGGAATTTTTCACTTATGATGAAAAACCAAAGACATTGAGTGAAAAAGAACTTCAGGAATTAGTGGAGAAAAAACATATTAAGAAACGCACTTATTATTTGGGCACTGATAAATTCGGGCGTGATAATCTGAGCCGGCTCATCATTGGAGTTCGTGTTTCGCTTTCGGTCGGGATAGTCGCGGTAGTGATTTCAATTTTCATCGGTATCCTGGTTGGAGCCGCTGCCGGATTTTTCAAAGGCTGGGTGGATGATGTGTGCATGTGGTTCATCAATGTCGTGTGGGCGATTCCCACGTTGTTGCTGGTTTTTGCGATTGCGCTGGCGCTTGGCAGAGGGTTCTGGCAAATCTTCATCGCGGTGGGACTCACCATGTGGGTGGAAGCGGCAAGAATTATCCGGGGACAGGTGTTGAGCCTGCGCGAGATGCTTTTCGTGGAAGCCGCCCGCAGCTTAGGATTCAGCAACCTGCGCACCATCGGATTGCATATTTTACCCAACGTGATGGGACCGCTGATGGTGGTAGCGGCAGCGAATTTCGCTTCCGCGATTTTAATTGAAGCAGGATTGAGTTTTCTCGGAATCGGAGTTCAGCCCCCGACTCCTTCCTGGGGCGGCATGTTGAGTGAAAACTATGGTTACATCATCGGAGCGAGTCCGTTTCTGGCCATCATCCCCGGAGTGGCAATTATGGTGATGGTTTTGGCTTTTAATTTAGTCGGAAACGGCTTGCGCGATGCGCTGGATGTGCGGACGAGTTTGGCGGAGTAAGCATTCAAGATGCTATGAAATTTTATGGTAGTTCTAAAAATTGCTCTTTTTGAATCACCTCATGAAATATCTTAGTATGTTGTTAAAATAACATCCGCAATCTGAAGTCTGCATTAGAAGATATTAGACTTTAGATTTTAGACAATGTGCCTTAATCACACTTTTATTTTAGTTCAAATTACTTTCAACCATTAAAGAAATGCCCCGAAAAAAAATCCTCCTGCTCGGCTCCGGTGAATTGGGAAAAGAATTTGTGATTGCGGCACAAAGATTAGGTCAATATGTGGTGGCGGTTGATGCTTACGCTAATGCGCCAGCGCAACAAGTCGCTCACGAGCGAGAAGTCATCAACATGCTGGATGGTGCTGCTCTTGACAGGCTCGTAGCCAAACATCAGCCCGATATCATTGTGCCGGAAATTGAAGCGATTCGTACCGAGCGTTTTTATGAATATGAAAAGCAGGGAATTCAAGTCGTGCCCAGCGCGCGGGCAGCGAATTTTACGATGAACAGGAAAGCCATTCGCAATCTTGCCGCGAAAGAGCTTGGATTGAAAACAGCTGCTTTTGAATACGCGACAACATTGGATGAATTTAAAAATGCTGTCAGCAAAATCGGGATTCCGTGTGTCGTGAAACCATTGATGTCGAGTAGTGGAAAAGGGCAGAGTGTGATTAAAACTTCGAAGGATATTGAAAAATCATGGAGCTACGCTTTAGCAGGTTCGCGGGGCGATGTGATGGAAGCCATCGTAGAACAGTTTATTCAGTTTGATTCTGAGATTACGCTTTTGACAGTCACACAAAAAAACGGAAAGACATTGTTCTGCGCGCCTATTGGTCACCGGCAGGAGAGAGGCGATTACCGCGAAAGCTGGCAGCCCCATCCGATTGACGTGTCGCATCTGAAAGAAGCTCAGGAGATGGCGGAGAAAGTGACACGCTCGCTGACAGGTGCCGGTATTTGGGGTGTTGAGTTTTTTCTTGCGAAAGACGGAGTTTATTTCTCTGAACTCTCACCGCGTCCGCATGACACCGGCATGGTGACGTTGGCAGGAACGCAGAATCTGAATGAATTTGAATTGCACGCGCGAGCGGTGCTTGGCTTGCCGATACCGGAAATTGAATTGTTGCAATCCGGAGCGAGCGCGGTAATTCTTGCTGAAAAAGAAGGTCGGCAACCGGAGTTTACCGGCATCGAAGATGCTGTTTCATTACCTAAAACCAACATCCGGATTTTCGGAAAACCCGCTACACGTCCTTACCGGAGAATGGCAGTCGCTTTGGCTTATGATTCACTAAATGCGGATATTGAAGTTATTAAACAACGGGCGATAGAGGCGGAAGGGAAAGTGAAAGTTGTTTGAATCGTTAATGGTTAATGGTTAATTGTTATTCGTTATTTGTTATTCGATGGTTAATTGTTATTCGTTATAATAACAAATTGTCGTTTTTCAAACACCAAACTGTTTGAGATGATGGTCTAAGTGTTTGTACATGAGCAAATCCCAGTCTTTCATCGTCATGCTGCCGAAAATGGGATGGGTAAAATTTTTTACATTTTTTTTATCACTCAGTTTTTCAAAAACTTCGAGATAGCGTTTTCGCTGTTCTAAAAATTCTTTTGAGTCGGTGACTTTAAATTCTTTTGCAGTAGGCAGGTTTTTTAGAAAAGCAAGCTCATTGGTAATCACCCATTTCGCGAGCGGACCAAAAACAGAGAGCCAACTTTTTTTTATCGGCAGTTCACCCAATGGCAGTTGCATGGCGGCAACGCAATGAGCAAGCATTTGAGCGACATTCATCTTTCCCCACAAGGGTTGTGATTCGCTCGTCAATTTCTCCATGCGCCCGAGCAATTCATGCTGCACTGATTTATCAAAAAATGATTTCATGATTTTAGATTGTTAATCAATAGATATTAGACTTTAGATGATAGACTTTTGATTTAATTATTATGTCAGTTCGATTTTGATAGATTGGCATTTTGAAATAAGTTGATTGGCAATATTTTTTTTGGATAAAAACGAATACCTATCATCTAACATCTAAAATCTAATAACAATTATCTCAAAACCATTCACCGCATCACCACCGTCCCCAATTGAAGCGCAAGATTTTTTTTAAGTTTTAGGTAGCGATTCAACCGCCTGATCAACTTTTCGCTTTCCGATTCATTGGAGGTGGCTTTCAATTGAAGTTTGCATTCATGAATCCGTTTTTGAAGGTGCATGAGTTTAAACCTGGTCAATGAACTGATGATGTCGGGTTGAAGCATGAACTTTTCTTCGGTAATCATGATGCCATGTCTTTTCTCCCAGTTTTCACTGATTTGATAAGGCGATGTCAATAATTCCACAGCGAAATTTCGGATTTCTTCATCCTGATGATGAATAAAATATTTTTCATCCGGAATATTTTCCCGTTGCAGGGCCTCTCTGAATTCATTTAAAATTTTTTTAAAAACAGCGTTTTCAAACACAATATTCTCCGCCTCCATCTCGAGGACGATGGTTTCAGCCACTGTTTTTTTAATCATTTGCTCTTCAGCTTTAAACTCAAGATTCAAACTGCCGAATTTAATCAGCAAGCGGATGACATCACCTTCCTGCAATTCCATTTTTCCCAATACTTCGGGAGTGTGTTGTGACGCAGCGATTGTTTCCTGCGGACCCAGCAACTCGCTTTCACGTCTTGGAATTGCGGCATCCTTTGTGAGTTTCGCGCGTTTCAGCTTATTGATTTCCGAAACCAGCACCTGCTCATCCACCTGCATCATTTCGCTGATAGATTTCAAAAATAATGTACGCTTTATCGGATCGGGAATCACGGCAACTGACGCGATAATATCTTTAATCACCTCCGCTTTTTTAAACGGGTCATTGTTGGTTTCCGACAACAATAATTTTGTTTTGAATAAAATAAAATCACTGATATTTTTCGCAATGAATTCTTTTAACGCAAGGGCTCCGTTTGTTTTCACAAAAGAGTCAGGGTCGTCATTTTCCGGCAGCGCCACCACGCGCACATTGAGGTCTTCTTCCAGCAGAATGTCAATGCCGCGCAGGGCGGCTTTCAGTCCGGCAGGGTCGCCATCATACAAGATGACAATGTTTTGCGTCATGCGCCTGATGAGTCGTGCCTGCTCATGCGTGAGCGAAGTGCCGGAAGACGCCACGACATTTTCAATGCCCGACTGGCTGAGTGAAATCACATCTGTGTAGCCTTCCACAAGAATACATTCATCCGCTTTTCGAATGGCGTTGCGCGCGAAAAAAATACCGTACAGCGATTTGCTCTTGTCGTAAACAGCGGTTTGCGCGGTGTTGAGATATTTTGGAATGTTTTTATCCGAGCGCAAGGTTCTTCCGCCAAACCCAATCACCTTGCCCGATAAATTGTGAATCGGAAACAAGACTCTCTCTCTGAAAAAATCCACTTTTTTCCCATGCCGTTCCGCAATTAATCCGGCTTGCATCAGGATATCCGCGTTGTAAGCGGCATCAATCGCAGCTTTGTAAAACACGATTTCCGCTGACGGAGAAAATCCGAGTTGAAATTTTTTGATCGTGTCATCTCGGAAACCGCGCTCTGTGAAATAACTCATCCCGACAGATTGACCTTCATCTGAATTCAACAAAAAATCAGCGTAAAATTTCTGAGCGAATCCATTGGCAACCAATAAACTTTCTTTCAGATTTTCTTCAGCCCTTTCTTCAGGGCTTTCCGAATTCGTTTCTTCAATTTCGATTTGATACCTTTCTGCCAACAGCCGCAGTGATTCCCAGTAGGTCATCCGGTCATGCTCCATGATAAATTTGGAAACATTGCCGGCAGCCCCGCAACCGAAACATTTGTAAATCCCTTTTGATGGTGAAACGCTGAAAGAAGGCGTTTTCTCATTATGAAACGGGCATAACCCAATCATGTTGGAGCCGTTTTTTTTCAGACGCACATAATCCCCGATAACCTCCTCGATACGGGCGGTTTCCAGAATGTGATTGACGGAGCGTTGTGAAATCATGCGGGAATGAAAATGGAAAGCAAAGGTAAATTTCCGAATTAATATTGTGAAACGGAGTCTATGGATGGGATTTTGAGAAAATTGTATTTTGTCAACGCCTCACATCTGCACTTTCCCGGACAAGCCTCATCCCGCCATTCTCCGAGAAGGTGTCCGAACTGTTTTCTGTTTCCAAAGCAATAGTGATTGTTTTACTTAATTCTGATTGCCCTCTTCATCCGTCCCTCGCCCCCTCTCAGAATAAAATGGTAGATACCTGCAATAATTCACACAACCCCCATGTATCTTGGAATCACCTATTTTTGCCGCCTCTATGAAAAAGCTATTGCCGGCACTTTTAATTTCCTGTTTTTTTGTTTCCTGCTCCAATGATTTGGACATCATCGCTGACTATGAAGAAGTCACGATTGTTTACGGACTATTAAATCCGTCTGACAATACTCATTATGTCCAGGTGTTTAAGGGTTTTTTAGAACCCAATACCAGTGCGCTCATTCTCGCGCAAGACCCGAACGCGCTTTATTATGATGACAGTGTGGAGGTGAAAATTGAAAGAGGCGGTCAAAGTATTTTGCTGGAAAAAATTGATGCCGCGCTGATTGGTCTGCCGAAAACTGAAGGTATTTTTGTGGACAGCCCCAACTATGTTTACCGGTTTTCTGAAAATCTGAATCAGACACAAACTTATACGCTTACTTTTTTGAATCAGCGCACCGGGCACACGGTGAAAGCGCAAACACCCATCGTCAGGGATTTTGACATCCTTTTTCCGCAACCCGGTTTTCAACTGAACATGAACGCTTTGAATACCATTGACTTTAACTGGCGCTCCGCTCCCGGAGGAAAAATTTACCAGTTGATTTTCAGATTTCATTATTTAGAATGGAATGTCAACTCCCCCTCCCAGGTGGATACGCTCTCTGTGGATTGGCTGCTTTCAAATAATCTAACCTCCAACACGACCAACGGAGGTGAAAGCATGGTCTTTCGTTTTGACCCGAAACAGTTTTACAATTTTCTGCCAACACGCCTCACTGCAAATTCGGAACTCAGGCGCAAAACCGCTGACGACCCCGTGGAAGTTGTTTTTTATGTAGGCGCGGAGGAGTTATTTAATTACATTAATGTCAGCAACGCGCAAACCGGCATCACCTCCCTGCAGGTGAAACCTGAATATACGAATGTAGAAAACGGCTTAGGTATTTTTTCCAGCCGCTACCTTAAATCAAGGAGCGGAGTGAAGTTCAATCCGCGCACGTTGGATTCATTGTCCTGCGGCTCGCTTACCAAAAATTTGAATTTCGTTGACACAATTTGTGAATGACTTCAAATCTGCCTTATTGTCACATTTTACCCGTTTCAATCTGAATTACCTGCCTGAATGTGCCATTTTTACCCCAAAAAATGTAAAGGCATAATCATTGACTGACGGTTGAAAGATTTTTAAAAACAGAAAAAATAAATTCAATCAAATGGGCAAAATAATCGGAATTGACCTGGGCACCACCAACTCGTGCGTTGCCGTCATGGAAGGCAGTGAGCCGGTCGTTATTCAAAATGACGAAGGCAGAAGAACCACTCCTTCAGTAGTAGGCTTTCTTCAAAACGGTGAACGCAAAATCGGTGACCCGGCTAAACGCCAGGCTATCACCAACCCGCAAAACACCATCTCCTCCATTAAAAGATTCATGGGACACCGCTACAGCGAAGTCTCCGAGGAATCCAAAAAAGTTTCTTACAATGTGCAGAAAGGCGATAATGACACCGTTCGCGTGGACATCAACGGTCGCCTCTACACCGCGCAGGAAATTTCCGCGATGGTGTTGCAAAAAATGAAAAAAACGGCTGAAGATTATCTCGGTCATGAAGTGACGGAAGCGGTCATCACCGTGCCCGCTTATTTTAATGACTCGCAGCGCCAGGCAACGAAAGAAGCCGGAGAAATCGCGGGACTTAAAGTGAAACGTATCATTAACGAACCTACCGCTGCCGCGCTGGCATACGGCTTGGACAAGCGTCACAAGGACATGAAAATCGCGGTGTTTGACCTCGGTGGCGGCACCTTCGATATTTCCATTCTCGAATTGGGCGATGGCGTGTTTGAAGTAAAATCCACCAATGGCGACACCCACCTCGGTGGTGACGATTTCGACCAGGTGTTGATTGACTGGCTCGCGGACGAATTCAAGAAAGATGAAAATATTGATTTAAGAAAAGACCCGATGGCGTTGCAGCGCCTGAAAGAAGCCGCTGAAAAAGCCAAAATCGAACTTTCTTCATCGAGCGAAACGGAAATCAACCTGCCCTACATCACTGCAGTGGACGGAGTGCCCAAGCACTTTGTGAAAAAACTGAGCCGCGCAAAGTTTGAACAACTTGCAGACAAACTCGTTGAACGGACACTTGAACCCTGCCGTGCCGCATTGAAAGACGCGGGCTATCAACCTTCCGACATCAACGAAGTGGTGTTGGTCGGAGGCTCAACGAGGATTCCGAAAATTCAGGAAGTGGTCGAAAAATTCTTTGGTAAAAAACCTTCCAAAGGTGTGAACCCTGACGAAGTGGTGGCATTGGGCGCAGCGATTCAGGGCGGCATTTTGAGCGGTGATGTGAAAGACGACATCGTGCTGGTGGACGTCACTCCGCTTTCGCTCGGCATTGAAACGATGGGTGGTGTATTCACGAAAATTATCGAATCCAACGCGACCATCCCGAAAAAAGAATCGCAGGTGTTTACTACCGCTGCCGACAGTCAGCCTTCGGTTGAGATTCATGTGTTGCAGGGCGAGCGTCCGATGGCAAAAGACAACCGCACTATCGGCAGATTTCACTTAGATGGTCTTCCGCCAGCGCCAAGAGGCATTCCGCAGATTGAAGTCATCTTCGATATTGACGCAAACGGTATTTTGCAAGTGAGCGCGAAAGACAAAGGCACCGGCAAAGAACAAAGCATCCGCATTGAAGCATCCACCGGCTTGAGCAAAGACGAGGTTGAAAAAATGAAATCGGAAGCGAAAGCCAATGAAGATTCCGACAAGAAAGAGCGTGAAAAAGTGGAAAAGCTCAACACTGCCGACTCCTTGGTGTTCCAGACTGAAAAACAGTTGAAAGAATATGGCGAAAAGTTGCCTGCCGATAAAAAAGCGGTGATTGAAGAAGCGATGAAAGAATTGAAAATCGCGCACGCCAACAAAGACCTGAACACGATAGATGTCGCTACCAAAAAGCTGAGCGATGCATGGGCGGCTGCTTCACAAGACCTCTACAACCAACAGGCGCAACCGGGACAACCCGGTGATGCAGGCGCTCCGAATGGCAATCAGGATGCAGGCGGCAAAACCGCTGACGATGTTACGGATGTTGAATTTGAAGAGGTGGATAAGAATAATAAATAGTCAACAGACCACGGTTAACAGACCACAGACCACGGTGCTCGCGCAAGCATTGATGCGATGGCATGGAGGGAAAGCCTGCTTGTTCGAATGTTGAATTTTTTAAGACACAGGGTAAGTTAAAAACTTACGAATGGTTAGCACAAGTTATCCATCGCGAAACGCAAGCGCGCAAAACTTGCGCTATGCGAAGGTGTCTCGTCCTAAAAAAAGTTTACGGTTTTTGAAATAAATCCTGAAATGAGTTTACAGGGATTTATAGTTTGACAAACTTTCGTGTGCTTTGAGTTTGGCCTCCGATATGAAGGAAATATATTCCATGATGAAGCATTGAAACATCTATTGAATTAGACTCATTAACATATCCTGTTTTTATAGTCCTTCCTGTGATATCTGATATTCTCATTGGAGTTTCTTTTGCATTTGCATTTGCGTAAATATAGATGACATCATTAGCCGGATTAGGATAAAATCCAAAATTTGTTTCCCCTAATTGATTTACAGATGTTGTAGTTTCTAAATATAAATTTAAAATCTCCTGAGCAGAAAGGGCAATATTCCAAATTCCGATGTCATCCATCGAGCCATTTAAAAAGTAACTGCCGGGTGGCGTTTGTGTATCATGTCCGAAACGCATGGCAGCAGTGCAATTTGCACTAAAAGATAACCCCCCGACCGGATGACTGCTTGAAAGAATCCCATCAAAATAAAAATCAACGGTTGAAGTCTGATGATAAACTAACGCAACATGATGCCAAACACTTTCTGAAAGAGTTGAATCGCTGAATAACCGGGGGTCAGCTCCCTGCGATGTTTTTAACTCCAGCCGGTTGTTGAAAGCGCTATTCGCAACCAATAACCACCCGTTATAATTACCACTATTCCTTTTTACAATGAATGCTGTGGCAGGTGTAGTGTATGTATCTATTTTAACCCAAAAGGAGAAGGTGAAGTCAGTATTGTTGAGCCGCAATGTTGGTGTGTCAGCCACTTCAATGTAATCTGTTGTGCCATTAAAACTATAAGCGCTGTTAGGGATGGAATGCCTGTCGGCAGTAAGCGATGCGCCATTCACCACTCCGTTGTTTCCGTTTCCGCTTTCATCATGAGCGTTACCTGAAAACCCCCACCAACCCAAGAGTCCATCAGCAGGCACATAAGCCGGCAAGGATTGAGAAAATAATGCAGAAGAAAAAATGCAAAAAGAAATGATTGCCGCGAATGTCTTTTTTGTTTTCATTTTGTCTGTTTTAGATTTGGATGTTGTCAAGTTAATGAATTATTTCCGGAAAACTTGCCGCTAATCAGGGTCACGCGGAGGAATTTCACCTCTGCGTTCCCACAGAACTCCCGATAATTATCGGGATGAAAGTCTCCCTTCACATTGCCTGCCCGCCTTTGGCGGGGCTCTTCTTGTTTCTAAATCACAAGATACAAATATTCATGGAGGGGGCAATCGCCAGTGCGGAAATAATCCTGTCATCCCTCACGGATTCATTAGCGGGGCGGCATCACCTTGTGTATAATGGCAGCCCTTCTGCGCGGCACGTCGAAAGACTTGCTGCATATCATTGCATCTAAGTCTCGCTTGTACTCAAGCAAACGCTCGAAGACTTGAATGAACGGGGGTATGTTGAATTTTAAGCGGGTAAGTTAAAAACTTACGAATGGTGAGCACAAGTTATCTAGCGCAAAAGGCAATCGCGCAAACTTGCGCTATGCGTAGGGAAAGTACAAATTTTTTCGCAAAATCAGTGAATATAGACATCTCCGGTTTTGATTTTGGAGTTTATATAATTAAAATACGAGACAACAAAAATGGAATTGTAATACAAAGAATAGTAAAGCAACACAGCCCATAACATGCCTTTAAAGAAAAGCGGGTGGATAATCGGTAAGTTGAAGTTTGGAAATCCGCTTGTAATTTTTAACGGGCGGAGAAGTGAGTATCCCGCTTGTTTGAAGGATGAAACATTGAAATTTCAAAATGAATCCAATTGACCATAAAGAGATTTATAGAGACGGCAAGCATTATGATGCTTTGAACACATTTGATACAGACGTAGTATTTTACTCGAAAATGGCGGATAAATATGGTTCTCCTATTCTTGAATTAGCTTGCGGAACGGGAAGAATAACTATTCCGATTGCGGAGAAAGGGCATGAAATCGTTGGTATTGATATTTCGGAAGCAATGATTACTGTTGCAAAAGACAAATCTTCCAAAGCCAAATATAGATTCAGACCTCCTTACCCCGCTTCATAACAACAAGGTATTTGTCGCAAAATAAGGATGCGGTAATTTGGCGGGATGCAACTACAATTTCCCCTATTTCCCAAAGGCGCCAAGATGATCTCAGATTGTGTTGGCGTGTATGAACAAGACGGACTGGTGCAATACATCATCAACGGCTTGCCGGTGTATTCCCATGCCAAAGATGATATGAATGCTTTTCGTTTCCCATATAGGAGTGATTATCGAATTCTGATTACACCTTTTTGAATCACCGTAAAAGCGTTCTCCAATTCACTGCTGTATTTTTCAATGTGCTTACACACTACTTCTCCGCGCTTTATGGTATCGTAACCTTCCAGCCGGATAAGTATTACGCCTGCATGAGCTTTATTCATACGATAAACAAGCTCACCAAAATCTTTATCACGGGTAATAACAATGCGCTTTTCTTCATTCGCCTTTCCGAGAATTATTTCATCATCCAGGGAACGCGCTTGCTCGACAACGTAAAATACATCATGTCCCAAGTTCCTTAACCCGTCAACAATGCTTCGGTCAATGCCTTCATCAGCTAAAAATTTCATATTGCAACCGGGTAGATGTTTTCACCCTTGAGCGAATCGGCAGCGAATGATAATGCCGCATAAATGCCCTCTTTCGTAAGTCGGGGATGGGACTTTAAAAGATTTTCAACGGATTCACCGGCAGCAAGCGATTGTAAAATCAATTCAACCGTCAGTCGTGTTCCTTTGACGACAGGTTTTCCCATCATTACTTTAGGATTTACCTCTATTAAACCACCGTAGTTTTCCATGTTTTTATTTCTATTTGAGAATGTAATAAAGCAGGATATATCAAAATTATGAAAAAACAATTTATGATATTAACCCCCACCGTTAATCCAAGATTTCCGCAGAAACTCCTCTGATGTGCTGATGCTTCTATTTATTCTGTTGATTCTCGCAGATTTATTTATTGCATCAAATTTATTTTCAGCGAACTTCATTGTCTATTTCAAATCAACATAAAATAGTTTTAGTAATCATTCGTGCATTCGTAGCAAATAAAAATTAACTGATGTACATCCCAAAACACTTTCAATCCCATAACCGGCAGGAAGCCCTCGCTTTCATGGGGGCATACAGTTTTGCCGCTATCATCACCAGCGAAAACGAAGTGCCGGTTGCCACCCATCTGCCTTTCATCGTTGAAACGCGCGGGGAAAATATTGTTTTAAGTTCACACCTCGCGAAGCCAAACCCACAACACCAGCATTTCACCGAAAAAAGAGCACTCGTGATTTTCACCGAGCCGCACGCCTACATTTCCCCGAAATTTTATTCAAAAGAACTCAACGTCCCCACCTGGAATTATCTCTCCGTTCATGCTTACGGTCGTGGAGTAATTTTGGATGGTGACGAGCAATGTCTGCACCTGCTTGAAAAAATGATTGTTCAATATGAAACAGCCTATCTTGAGCAATGGCAAAAATTACCGATGGATTATAAGCGCAAGATGCTTCAGGGAATCGTTGCCTTTGAAATTCATGTGGACGAATTGCAATTCAAGAAAAAGCTGAGTCAGAATAAAACGCGGGAGGAACGGCACCGCGTTATTTCAGCCTTTGAAAACAGCGCTTCCGAAAACGAACGCACCATCGCGCAATATATGCAAACACCCAAAAGCTAACAACACAGCATGATGAATCCGAACACGCAAACACAACTAATCTCCGTTGAAAAAATCCGCCAGGCGCGGGAAAAACTGAAAGGCGTAGTGATGCACACCCCGCTGATGCACAACCCGAATCTTTCACAGCAATTTGAATGCAACATTTTCCTGAAGCGCGAAGATTTGCAGGTGGTACGCTCTTACAAACTCAGAGGCGCGTACAACAAATTATCATCACTCAGCCAACAGGAATCTGAAAACGGCATCGTGTGCGCCAGCGCGGGCAACCACGCGCAGGGAGTCGCGTTTTCCTGCAACACGCTGCGCATCCACGGAAAAATTTACATGCCCAATCCAACGACCAAACAGAAAATTGACAAGGTGAGAATGTTTGGCGGTGACTTTGTGGAGGTCGTGCTTTCGGGCGATACATTTGACGATGCCTACCGCGTGGCGATGGACGATTGCAAGAAAAACAACAAAGTGTTTATTCATCCTTTCGAAGATGAAAAAGTGATGGAAGGACAGGGCACGGTCGGGCTGGAGATTCTGGACGACATGAAAGAGCCAATTGATTATTTATTTTTGCCGGTGGGCGGTGGTGGTCTTGCCGCGGGAGTTGGCAGTTGTTTTAAACAACTTAGTCCCGCCACGATCATCATTGGAGCGGAACCGGAAGGCGCACCTGCCATGTACCGTTCACTGCATGAAGGTAAGTTGGTGACGCTTGATGAAATTGACAACTTCGTGGATGGCGCAGCCGTGAAGCGGGTTGGTGAATTGTCGTTCAGCATCGGTCGCGAAGTGCTGGATGAAATCACATTAGTTCCCGAAGGAAAAATCTGCACGATGATTCTCAAACTCTACAACGAAGAGGCGATGGTGGTGGAACCCGCGGGCGCGTTGTCCGTCAGCGCGCTGGAAGCTTACCGCGAAAAAATCAAAAAAAAAAATGTGGTGTGTATTATCAGTGGCGGCAACAACGACATCATGCGCACAGCCGAAATCAAAGAGCGCTCGATGCTCTACGAAGGGCTGAAACATTATTTTATTGTGCGATTCCCCCAGCGGGCAGGCGCTTTACGCGAATTTGTGAATCACGTGCTCGGACCCACCGATG
>JBGTCY010000206.1:0-20713 GCA_041748615.1 Chitinophagales bacterium
GTGGAGCGCGAGGGTGGTGCCGAAAAATGTGCGCAGCACGATGGCGACAATACAAACAGGTATGGCATAAAGAATGGGCAGGTCGGTTTTCACCAAGGTACTGATGAGCAGAATCATCAGCGTGATGAGTAAAAACACCAGCAGGTGTTTGCGATTGCTCTCCCACACATCGGGTGAAAAAATTTTCAGAAAAACCGAAAAAATTGTCAGTACGATGAGCGTGAGCAGGAAATTGCCGAAATAAATAATTTGAATTTTTTTAATACCGAAAACTTTGCCCTCATATTCCTCGCGGAAAGAAACCAGCATCTGATACTTTTCCGGGGTCACAATCGCGCCTTTGGAAACGATTAACTCGCCCTCCTGCACTTTGCCGCGGTTGATGGAAATGTTATCCAGCAACTGCGATTGAAATTTTTCGGTGGTCACCGCGTCATGAAACACGTTGTAGGCAAGCGACTGTTCAATCAGCGGCAATAAAAACCCCAAGTATTCCCTTTTATTGGTTTTCAGGCTGTCGCGGGTGAAATCAAACGCCTCTTTGATAGTGTATAAATCACTCAGCAGTTTTTTTTCAGCAACATTTTCCTGCCGGAGGATGTTGAGCTCCCGTGACGGAGAAAAGGACTTATGTTCTTCAATCAGGTTAATGACTCCAACTGCATAGATGCTTTCCAGAATTTTTATTCCAAGCGTAATGGCATACGTTGAATCAATTACCGGTTTTTCATTTTCCGTTTCCCGGATTTTTTCATTGAAATTTTGAATATACTTTTGTTGCTGCTCTATCGCTGTCTGCTCGTCAAAACGGTAATAAGGCGAAAAACCTTCCAGCAGCCATTCGCGCTCTTCTTCCATCTGGTTTGAGGTTTTGCGGATGCCGATGTCAAAAGGCGCGATAAGGTTTTCATATTTCCAGGGCTTGCCGATTTCAAATTCATACTTGAACACACCCATTTTCGGAAACAGCAATGAAATGACCACCATTGCGGAGAGGATGATGAGATAGCGGACAATGTCCTGGTGGCGGTTGACGATGAAGAGAAAAAAACTGTTCAAGGGTTTTTATTTCAGTGCTTCAATTTAATCGTTTTTCAAAGATGTGAAAATTAAAGTTCATGTACAGTTATTTTGAGGATTTTGGTATGGAAAAAAAATTTAGACTTTAGATAGTAGATGCATTGTGTAAAATTCAACCGGAGGCTGGTTGATAGCGCACGCTCGCCAGAGGCGAGCGAGAGCAACGCTCCGCCCCCGCCTCTGGCGAGTGGGAACTATTATCCGGCATCTTGCCGAGGTATGTCAAAAACAAAGCAGACGAAATCCCACAGTCGGAGGCTGCCGGATACCTCACGCTCGCGGGACACGAGCGCGGGTGAATCACTCTAATTTAGAAACTGAAATACAATAACAGGAATCATCACTGTGGTCTGTGGATAATCTACCGTGGACTGTCGTCCGTAGTCTGTCGTCAAAAAAACTACCCCTCAATCGCGGCAACACCCGGCAACTTTTTGCCTTCGAAGAATTCGAGGAGCGCGCCACCGCCTGTTGAAACGTAGCTGATTTTATTTGCCATGCCGAGTTGGTTGACAGCGGCTACGGAATCACCGCCACCAACTAATGAAAAGGCGTTGTTTAGCGTAGCTTCCGCAATCGCGGAGGCGATGGCTTTTGTGCCGTTGCTGAAATTTTCCATTTCGAAAACTCCCATCGGTCCGTTCCAGAGAATCGTTTTTGAATTGAGGATGACGTTTCGGAAATCATTGACCGATTCATTCCCGATGTCCAAACCCATCCAATCATCAGGAATGGAATTGCTGGACGCATTGCGAATGTTGGCGTCATTGGAAAATTTATCGGCAACCACAGAGTCTTTCGGCAGGATGATGTTTACCTTTTTTTCACGCGCTTTGTCAATAAGTTCTTTCGCGGTGGTGAGCCTGTCTTCTTCCACCAATGATTTCCCCACTTTGCCGCCCAATGCTTTGTGAAAAGTGTAAGCCATGCCGCCCCCGATGATGATGTTATCCGCGATGTCCAACAGGTTTTCAATAATCATAATCTTGTCAGAAACTTTCGCGCCACCGAGAATGGCGGTGAAAGGTTTTTCGGCATTCCGCAGCACTTTGCCCGCGCTCGCTACTTCCGCAGCCATCAGTTTTCCGAAGAGCCGGTTTTCAGAGCTGAAAAATTCCGCCACAACGGTTGTGGATGCATGTGCGCGATGCGCGCTGCCAAAAGCGTCATTGACATACACATCTCCCAACGCGGCAAGTTTTTCAGAAAAGTCCCTGTCGCCTTTGGTTTCTTCTTTATAAAAACGTGTGTTTTCCAACAACAACACCTCCCCGGATTTCAAGGCAGCGGATTTTTCAGCAGCGGAAGCGCTAATGCAATCATCTGCAAACTGCACATTCACTCCAAGCAGCGATGAAAGATGCGGCAGAAGATGTTTCAATGAAAATTTTTCTTCAGGACCATTTTTCGGTCGTCCGAAATGCGACATCAGAATCACCGCCCCTCCGTCATTCAGGATTTTTTGAATCGTGGGTACAGCCGCTTTCATTCTCGAATCATCCGTGATTTGAAACTGTTCGTTGAGCGGCACATTAAAATCCACGCGCACAAGGGCTTTTTTACCCGAAAAATTAAAGGAGTTAATGGTTTTCATACAATAAGAATCAGTCCGTGAAAAGATAAATTGAGCAGGCGACAGGATTGCTTTATCGTTACATTTTTCCCAGTTTGCTGATAAGGTCGGCAGCGCGGTGTGAATAGCCGGCTTCATTGTCATACCAGCCTGTCACCCGCACCATGTTGAACATGACCATCGTCAGACCTGAATCAAAAATGCAGGAATGCGGGTCGCCAATGATGTCGGAAGAAACGAGCGGATCTTCGCTGTATTTCAGAATCCCTTTCAGACTGCCGGAGCTTGCCGCTTTTTTGAAAAACGCGTTCACTTCTTCCGCAGTGGCGGTTTTCTTCACAATCGCGTTCAGTTCAGTGACCGAGCCGGTAATCGTGGGCACGCGCATGGCGGAACCATGCAGTTTGCCTTTCAGATGCGGCAATACTTTTCCCACCGCAGATGCTGCGCCTGTGGAGGTAGGCACAATGTTATGTGACGCGGCTCTTGCCCTGCGCAAATCCGAATGAGGCGAATCCTGCAACCGCTGGTCAGCCGTGAAAGCGTGGGTGGTGGTCATTAATCCGTATTCGATGCCGAGCGCTTCGTCCAGGACCTTCACCATCGGGGCAAGGCAGTTGGTAGTGCATGAAGCATTGGAGAGAATCCGGTCATCTTTGGTAATCTCATGGTCATTGACGCCCAACACCACCATTCTGATGTCGCCCTTTCCTGGAGCTGAAATCACTACTTTTTTAGCTCCGGCATTCAAATGCAATGATGTTTTTTCTTTGTCAGTAAACCTGCCGGTGGCTTCCAGCACCACATCCACACCCAACTCTTTCCAAGGCAGTTTTGACGGGTCTTTCTCAGCATACACCTTCATCAGGTCGCCATTGATTTTGATGCCATCCGTTTCAACAGAAACCTCGCCATTGAACCTGCCATGCGCGGTGTCATATTTAAAGAGGTGCGCCAAGGTGGGCGCGTCAGTCAAATCATTGATGGCGACAACATCCACATCGGGATGATATTGCTTCAGGATGCGAACGGTAAGTCGTCCGATTCGTCCGAAGCCGTTGATAGCGAGTTTTACTTTTGTCATGTTGTTGGTTTTGCGGTGCAAAAATAACGGAACAAATGAAAACTCCGGCTAAAAGAAAAAAAATCTTTGAAAGAGAAAAATAAACCCAGTTCGTTTTTTACATTTCTTTCAGGATAAACTGCTATTCTAATTCAAATTTGGCGGTACTTTTTTCCAGCCCGTTGACAATCAATGAAAGTTGGTGCTGTCCTTTATAAAATTTTCGGGTGGTAATGATTTTGAAACTTTGCTTTTTTGTCATTTTAATTTTTTCATTCGACTGCAATATCCTCTCGCTGATTTTAAAAACCTTTTTTGAAGATGTTCCGTTTTGCCGGAGATAATAAATGCCATATTCCAGCCTGATGGTTTGCGCTTTTAATTCCTGATTATGAACAGTAAATAAAAATTCCAATGACTCTCCGATTTTTACTTTCGGAGTTAAAATTTTAAACCCGCAAACTTTCAGCTTGTCACTGTTGCTCAACCGGTAAAATTTTAAAATTTCAGGATGACCTTTCTTGAGTAATGTGCGGCAGCCATGTTTAATCAGGGCATCTGTTTCTTTTCCGATTCCTTTCCATTTTTTTACGATGGAAATCACAACTCCGGGATGGTCTTTTGAAATATCATTCAAATTATTCGCAACGCTGCGCCTCACGAATTCAGAGGTGTCGTTTTTTAAATTTTCCAGCAGCGGTAAAATCGGAGCCGGATTTTTTTTCAACTCCGGCAGCG
The DNA here is from genome assembly GCA_041748615.1 of Chitinophagales bacterium. Lineage (GTDB taxonomy): Bacteria > Bacteroidota > Bacteroidia > Chitinophagales > CAIOSU01 > JBGTCY01. The sequence continues at coordinate 4,455 of JBGTCY010000206.1, forward strand.
CGATTGCCCACGGCAGCCGGGGACGAATGCCTTCGCTGGATAGCCGCCTTACTTTGTGATTTTCATGCAACGACCATCGGTGCATTTGATTGACCATTTTATCCCCATACCGGATAATGAACGGACGCACCGCGAATTCGCAACTGGTGAATTGAGTTACACGTTCTATTGATTTTACGGAAGCATCAAAATGGTCAATGCCGTAAGTTTCGAGATAGTCGGGTAAAAACATGAATTCAAGACTTGATTCAATAAATCTTTTTTCTTCCAATCTATCAATCATCTTTTCAATCATCGTTGCCGCTGTTTCAAAATTGTCGGGCAAAAATTGATGCAACACGAATGAAGTATGTTTCATCCGGTCTTTCAATTCCCGCTGTTTCCAGTTTTTATCAAAAATGGATTGAATGAATTTTTTCCGGTCATACGAAGGAATCACATCACCGGCAATCGCAGAAAATTTTTCATAAAATGCAACGGAATAAATATCTTTTAGCAGGTAACTCATTGTAGAGCGATGATTATTTTGGGTTCGAAAATCTGCGTTGCGGTTTTCGAAATTGGTAAATACAGGAAAATTTAAAATTCAAATATTTTGGGGGATTTTTTCGCGTCACTACTTCACTTTCCGATGCAAAAAGTGAAGTTCATTGCTGAAAGTATTGATAATAAAGGGTTTCAGACTGATTTTAACCCTTAAAAATGTAGATTAGCAACAAAGACAGACAGAAAATGCAGATATTGACACATTCAGTATATTAATTATTCCAATCGCCCCAATCGCCCGGTTCACCTTTATCCATGCTGACAGGCTCTACTTTGGGCAAAACATAGGGCAGTAACTTCACCAAGATTTCCAAACGCTCTTTACCTTCCAATTTTTCAAGACGTTCCGGCAATGCTTCCAATTCCCGGTGCATCAAATCTTTCAGGATTTCTCTTAGCTCTTTGGTTAGCTTGTTGGGTGTCCCCGTTTCACGCCCGCCTGTTTTGATACCTTGTGCCATCTATTTTAATCTACTTTAGATTGACAGTTTTTGTCAATGAAAACATCTTACTATAAGCATTTATATTTTTCCCTCTCTGCTATTTCCATAATGTAACGCTGAAAGTCCCTGCCTCTTTTTTGTTCATGCTTTGGCAGTTTTCTGATTGCCTTTTCAAATGGCAATGTCCCCTTTGGTAGTTGCTTGCACACACTAATTAAAATTTCAAGTGTCTTTCCCCTCATCGGTAAAACTGTTTTGCAGCCCTCACTTTTTTATCCAATTCAGTAACAAGGTCAACTGTGGAAGTTAGTTCAGGCTCTTTGCAGAGGCTCTTAATGTCCCTTTTCAGCCGGGAATAATATTCAGGCTTTTCAAATGCTTTCTTTGCCCTCAAATCTTCCACCAACTGCATGGCATTTGATTGACCGATTTCTTTAATCTTCAATAATGCAAACTGCCTGATAACGTCTTTAGGGCTTTTCATATTTGATAAATTAAAGTTAATCGAATGTAGCTTGTTTATCGCTTCATATTCCTGTACCCACCTGTTTACCAAGTCAATGTAAAATCTTTCATTGTAGAGCAAATCAGCCGTGATTTCAGGCAAATTGAATTGATAAGGCAGACGGCTTGTAAATCTCATTTCATATCTCAAAACATTTGCACCGTTCCAAATTCCAGGAATAGGCTGACCGCTTTTTTTCCCCTCTGCAATTTTGTTGTAAAAAAGTTTCACCCGTTGCCCGTTGCTGTAATACAAACTCTGTGGCTGTGTCAATCGCTTGTAATACTGACAGTCGCCCAAATAATTGTAATAGGCTTCCGGTGCATACTGCATTGTAAAATTTTGGGCAAAGTCAATCTGCCTAACCAAAGCCCGGACAATCGGCAAATGAATTTCATCAGTCATCATTTCAAAAGCCCGTTGGCTGTCCCCTCTGTTTAATGTCTGATAGTTGTCATTCAGGAAATACTTTGCAAGGCTGCCTTTGAATGAAACGCCACGCTCTGAAACATTCACCCGGTAGTTTCTCAACTGTCCGCTTATGTATGCTTCACCGCTTTCCTTTTGATGCTGTGTAATGTCTTGCAGATGCACCGGAACACGGGCAAGTAAATCTGTTTTACCTGCCCGTTCCATCGGTAGCCAAAGTTTAACCGTGTCAAACATCATTGACAGTTTTTGTCAATCGGTGCAGCTTACTATAAGCCCAAGTAAGGGAAATATGGATTTGCCTCATCCCTGCACCGTTGTAAGTCCTCATCAAATGCACCGTCAATAAGTCGCTGATAGTAGGAATGTATCAGATTTCTGCCATCAGGAAAAATCAGCAATTCGATTTCTGAATAGTCTGCATTGACCGTGAACAAGTAGCCATCATTCCTGAACGGGAACAAAGGGTTTGCCGTGCCATTGCTCAAATGGCTTTTTGCATTTGGATAGCCATAGGCATACTGCATAAAATCGGTGTCCTCGATGTAGAGGCTTGACAGGTTCAGACTGTTATTAGTCAATGTCCATTCAGCTAACCGCTTGCTGTGTGCCTCTACAATGTCCCGTGCAGGTGTCTTGTAGAAAGCCAACTGTCCCTTTGAATTTCTGAACGCTTCCAACCCTTTGTAACCGCCCTGCACCCGGTCAACAAATCCGATGCAGTCAAGACGTGCCTTGCTTCTGATTTTGTTTGCTGCCCTTGCCATATCTGACAATGATTGCAGCTTGTAGTATGCCGCTATCATTGCTTTGATTTTTTAAGGGTTACATGAGTGCTTGCTTCACCGTCAATCTCTGCATTGCTTTTTTTCTTGTTCTGCAAAAGCCATCGGTCAATCTCTGCCTTATCAAATCGGATGTGCTTACCTGTGGGCTTGTAGCAGGGAATACCACCCGTTGAAGTGAGTTTGTAGAGGTGTGATTTTGAAAGCCCGGTGTAAACCGCTACCTCATCAAAATTCAAAACTGTTTTCTGTGAGAGTAGTAGAGTTTCTATGTTACTCAACCGCTCATCAATACTTTGTAATTTGTCCATACACTAAAAATTTTTGGGTTAGTGAAATGGACTTGCAAGTCCTTAGCTGCAATTGCCTTGCAAAGAAAAATATATAGGGAAAGAATAATGCTATACCGGCTTTACCATTGGCTTTACCGCTTTGCTGGTATAGTGTTTTTTAGAGAGAGTCTAATATGGCTTGCATCTCTTTAAGTTTCTCAACCGCCTCATTGAGTTGCTTTATTTCTTTAGGTGTTTTACTTAATTTTTTATTCAAATAATCAGCTTGCTGGTAGTTCGCTTTCAGGTTTTTTCTTTTTATCGGTTTACCCTTTGCAGTGAAGTGTTTTTCTATAAATGCAAACTGATTTCTTTCTTTCAGAAAACCTGCCTCATTTAGAAGATAAATAAGATATGGAATTAACCTTTCATCAGATTGCCAATCAATTTTACTTATCCCTTCACAATCTGAAAGATTTTGGCTTTGCTTTGGCTCTATCTTCAAACAATCCTGAACAAATTGAATTTCAGCCTCATATTTTTTGTCTGTACTATCCCAATCCACCACTGCCCAATTGCCTGCATTATGCTGTTTATATTCCTTCAATCGCTTTTGCAGAAATAAAAGCCTTTCCGGTAAGTCCTCCATTTTGTTGGCTGCTTGCAAGTCTTTTTTAAAATCAAACTCATCAGCCTTTTGGATTTGCACGGGTTCAAGTTTTGATAGTTCGGTTTCCAAAATTGTAATGACACTATTCAGACTTATTTCTTTGCCTTTGTCATCGGTGTAAACTGTGTCTTTGAAATAACGGGCAAGATGTTCCATTATGAAAACTTGTTGTTCATTACTTAATTTTTTTTGCTGCATTTCTCCAATAAACTGCCTCATAACCTGCAAGGGCTTTGCCCTGTGATTGTAGAATATGTTTTCATAAGTTGAAAAGAAATGTAAGGGAATTTCAATATCAGTAAATAGATTGCTTTTACTTGCTTCTTTGAAAAGTGAAAGGGCTTGTTTGTTCCAATACTCATTTTGAGTAGTGAAATATTTTTCAATTTTTTCAGGGTGTGCCATCGGTTTAGATTGTTAGGTCAGGAATTTTATTTGCCGCCTCTCTCTTTTTCTCATCAATGATTTTTGCATATATCTGTGTAGTCTTTAGCTCACTGTGTCCCAATAGTTTTGATAGGGTAAAAATTTCAGTGCCTAAAGTAAGTTGCAGTACGGCAAAGGTGTGTCTTGCACAATGGAATGTGATAGGCTTTGTTATCCCGGCTGCCATCATCCACCGTTGCAGAGCTACATTCAGGTAGCTTGAATATTTCAACCCGGTGAAAACCCGGTCATCCGGCTTGCCCGGTTCGCCTAAATAGTTTCTTGCTTGCTCTGAAATGTCAAGATATTGCAGCCCTTTGGTTTTCTTTTGATGAAAAGAAATTCTCCACCCGTCATTGAATTTCTGCACCTCTGACCACTGCAATTTTTGAACATCTGACCACCTCAACCCGGTCAGACAGGAAAACAGAAAAGCCCTTTTCAGCACGTCATAACGGCAATCAGCTTTTGCAACCGCCCTAAGTTCATCCAATGTCAGGTACTCTCTTTTGTTCTCTACAATTCTTGGTGTGGCAACTTTCCGGGCAGGGTTTGTCAAAATAATGCCATCATCTACCGCCTGATTAAGGCAGGTTCTTAGCTTGGTGAAATAAGAAGATGTACTTGAACTTGAAAGATTTTTGCCGCCAATGGTTTTTGCCTCATCAATCAAATAATCCTTAAACCGTTCACAAAACTGTTTGTCAACCTCTCTGAAAGAAATTTTTGTCCCGGCAAAATTGATTAGGTGCTTTAGTGTGCTGTCCCAATTTCCATAGTTCCCGCTCCCGTCTGGCTTCAATCTTTTTTCAGTCAGTTCTTTAAAGTAGTCAATAAAATTTGTGTTCTGTTTAAAGTCGCTGGCAAAGCCATAAAGCCCGTTTTTTATTTCAAGTTCCCGTTTTGCTCTTATGCTTTCAGCAAGTTTCAGGGTGTCCTTGTTTTGCTGTTTGTCTAAAGGATTTCTTGGCTTGTCAACAAGGTAGAGGTTCAGATATTCATAATCTCTTAACACTTTCACTTTTCCATCCGATGTTGTAGAAGTGCCTTTGTAGATTTCAAGATAAAGGGAAATGCTGCCGCTCTTTGATTGCTTTCTTTGTCTTAGGTGTATTTTCATTTTTTGTTGCTATTTGTTGTTAACTTGTTGCTAAGATACAAAATAGCAACAATAAAAAGCCAAATAACAACAAAAAAAGAGAAAATAAAAGGCAGGGTGTCCGGCTGAAATGCAAGTAAAACAAGAAATTAAATAAACAAAAGAAAATCACTTCACTTTCCGATGCAAAATCGCGTAAAAATTGAATCGAGAAGGTCATCCGTCACAACTTGCCCGGTAATCGTTCCGAGTGCGTCAAGTGCACGCCTGATGTCAAGCGACAGTAATTCACCGGAAATACCGGGAGCCAGACTGTTCATGACATCATCAAGTGCGGAACGGGCGCGAAGCAAAGCATCATAGTGGCGGGTGTTGGTGACGATAGCATCTTCAGATTGCCAGGATTGCATCTTGATTTTATCAGTGAGTGCATGAGTGAGCGCATCCAGATTTTTTCTTTCTTTTGAAGAAATAAAAACTGTTTCACCCAGAGTTTTGAAATCATTGATGCTTGCTTCATTTTGAATTAAATCGGTTTTGTTTCCAACGAGAATCACCGGAGTGGTTCCGGCCTTTAATTTCATCAGGTCAAAGGCAACCTCATCTTTGCTCAATGCTGAAGCATCAAAGATGTAAAGTATGATGCCGGATTGACTGATTTTTTTAAATGTTTTTTCAACACCCATTTTTTCAATCGTGTCCTGCGCATCGCGGATTCCGGCAGTGTCAATGAGGCGAAATAAAACGCCATCAATGGTCATCGTTTCCTCAATCGTGTCGCGGGTGGTGCCGGGTATGTCAGACACTATCGCCCGCTCTTCGTTCAGCAGACAGTTGAGCAGGGTGGATTTTCCCGCGTTGGGACGACCCGCAATCACGACATTCACGCCCTGCTTAATGACGTTACCCAAACGGAAAGATTGGATGAGGCGCGTGAGGTGCACGGTTAACTCAGTGATGAGTTTTTTGAGTTGTTCGCGGTTGGCAAATTCCACATCTTCTTCGCTGAAATCCAGTTCCAGTTCAATGAGCGCTGCAAAATCAATAAGCTGCTGCCGGAGAGATTGTATTTCCTTGGAAAAGCCGCCCCGCATGTGATTGACAGCCGCTTTGCGTGCCGCCTCCGAATCGGAAACAATTAAATCCGCGATGGCTTCCGCCTGCGATAAGTCAAGTTTCCCGTTGAGAAACGCTCTGAGTGTAAATTCACCGGGAGTTGCCGGGCGCACGCCATGCGCTATCAGCAATTCAAAGACTCGCTTTAGCACAAAAGGCGAACCGTGACAGGAGATTTCAACCACGTCTTCACCCGTGTAGGAATGTGGCGCTTTAAAAATACCTGCCACCACTTCGTCAATACGCACTTCCCCATCCGTAATCCAGCCATGATGCAGCGTGTGTGACTGCTGTTGTGTGAGTTTTTTTCCTTTGAAAATTTTTTCTGTGATGCTTAAAGCTTTTTCACCGGAAAGCCGAATAACGCCAATGGCGCTGATGCCGGGAGGTGTGGAAAGGGCAGCTATCGTGTCGGTGTTGTTCAGAATATGGAGTTTTGGTGTGAAAGCAAATTTATCCAGTTTCTGAATGGACTCTGTTATCTATTAGTGACCGGGGACGGGGGACGAGGGACGGGGGTTGGTTGAGTTCACGATTGTAAGTTTTCAGGGGGGTCAAAAAATATCAAAAGCGAATGCTATTTTTTAAGCATCAAAAAAATACATCATGACAAATTCAGGGGGTTCAAATGTCAGAAAAATGCTGACAAAAATATTAGTTATCCTTTTTATAATTCTGGCTGCCGTAAGCAGTTTTCTTTACCTGGGTGTTTATGACGAGGGTGTCCGTGCAGGCAAGGTATTGCGCGTGAGCAAAAAAGGCATCTTGTTCAAAACCTACGAAGGACAAATCAGCATTGAGGCGTTTGGAGGATTGAAAGGAGCAAGCCCCATCGCTGAAACTTTTGATTTTTCCATTGAAAAAAAACGACCTGATTTAATTGATGAACTTGAGAAAGCAGCACTGAGCGGAGAGCGGGTCAATTTACATTATATCAAACGCTACACTATCTTTCCCTGGCGGGGTGAAACAAAATATTTTGTGGTGAAAGTAGAGCGGATGAATGCCTTGTAAAAGCATTACATTTGCACCGGCAAAAAAATCGTCAATCATGACATCAGAACAATTAAAGGATCTTAAAGATCGTCTTGCCTCGCTTAGGAGGTATCTTTGACATCGCTAACCGGGAAGCGGATTACCGCGAAAAAGAAAAACTGACCACCGAGCCGGGCTTTTGGAACAACCCGTCAAGAGCGGAAGAACTGCTGAAAGCCATCAAGTCCAATAAAACATGGATTGAAATTTACCGTGACGCTGAACAAGCCGTTGATGACGCTGCCGTGTTGCTTGAATTTCAAAAAGAAGGTGAAGCGGAAGAATCGGAAGTGAACCGGCAGTACGAACTCGCGCTGAGGAAATTAGACAACTTAGAGTTCAAATCCACCCTGAATAATCCGGAAGACCAGCTCAACGCGTTGATTGAAATCAACAGCGGAGCCGGAGGAACGGAAAGCTGCGACTGGGCGGAAATGCTGATGCGCATGTACCTCATGTGGGGCGAAAAAAGCGGTTTCAAAGTCATTGAGGTTGACCGCGTGGATGGCGATGTGGCGGGAATTAAATCCGCCACGCTGGAAATTACCGGTGAGTTCTCTTACGGCTATCTCAAAGGAGAAAATGGCGTTCACCGGTTAGTCAGGATTTCACCTTATGATGCCAACCAAAGAAGGCACACTTCCTTTGCTTCCGTGTTTGTGTATCCGGTGGTGGATGAAACCATCGAAATCAATGTCAACCCCGCTGATTTGGATTGGGACACTTTCCGTTCGAGCGGCAAGGGCGGTCAGAATGTGAACAAAGTGGAAACAGCCGTGCGCGTGCGACACCTGCCCTCCGGCATCGTGGTGGAATGCCAGGAAACGCGCTCGCAACACCAAAACCGCGAAAAAGCCATTACCATCCTCAAGTCGAGATTGTATGAACAGGAACTGCGCAGGAAAAATGAAGAGCGGGATAAAGTTGAAGGCAACAAAATGAAAATCGAATGGGGTTCACAAATCCGCTCGTATGTATTGCATCCCTACAAGTTGGTGAAAGACGTGAGAACAGGACACGAAACCAGCAACGCGCAGGGTGTGCTTGATGGCGACCTTGATGATTTCATCAAAGCATACTTGATGAATAAAACTGTTGCGGGATAAGTATTTGCCTCAATTTTGCAAACCCGATGGATGCGATATAATTTCCTTCTGTCGAGTTATATTCAGTCGTCATTTTGTTTCACTTAACGTCAAATATTTTCTACGTCCTATTGTCAAATAGTAACCCAGTAAAAGAAGAATTGGTAAGAGTAGAAAAACTGTGTAGTTAAAGTCCATAGTCTTTGATAAGATAACGTGCAGAACAATAATCCCAAGTCCCATAGGCATTAACCAGTTGCCTTTTTTAAAACCGCCAACTTTCAAATTTATAGTTTCATTATCGCTAATATTAATTGAAACTTCTGGACTGCAACACCAGTCAATTTTTGCTGACACTATATGTTGTCCAGACATAGTTGCAAAATCTTTTGTTTCCCCATTGGCTATTGTCCCAACTTGTTGTCCGTCAATGAAGATTTTATAATCTCTCATTAAGTTGTAGTATTCCTTTGACCTACGAATTTTAATTGTTGCCATGTTTTAAATATTTTTTGTCAATCAGATAAGGTCGGATATTTAACATGTGGTCAGAGTAAGTTGCAGCAAACAAAACTTTCAGATGGCGCTTATTAAAGCGAACAAGAAATTATGCTTTATTAGAAACCTGAAAAATCAGAAACCTTTTACATACATTCAACTCAGCTTACAACTTCTCAATCACAATCGCGGAAGCGCCACCGCCACCGTTGCAAATTCCCGCGCAGCCGATTTTACCATTTTTATTTTTCAGAGCTGAAAGCAACGTGATGGTAATCCGTGCGCCACTCACTCCCACCGGATGTCCTAATGCCACCGCGCCTCCGTAAACATTCACCTTCGCGGGGTCCAACTGCATTTCTTTGATATTGGCTAACGCCACCACCGAGAATGCTTCATTGATTTCAAAAAAATCAATGTCTGTTATTTTCAAGCCTGCTTTCTCGATTGCTTTCGGCATCGCTTTGGAAGGCGTGGTGGTAAACATTTCAGGCTCCTGGGAGGCATCCGCGAAAGCAAGAATTTTCGCCAGCGGCCTCAATCCGAGTTCTTTTACTTTCTCTCCGCTCATCAACACCACTGCCGCAGCGCCATCATTGATTTTAGAAGCGTTTGCTGCGGTAATAGTTCCCTCTTTGTCAAAAGCCGGGCGCAAGGTTGGGATTTTATCGGGTGCAAACTTTTTATATTCCTCATCCTCACTCACGACTTCCGTTCCTTTTCTGGATTTGATTTCAACTCCGACCAATTCATCTTTGAATGCGCCTTCTTTGTAAGCCTGGTGTGCACGATTATAGGATTCAATCGCATAAGCATCCTGAGCTTCGCGGCTAAAGGAATATTTCTTGGCGCACACTTCCCCCGCGTTGCCCATCATGTAGCCCTTGTAAGGGTCTTGCAGCGCGTCTCTGACAATGCTGTCTAAAAAAACGCCATTTCCGTAGCCAAAACCGTATCGCGCTTTTTCCACCATAAATGGCGCTCTCGACATGTTCTCCATACCTCCGGCAACCACCACATCATTATCGCCTGTCATAATCGTTTGCGCGCCAATCATAATCGCTTTCATTCCGGAAGCGCACACTTTGTTAATCGTGGTAGTGGGAATCTGATTGGAAAGTCCCGCTGCCAGTGTAGCTTGTTTGGCGGGCGCTTGTCCGAGGTTGGCGCTGATGACATTGCCCATGAACACTTCATCCACCTGGTCGGGTTTTAAGCCTGCCCGCTGCACCGCGTTTTTAATCGCGACAGCGCCCAGTTCAGTGGCGGGAATTGATGACAACACTCCTCCAAAACTTCCGATAGGCGTGCGAGCGACAGAAACGATGAAAACTTCTCTCATAAATTGTTTGAATTGATGGGTTTAAAAATGTCTTTTTTACGGGGCAAAGTTAGTGTTTTTGGGGGGACAGGGGACGAGGGTAATTTATTTTACTTCCAGCAGAAAATAGACACTTACAAACCAAAACTTAATAACAAGTTGTCGTTTTTTTTAGCGCCAAAAAACAATTCACAAAAAACAAATAATGTTCAATTCTAAAAAATCAAAACACAAATCAACCCGGACATACTCGTTACGTTGGTTTGAAGTTTCTTTTGAATTGGATTTTTTTTGTGATTTGCTTTTTGTGATTTGTAATTTCAATGACCTTTTCCTGTTGGAAAAAACATTAATATCAAGGTCATCCAATCTAACATCCAACATCTCAAATCTCAAATCCCAATCTCCTCCCCCAAAAACTTTGGTTGTTTTTTAAGTACATATAGGTCAATCACCACTTTTACGCGAGCGAATACTTCGCGGAGTTTGGTTTTGAAGCCCGATTGCAGGTTGACATCTTTGGCATTGAACGCTACCGCGTCAATGTCTTTCCGCTTGGCGATAAAAAGCGCGCGTTCATTATGAAACTGTTGTGAGATGATGGTAAACTTTTGTTGACCAAACACTTCCTTGCAGCGCACCACTGAATCAAGTGTGCGGAATCCGGCATAATCAAGATGAATTTTGTGAGCCGGAATACCAAGTTTGACTAATTCCCTGCGCATTTCGCGCGGCTCGTTGTAATTAGCAACGCGATTATCGCCACTCACGATGATTACTTCTATTTTTCCGGCTTTGTAGAGTTGCGCTGCCGCCTGAATGCGGTATTTAAAAAAGAGATTTTCGCTGCCATCCATCCGGTATTTACTGGTGCCTAATACCAATCCCGCCTTGTTGTCAGGTAATTTTTCGATGGAATTGAAAATGCGGGAAGTGGAACCAAACTTCACTGCGAGATTACACAAAACCACACCCATCAAGGGAATTGTAAGTATGACAACAAAAGTCCAAACTTTTCTGCTCATTAAAGCGCTCTTATTTTTTCAAAATTGTAATTATTCAGTCATAAACTTCTTCCACCGGAAAGCAGTCCTTGACCACTCCTGTATTGCACTCCGAAATTGAATTTAATCCATCATAAAATCATCTTAAAATGAAAAACTTTACTCTCTTAGTATTTTATTCATCCTTTTTTTTTCAATCTCACCGCGCAAGTCACTGTGGATGACAGCATCACGTTAGGTCCGGGATAAGTCAACATAGTTTTTTACAATCTGCCGGATGGTGCTAAGACTTCCTTTTCTTACTGAAACGAGGATTTGCAAATCAGGACAACTTCCTTGTCCCCCCACTGTTCATTCCGCGCAATCTTTATAAAGGGCAGTCCCCTAAATTTCTTGAACTTTATGCAGAATGGTGTGTAAAAATGTTCATGTAGCTTTCTAAAAATTCACTCTATTAGTTTGCCTCATCCCTTCCTCTCCAAGGAGTAGGGAAAATTGGCAATTTTTAGAACTGCACCAAAGTTGATTTTAAAAATTGACTTTCATCTGCTAACTAATACTCATCATACTGCAAACATTGGTTTACAAAAAAGTAATCTGACATTACGGGTTAAAATCTTATTTTAACACCCTCAAAACATCTTCATTTGAATCGCTGTCACTTCTTCCTTTTGTTGTGCGTGATAAATTCACCTCTGCTCTATGCCAACTTTAACGAGCCGGCAGGCGCGCGATCTTCGGGTTTAGGAAATCATTACACCACGTTGTCCGATGTTTTTTCCGCCAATAACAACCAGGCGGGGTTAGGTTTTATTAAAGATTATTCATTCGGAATTTCAGCCCGCAACCGTTTCATACTTTCAGAGTTGAATCGCTTTTACGCGGTCGCTGCGCTCCCGACCAAGACAGGCACATTCGGTCTGAACCTGAGCTATTTCGGACAACCCTCATTCAATGAGAAAAAAATCGGCATCGGTTTCGGAAAAGCATTCGGGGAAAAATTTTCAGCCGGGTTGCAATTCGATTATCTCAATATCGCCATCGAGGAATACGGACAACGGCATTTGTTCACTTTTGAAGTTGGCATGCAGTACAAAATATTGGAGGAATTAAGTGTTGGGGCGCATCTGTTTAATCCCCTGCGCTTGGACATCACGGAAGAATCTGATGAAAAATTGCCCACTGTCATGCGTTTCGGATTGAGCTATACGCCTTCTAAAAAAATAGCCCTGCTCGCTGAGGTGGATAAAGACCTTGATTTTCAGCCGGTCTATAAAGTCGGTATTGAATACAAGGTGATTGATAAACTGACATTGCGCACCGGCTTTAATGCCAACCCCTTTTCAGCCGCATTCGGTGTGGGGTTGTTTGTGAAAGATTTAGTCATTGATGTTTCATCCACGTTTCATCCCGTATTGGGAGTTTCACCCGCGTTGTCCTTGTTGTATGTAGTGAAAAAGAAAAAGGAAAAAAATGAAATGCCAGGAATGAATTAAAGTTGATTCTACTCCCAAGTTTCATTATGGTAATACTATCAGGGGTGTTTCCGCGTCATACACCAATTCGTTGATGAGAAAGGTTCTGAAAATACTGTCCATGAGCAGACGGCTGCCTCGCTGCACAACTAAGAGTTCGTTATGTTTTTCGGTCATCATTTTTTTCAATGCTACAAAAACCTCTGCTCCGGCTTTTGTTTCAAAACTTGTGTGATGAGAGCTGCCGTATTCGTCTGCGAATGTTTTCAAAAATGCCACTGAAGCTGTTTGTTCATCAGGTGATTTCAGCAGAGTGAAAAACACGATGTTACGGACCACACCGTCTGTCAGGCGTAATATTTTTTTGAACGCTTTGTGATTAAATTCAAATCCCGGAGTCACCGAAACTCTCAATGTGTCCATCGTGAATTGTTCGATATGCCGGGGTAGCGCAACCACTTCACAGATTCCCTGGTCAATCAGGTGAACGGTTGTGCTGCCGATAAAGAGTTTTTTCAACATACCGGTACCTTTCAGACCGGTAAAAATGAGGTTGTCGAAATACGGGTCGTTCAGAAGTTTGGGAAGGTAAAGAATAATATTTTTATCGGTGACATGACTTTGAAACCGTGCGCCCTTCAGAACATCCTGCGCAAAATATTGCAGTTCATTTCTTGCTTTGCCGAGCGTGATTTCCGTCAGTTCTGTGGATGTGTCGGAATCCGTAAGCGCGGGAGCGGCTACAACGGCTTTATGAAATAATAATAATTCAGCGCCTGTTTTTTGGCTCCAGTCATCAGCAAACTGCAACAGGTTTTTTGAATATGGCGAAAAATCAATCAGTACGATAAAGCGTTTTTTCATCTTCACAAATTTATAACTTCATTCCAAAATATCTTCCGGCAGATGATTCAGTCTCAGACATTGATAAACTTTTTTGATGCCATCCTCATTGTCGGAAAGTGTAATAAGCATATCGTTGTTTTCGATAACAGTCGAGCCGTTGGGTGTAAAAAATTTACCGTCACGCTTAATCATGGCGATGATGGCGGTTTTCGGAAAATGTAAATCCACGATTTTTCTTCCGACCGGATAGCTTTCTTCCGGCACCATGATTTCGCGAAGAGCGGATTTCACGGTATCGGAAAGCATAAGGTCAACAGGCGCAATTTTTTTCACGCGGGCGGGTAAAGACACATGCAGCCATTTTGCTACCATTGGCAGCGTAGTGCCCTGGATGATAATCGAAGTGAGAGAGATGAAAAACACGATATTGAAAATCATTTCCGCGTTCTCAATGCCCGCCAGCATGGGGTAGGTGGCAAACACGATGGGCACGGCTCCGCGCAACCCGACCCACGAAATGTACCACCGCCTGCGCATCCGCATTTTGAAAGGCAGCAAACTGAACATCACACTCACCGGTCGCGCAACAAAAATCAGGAACATGGAAATCATCAGCCCCACGCCAATCAGCGGCACAATGTGACTGGGAAACACGAGCAAACCCAGCGTGAGAAACAGCACAATCTGCATCAGCCACGCCAGCCCGTCAAACATTTTCATAATGGTTTTTTTATGAATGAGTTCCTGGTTTCCTAAGTAAACGGCACAGAGATACACCGCCAGAAATCCGTTGCCACCGATAAAATCAGTCGCGGAAAAAGTGATGAACATCAGCGTGATTGCCAGCACGGAATACAAGCCCTCGAAATCCAATGTAATTTTATTGATGATGAATTTGCTCAGCTTGCCGAAGGCAAGTCCCGCCAGCGTTCCGAGGATGATTTGTTGAAAGAAAAGCGGAACAATCGTTAGGATGCTCAATTCCGGGTTCATGACCAATCCGAGAAATGCAATCGTCAGAAAATATGCCATCGGGTCGTTACTACCGCTTTCCAATTCAAGCGTATGACGCAGATTTTCTTTCAAGGCAAGCGCTTTAGAGCGAAGAATGGAAAACACCGCTGCAGCATCGGTGGATGATACAATAGCGCCCAGTAGCAACCCTTCGTAAATACTCAGGTCGGTGATGGCTGTAACGAAAAGACCGAGACAGACAGCGGTCAGCAAGACTCCTACAGTTGAAAGCGCAACTCCCTGCCATAAAACAGGTTTGATGGCGTGCCAGCTGGTATCTAATCCACCGGAAAAGAGTATGAAATTCAGAGACACAATGCCGATAAACTGCGCGGCTTTCGGGTCATTAAACTGGATACCCCCAATGCCTTCAGAACCCGCCAGGATACCTACCAGCACAAACAGGAGCAAAGTCGGTACTCCGAATTTGTAGGAAGTTTTTCCGGCAATAATGCTGATGAACAGCAAGATGGAACCAATCAGTAAAATGTTTTCCGTAGTTAAATCCATTCTTTATCTTGGCGCTTCTTTTATCAATTTCATTGCTGTAAATTTACTGCATTCAGACAGGCTGCATGTATCGAAATTCATTCATTCCTTTCATAATTTTATTTTGCGCTGTATCGCATGTTTTGCTGGCACAAGAACCAGAAATTACTCCTTCCCCGGTGGAAGACATCCGCCTGATTGATGTGGACCAGTTGCTTGAATCCGAATTGGAACAGACGGATGAAACCTTTGAATTTGACACCTACTTTGAAGCGCTGGATGATTACTCGGCACGACCGCTGAACCTCAATGCCGCCAACCTGGAACAGTTGCAACGCTTGCGCTTGCTTACTGACAAACAAGCCAACGCGATTATCCGTCATCGCGAACGATACGGTAAATTCATTTCCATGTATGAGTTGCAGGCAGTTACCGGTTTAGATTTAACAGACATCGAACGTATCAGAGCGTTTGTAAAAATCAGGGATGACTTGGACAGCTACCGGTTCAATAATGTGAAAGAATTGCTGTTTGGCGGAGACCATACCTTGTTCATTCGATTCGGGCAAACATTGGAAACGCAGCGCGGCTACACGCCCGTCCCCGAAGGCAGCACGGCAACGCGCTACCTCGGTGGACCACAGCGCTTGTATCTGCGATACCGCTATAATTTTGGCGACAAACTTTCTTACGGTTTCACGACTGATAAGGACGCGGGGGAAGAATTTTTCGGAAAATCACAGCCACGAGGATTTGATTTTTATTCCGGTCATTTATTTATCAGGCGAGCGGGTCCGTTCAAACATGTTGCGGTTGGAGATTACGAAGTGATGATAGGGCAGGGGTTAATCTTGTGGTCGGGATTCGGATTCGGAAAAAGTCCTTTTGTGACCAATGTAAAACGGCAGGGTGAAGTGCTGCGTCCCTATACTTCCGTGAATGAAAACCGGTTTATGCGCGGAGCCGCCACCACGATTCAGGCAAACAATTTTGAAATCACCGGTTTTGTTTCGCGCGATAAAAAAGACGCCAGCATCGCGCAGGTGGACACCACTTCGGAAACGGAAGAATTCGTGGTGGAAATTTCTTCATTGCAGGAATCAGGGTTGCATCGCACCCCTTCAGAATTGCGCAACAAGCGGGCTGTCGGTCAAACGGTGATGGGTGGACATCTCAAGTACCGCAGGCGTGTTTCGCACAT
>JBGTCY010000207.1:0-15962 GCA_041748615.1 Chitinophagales bacterium
CGTGATTTATTTTTCTTTAACGCCCGCATTTTTGAATATTTCAAATACTTGGCATGCGCGGAAATGCCGCTGATGACAAGACCATGATACCCGTCTAAAAATCCAAGTTTCAAAAAATAATCCCGGATGAATTTAAAGAGCGGGCTGAAGATAACATGGAATAAAGTTGAAGTCTTTCCTTTTTTAACTGCCTCTTTTGCAGCGATGTCGGAAAACTTTTTGACTTGGGCGAGATGCTCTTCAACAGACGAAACGGAGTAATGTAAAATCGGATGCGGCACGTGCCGGACTTTGATTCCGGGATTGAGCACGACTTTATCATGTGGGTTGGTGCCGCCCCATTTTCCTTCCCGTTTATCCCACAGCCGGATTTTGATGTCCGGATACCAGCCGCCATGTTTCACCGGTTTGCCACAATAAAAATTGTGGCGCGGAAAGGAATATGCCTTTTCAGAAAATGTTTTTTTTATTTCAAGGATGATATTTTTTAACTCAGAGGAAAGCGCCTCATCGGCATCCAGTGACAAAACATAGTGGTGTGTCGCCTGCGCAAGCGCGAAGTTTTTCTGCTCGATGTGTCCTTCAAAAGGGTGTTGTATGAACTTTGCGCCATAGTTGTTGCTAATCACTTCCGTTTTATCCGTAGAAAAAGAATCCACCACCACGATTTCATCCGCTACTTCTTTTAAGGAATCTAAACACCGGGCAAGATGAGACTCTTCATTCAGGGTGATAACAACGGCAGAAAGTTTTTTTTCCATGCAGGAAAGATGAAGTGCAAATTAACGGATTTATACCACCGGTAAATAGGTTTTCAAACTTGTACTGAATAGCACCCGATGGTATATCCCGAACACAGTTCGTTTTTTTAATTTCTTTCGGGATAAAAAATGAAGATTGTATTTTTGAGTTGAAGAGGTTGGAATAAGTTGTAGTATTTCGTTATTGATGAGCCGAGCCTCAGGCAATCGCCACTCTTCGATAAACTCAGAGTGACCGGAAAGTGAGTATTTGTGAATCACTGATTGATTTTTTTTCAAGAATAAATTTACAAATATGTCATTATTATTCACCCGAATTAAAGAAACCTGTTTGTATGTAAAAGACTTGCAGCGCACCCGCGAGTTTTACGCGGGGAAGTTGGGATTGCCGGAAATCGGATTTGCGGAAGGGCGGCATCTATTCTTCAGAGCCGGAGAAAGCGTGTTGCTTTGTTTCAATGCTGAAGCAACAGCGCGGGATAATTCATTGCCACCGCACTTCGGCTCCGGTGAGCAGCATTTCGCGTTTGAATCATCCGTAGATGATTATCCGGCATGGAAAAAGAAAATTGAAGATGCAGGTATCACCATTGAACATGAAGCCGATTGGAAAAACGGAATTCAATCGTTTTATTTCCGCGACCCGGATAACAACCTCGCGGAAATTGTGATGAGCGGACTGTGGGATTGAAACTCCTCAATGTTTGATGACTTTTGAAATCAAACCGGACGAACCATTGATTAACTGAAGATAGTACATGCCATCCGGAAGTCCGTTCAAGTCAATCATGTTTCCGGTTGCCGTTCTGACTTTTGCGCCCTGCAAATCAAAGACTAAGATTTGAGTGACATTTTCCGACAGGAAAATCAATCCTTGTGTCGGATTGGGATACAATAAAAAATTGTGATGCTGAGCCGCATTGAGTCCGACTATTGTCACCTGAATGCCTGTAGATGTCGTGGAGCAGCCTTCCTGATTTGTAATTGCAACTGCATATTCGCCATCCGCATCAGGTATTAAAAAATTTCCGTGCTGTCCGTTGATGGGAATTCCATTTCGGAACCATTGTAAACTTCCTGATTCAGCCGTTGCAAACAGCGTGTCACCATTTTGTGTTATCACCGGAGTTGCCGGCAATTCGTTGACCGTGACAACGACCGAATCACTTAATCCTGAACATCCGTTGTTGTCTGTTACTGCCACATAATACAGCCCGGTTGTGGTTACTGATAAAACAGAGTCAGTGTTTCCATCCTGCCAGAGATAGGAACTGAACCCCGAACCTGCATTCAGGGAATTGGTTTCACCTTCGCAAAAATCAAAACTTCCTTTCGCAGTAATCACCGGAGTTGGCGTTTGAAAAACTTCAACGGTGGTGGTTGCCGAGGTGTCGCTGCATTCGTAGGCGTTGGTTACAATCAGGAAGTAATCATTGCTTTGCATGACGGTGATACTTTGAACGGTAGAACCATCTGACCACAAATAATCATAGTCACCGAAAGCAGTCAAACTCACGCTGTCGCCTTCGCAAAATGATGTAGCGCCTGAAACAGAATAATCAGCAACCGGATCGGTGATTGAGCAGCTTTGTTCAAAAGTGAAACCCGTACCATTATTTAATAGCTGATTAAAAACATCTAAATATTCGCATTCGCCTTTCAGAAAAAAACGCAGCCAGGGGTCGAGCAATTGGAAAGTCGCGTTGTGTTGCGCGGTGCGCGAAATGAATGAACAGCCGAGGCAAGAAGTGCTTTCTCCAAATTCACAGGTAAAACTCGATTGAGCGAACCCGCAATGGCTGGCATTGGTAATGGTGACATACGCTTTGCAATCCCCGGTTACCGCCTGATACATGGGGGTTGCGTTCCCGGAAGCGGGCGTTACATTGTCGCGGCTGCCGGCAAACACCAAGGTGGGAATACTGATGTTCCCGGAAATACTGATAGATGAAGGGTTATTCGTTTCTGCCGGTGCAAAACCCACGAGAGTGGTTAACGATGAGTTGTAGGAAGCACCGATGAAGCTGCATCCTCCCCCCATGGAGTGACCCATGAGCGCGGTTTTGTTGCGGATTTTTCCAAAATAGAGGGAAGCCGGATTTTGATGTTCGTTCAATAAATGAGTCAGGCAGTAATTCAGGTCCTGCGCGAAATTGTTGTGGCTCGGAAAGGGAATGGGTCCGATTTCCGTTTTTGGAAAAATTAAAATGTAACCCTGCGGAACGTAATGATTCCAGAAGTTGGAATAAGGGTCAAAATTCATGGAAAATCCATGACCAAAAGCGATGACCGGAAACATCTCCCCGTTGCCGTCCGCAAGCGGTTGATTGTTGCCCGCGGCAACTGCCGGATAAAAAATCTCTACGGGAATCTGGCGGTTGCTTCTCGAAGCATCCGTGATGGTGATGGTTTGCCTGCCAATCGGATAATTCTGGGCTGAAAGTGAATGTACCTGCAGGATGAGGATGAGCATACAAATAATTTTATTCATGTATTTTAATTCATTTAAGCATGAAACCAATATAGCGGAAAATGGTTTCAGGAAAGTTAAGTTTAAAAGCGTATTAAAAAATGTAATGTCCTTTAATCTGTAGAAAGCAAACGAGTGTTGAATTTTTGGGGTGTAGAACAGGTTGTAATGGCATTGTCACGATGGGTCGCACCAAAAAACAATTCTTAAAAATAAATAATACACAATTTTACAATATCAAAACACAAATCAATCCAGACACACTATCATGTTCGTTTGAAGTTTTCATTTTTTTATTTTTGGAATTTATTTGTGATTTCCTTTTTGTGATTTGTAATTTCAATTTCCGGTCAATAGAATGGCTTTACCTAAGGGCAAAAATGCAGAAAACTATAAGCCGGATGAACATGAATCCCGAGGGGTGACATAAATTTTGGAATAGATGAACCTTCCTAAAATCAAGCTCTGCATTGGGTTCATCGCAAATTATTAAATTTTGGATGGACTCTGATGTGAGTAATCAGGAAATCGGGAAATCAAGCAGTCAGAAAATCCCTGCCGTTCTGTATCGCTTTGATTGACCATTCCATTTATAAGTGAGTGAAGTTCAATTTGTCCTCCAACCTTGCTACAATTTATTAAAGGAGATTGATAATTTCCTCGCTGACCGGGTTGACGGAAGGAGGAAAAAATTTCAGGAGTTTCCCGTCTTCGCTGATGAGATATTTGCAAAAATTCCAGTTGGGACCTTTATCGTTCCATCCGTTTAGCTTTTTATCTGTGAGCCATTGATAGAGCGGATGCTGGTCTTTCCCTTTCACATCAATTTTTTCAAACATCGGGAAAGTAACTCCGTAATTTTTCGAACAAAAACTTTGAATCTCTTCGTTGGTGCCCGGCTCCTGCCAACCGAAATTATTTGCGGGAAACCCTATCACGACTACCTTTTCACCAAATTCATTGTACAGTTCCTGGAGGTTTGCATATTGGGGGGTGTAACCGCATTTGGAAGCGACATTGACAATCAGCATCTTTTTACCCTTGTATGCCGCAAGCGTGGTTTCTTCACCCTCAATGGTTTTTAAGGGTATTTCATAAATGCTGGTCATCGGTTCTTGGTTGATTTGTGTTGAAGAATTGCCCGATTGATTCGCGGAATCGTTGCAACCGGACATCATCATCAACAATGAAAATAAATAAGAAATGGTGTTCATAAAATTAAATTTAGAATGTTTTAATGGATGACATGCCGCCATCCACATGAAAAATCTGACCGGTAATCCAGGATGCGTTTTCGTAAAGTAAAAATTCAGTCATCGCTGCAATATCGGAACTTTCTCCGAATCTGCCCAATGGATGTCGTTTCGCGGAAGCGGATTTTTTTTCTTCCGTATTGAGCATTTTCTCCGCCAGCGGAGTATTCACCAATGATGGCGCAATACAATTAACCCTGATTTTTGGCGCTAATTCAGCCGCGAGCGAACGTGTCAATCCTTCAACCGCTCCTTTCGCTGACGCGATGGAAGCGTGAAAAGACATCCCGGTGGTCACCGCCACTGTGCTGAATAAAACGATGGAAGCTGCAGTGGATTTTTTCATTGCGGGTAAAAAATGCTGAATGGATTTCACTGCGCCCAACACATTGATTTCAAACTCATTTTTGAAATCTTCGGAAGTCAACCGATGGAAAGGTTTCAGATTGATAGAACCGGGAAAATAAACCAAGCCATTTATTACCATGTCATTTTGCAAATCCGGAAAAGCATCATTTACAACATCAATTTGAGTATGATGAATTTGATTATTTTCAACCTTCGGTTTTGTGCGACTGAAACAATAGCAAAGATGTGAAGCTTGTGAAAGTTTGCTCACCAACGCTTCACTGATTCCGGACGAACCTCCGATGATAACATAATTCATGTCGTTTACAACAAATGAAATTTCGTTTGGTTTTGCGAATTGCAAACATCAAAGAATTACATTCCATAAAAGTCCCGTAGGGACGACCCTATGGTAGCAACGTAAGGACGACCTTTTGGTAACATCAAACCAAAAAACAACCGATATTTATACAAACAATTATTCTATAACATAAAAACATTTCACCATGGCAAACACCTATTCACAAATCAACATCCATTGCGTCTTTGCAGTGAAGGGCAGGGAAAATATCATCACCCGGGATTTTCGTGATGAATTGCATCGTTACATGTCCGGCATTTTGAAAAGTGACGGAACATACCCGTTGGCGGTAGGCGGCTGGAAAGACCATGTCCATGTATTTTTTGAATTGCCAGTCGCCATGCCGGTATCCAACCAGATGCGCATGTTAAAATCCACCTCTGCAAAATGGATTAACGACAACCGTTTAGTAAAAGGAAAATTCAGTTGGCAGGAGGGCTATGGCGCGTTCTCATATTCGCGTTCTCAACGCAATTCGGTGATTCGCTATGTCATGAATCAGGAAGAGCATCATAAAAAACAAACATTCAGAGACGAATATCTGAGTTTGCTACGGAAATTCGAAATCGAATATAATGAAAAATATGTTTTTGAATTTTTTGATTGAAATTCAGACGTTGTTTTTAAAAGGTCGTCCCTACGGGATTTTTTGAGCGATGGAGATGATTTTTTTTACCAAATGGTCGTCCCTACGGGACTTTATTGACGATGGGGATGATTTTTCTACCATAAGGTCGTCCCTACGGGACTTTATTGGTGAAGGCATTTTTTCTTCTGCCAAATGGTCGTCCCTACGGGACTTTATTGACGATGGTGATGATTTTTTCTACCAATTGGCTGCTCCTTCGGTGTTAGTGGATAAAAGGCATTTAAAACTAGTCCCGTAGGGACGACCTTTTGGTAACATCCTAAATTCCAATCCGTCCTACACCCTTCGAACAGCCCCCAACCCAACTTATTTACCTAACTTTTTGCTCCCGTTTTTATGCTCCACCAACTTTTTCATCCTGCTGTTGCCAACTGGTTTCAAAACGCTTTAGGTCAACCGACCGAAGTGCAGATGAAAGCATGGAAGGAAATCAAAAAACATCAGCATACGCTGATTGCCGCGCCCACCGGTTCCGGAAAAACACTGGCGGCTTTTCTCTCCGCCATTGATGATTTGGTGAAGCAAAGCCTGAATGGTTCGCTGGAAGAAAACACCCAAATCGTCTATGTGTCCCCGCTCAAAGCATTAAGCAACGACATTCACCGCAACCTGCAATTACCCCTGAAAGGAATCACCGAAGAACTTGCAAAAGAAAACCTCCCCGACCCTGAAATCAAAGTCATGCTGCGGACGGGCGACACACCGGCAGCCGAGCGCACTGCGATGGTGAAAAAGCCGCCTCACATTTTAGTCACTACTCCAGAATCGCTCTACCTGCTGCTGACCAGCGTCAACGGGCGCAAAATGTTGGCATCAGTGCATACAATAATTGTGGATGAAATTCATGCGCTGGTGGACGACAAGCGCGGCTCACATCTCGCGCTTTCAATAGAACGGCTGGAAGCGTTGACAGCCAAACCGCTCATCAGAATCGGATTATCCGCCACACAAAAACCGGTTGAATTAGTTGCGGATTTTTTAACCGGAATCAAAAAAAATCTTGCCGGAAACAATGAAACTCCAACAAAGAACAATCAGCGTTCCATCATTGACAGCGGACATACCCGTCACCTTGATTTGGCGTTGGAACTGCCACCCTCTCCGCTCACCGCGGTGATGTCCAATGAAGTGTGGACTGAAATTTATGACCGGCTGGAAAAACTGATTAAAGAACATCGCACCACCATCATCTTCGTGAACACGCGGAGGATGGCGGAGCGCCTGGCACACCATCTCACGGAGCGGCTCGGTGAAGAAATCATCACCGCGCATCACGGCAGCATGTCGAAAGACCATCGCTTTGACGCGGAACAACGGCTGAAAGCCGGTAATCTCCGCGCGTTGGTGGCAACCGCTTCGCTCGAACTTGGCATAGACATCGGGTCGGTGGATTTGGTTTGCCAGATTAGTTCTCCGCGGGCGATTTCTACTTTTTTGCAGCGCGTAGGACGTTCGGGTCACTCGGTTCACGGCACTCCCAAAGGCAGAATTTTTCCGCTCAGTTTGGATGAGTTGCTCGAATGCACCGCGTTGCTTGATTCCGTCAGGCGCGGAGAGTTGGACAAAATCGTTTTTCCCGAAAAACCGATTGATATTCTCGCCCAGCAAATTGTGGCGGAAGTTGCCTGCCGTGACTATACCACCGATGAACTTTATGAATTGGTTACCCGTGCATATCCATTCCGGAATCTGTCGCGCGATGAATTTGATGAAGTCATAAAAATGCTGTCAGAAGGATTCACCACGCGCAACGGGCGCAGGGCGGCTTATGTGCATTATGACATGGTGCATGAACGCCTCACCGGACGCAAAGGAGCGCGCCTCACCGCGTTGGTTTCCGGTGGAGCAATTCCCGACTCGTTTGATTATGATGTGGTGCTCGAGCCTGAAAATATTCCCATCGGTTCGGTGAATGAAGATTTCGCCATTGACAGCATGGAGGGCGATGTGTTTCAATTGGGAAACAACTCCTGGCGGATTTTGAAAATCGAAACAGGAAAAGTCCGTGTGCAAGACGCGCAAGGTCAGCCGCCCACTATTCCCTTTTGGTTTGGCGAAGCGCCCGGAAGAACGGCTGAACTGAGCGAAGCGGTTGGAAGACTGAAGGAGGAAATTAAAAATCGTCTTTCAACTTCCAGCATCACCACGCCATCAACTTTGGAAAATCAACAAGCGGATGAACTGTCGGAAAATCATTCTGAAGACATTTCCTGGAAAAAAGACGCGCTGAATTATCTTGAAAATGAATTACAACTTTCAACTTCAGCCGCCCATCAATTGACCGATTATCTTGCTGCCGGATACTTCGCGATTGGCGCGATGCCCTCACAAAAAACATTGGTGCTCGAACGCTTTTTTGATGAAGCGGGCGACATGCACTTAGTGATTCATTCCACTTACGGAAGCCGTCTCAACCGCGCATGGGGACTGGCGCTGCGAAAACGGTTTTGTAAAAAATTCAACTTTGAACTCCAGGCGGCTGCCACTGAAAATGCGATTATTCTTTCGTTGGGTTCCACGCACAGTTTTCCGTTGGAGGAAGTCTTTGATTACCTCTCTCCGAAAACCGTCCGGCATACATTGATACAAGCTTTGTTGGACGCTCCGATGTTTGAGGTGCGGTGGCGGTGGAATGCTTCCCGTGCTTTGGCGGTGTTGAGGAGAAGAGCGGGGAAAAAAGTGCCCCCGCAAATTCAGCGTTCGCAATCCGAAGATTTGGTGTCATTGATTTTCCCGGATTCAATCGCTTGTTTTGAAAATATTCAGGGTGAAAGAGAAATTCCCGACCATCCTCTTGTCAATCAAACCATTCACGATTGCTTGTATGAAGCAATGGATATTGAGTTGCTCGAAAAACTGTTGTCGGATATCAAGGAAGGAAAATTGGAACTGGTGGCGAAAGATTTGCGCGAGCCATCACCTTTTGCAGCGGAAATTCTCAATGCCCGTCCCTACGCGTTTCTGGATGACGCGCCTTTGGAAGAACGCAGAACCAATGCCGTTCAAAATCGCAGGTGGCTCGACCCCGCGGCTGCCAATGACCTCGGCAGACTTGACCTTGAAGCCATCCGCAGTGTGCAGGCGGAAGCGTTTCCACAGGCAAGCTCACCCGATGAATTGCATGACGCATTGGTGTTATTCGGATATTTAAAAGAAACGGAAGGAATTCAGAACAACTGGGTTTCATTTTTTAATGAATTAAAACAACTGCATCGGGCGCATGAACTCCGCACCGGTGAACAACTCATTTGGATTGCTACAGAACGTGTGCCGCAATTCAAAGCTGTTTTTCCGGAGGAAAAAATTTTACTGCAACTTTCTTTACCGCCCAAATTAGCGGCATTGAATCCATCAGCCGATGATGCTTTGAAAGAAATCGTTCGCGGCAGGTTGGAAGCATCCGGTCCTTTGCTGGCGGTTTCACTCGCGCAGGATTTAAACCTGCCTTTGAGCCGGATTGATTTCGCATTGACTTTGCTGGAAAATGAAGGCTTTGTTTTTCGCGGACATTTCACTCCCGACCTTGACGCGCTTGAGTGGTGTGAACGCAGGTTGCTGGCGCGCATCCACCGCTACACCCTCGGCAAGCTGCGGAAAGAAATCGAACCGGTTTCCGTCTCCGACTTCATGCGTTTTTTATTCAGTTGGCATCACCTGGATGAAAATCCTCAGCCGGAAGGTCCTCATGCTTTGGAAAAAACATTGGAGCAGTTGGAAGGCTTTGAAGCACAGGCGGCAGCCTGGGAAAGCGACCTGTTGCCCGCGCGATTGCATGATTATGATTTTCAATGGTTAGACGGTTTGTGTCTTTCCGGAAAATGGATGTGGGGAAAATTCAAGAAAACAACATCAGCGGAAAAAGAAAATTTGAATGGCGCAAAAGGAAGTTCACCGATTAAAACTTCACCTATTTCATTTTTAAACAGAATGAATTTCGCGTTGTGGAATAAAAATGAAACCAACGGTGTTGAAACCGCACTCACCCATCCGGCTGCACAGGCAATCGCTTACATCAAAAATAATGGCGCTTCTTTTTTTCATGACATCGCGCGCGGCACAAAACTTTTAGATGGTCAGTTGGAAGACGCGCTCAGTGAATTGGTCGCGAAAGGATACCTCACTGCCGACAGTTTCACGGGATTGCGCGCGCTGTTGTTACCCGCAAAATACACCAACAACAGACGGAGGCATCAGGTCACTTTCAGCATGGAACAGGCGGGCAGATGGTCGTTGCTGCAACCGGCTGAACAACAGCCTGACGACCCGATTCAGAAAAGAAAAAACTTGGAAACATTCGCCCGCATTCTGCTGAAACGCTATGGCGTCATTTTCAGAAAATTAGCAGCCCGCGAAAACCTGTCACCCGCGTGGTGGGAGTTGGTGAATGTATTGCGATTGATGGAAGCGCGTGGCGAAGTGCGCGGTGGCAGATTTGTGGACGGAGTTTATGGCGAACAATACGCCCTGCCGGAAGCGGTCACCCTGCTCAGACGTGTAAGAAAAGAAGCCAAAAAAGGAATCTTGATTTCGCTTTGCGCTGCCGACCCGCTGAATCTTACCGGCATTCTCACACCTGAAAAAAGAGTGCCCGCGATTTACAGCAACCGGCTTTTATTCGTTGATGGCGTGCTTGCTGGCATCAAGGAAGGAAAAGAAATTCAACTGTTCACTGAAAACGAAACCGCGGAAGCCTGGCGGCTGAAAAACGCGTTAATCCAGAAAAAAATCTCACCAAAACTGAGAGCATATCTTGGGAAGGGAATTGGGTGAGGCGCCTTTTTGATTATTTTTGAAGTATGATAGGTTACCCCAGAAGGAATAATACATAAATTAAAACCTTTCTGGCTTTTATTTTAAGCGAGATGTTTTTACTGAATGAAGGGATTTAGTATATGGATTAAAGATTAACTATTTTTGATGGAGAATTCAAATTTTAAATTTGATGAAATAATATTTAAAGACCATGCATTTATAAGAATGTTTGAGCGCGGATTTAGCCGTGATGATATTTTAGAGGTGATTGAGTTAGGTGAAGTAATTGAGGATTATCCGAATGATTATCCATACCCGAGTAAATTGATATTTAAAATCGTTAAAAACAGACCGGTTCACGTTGTTTTGGCGATTGAAGATACAGGCAAAAGAGGAATTGTTATAACTTTATATGAACCGGACATCGAACATTTTGAACAGGACTTAAAAAAGAGGAAAAAATCATGAAATGCACTGCCTGTAAACATGGTGAAACCAAAAAAGGGAAAGTAACCGTTACGCTGGAGCGTAATGAAGCGATTATTATTTTCAAAGATGTTCCGGCAATGGTATGTCAGGTCTGTGCGAGTTATTACCTTGATAGTGCTACCACGGAGATGTTGTTGAAGAAAGCTGAAGAAGCTGTTCGGAATGGTTCCGAACTTGAAATCATCAAATTGAAAGCTGCTTGAGAAGTTTAAAGTCGTTGATGCTGCTGAAGTTTCGCTCAAAGCGTTTAGTAATTTTAATCGTCATTTCTTCTTGATAGCTCTCAGACGCGCTATGCGTTTGCGCGCCTTTTTCAGAAATGTGTCAACATCAACATATTCCTCTTTTTCGCTTTTGCTGATAATATTTCCTAGAGCAATATCTTCAATCTGCGACAGTTCATCAACAAACTCCTCATATTCTTTTTTAGGAAGCAAGACATATTCTTTGCCATCAATTTTTGCTGTATTCAATTTGGAAACAGGCATGAGTTCAGATTTTATATTACCAAAGATATGTGATTAGCAATGTTTTTGAAATAAATTCCTCAATGTCCACTTGAATTAGGATAAGGGATTTCTATAATGTCGCCCCTATGGGGCTTGCAGAATATAGGTTATATGATTACTACCAAATGGTCGTTCCTAATGGAACTCAAAAAAGCCCTGTAAGGGCGACCTTTTGGTAGAAAATATGCGCACAAAAAGAATATAAGCCCCATAGGGGCGACCTTTTTGTCAATTTGTTTAACCAGAACTCGGTGGAAGCAAACCGAAAAAATCTTGGCAGGCATTCACCAAATCGGACAAGAACTTTCGGGGATTAACCTGTTCCACAGAACCTGAAAAAGCGAACTCGCTATTTTACGACTGAAAGTATCAAGCCCCTCCAATCTTTCCTCTAAAATCTAACATCTAAAATCAACCTAAAATCTGTATTCTTAAACCCTCCAAATCTCCTAACTTTGCCCCCTTGACTTAATCACATGATTTTCATTTCCAATTTATCAAAACTCTATTCGGGCGAAGAACTCTTCAGCGATATTTCTTTCCTCATTAACCCCAAAGACCGCATTGGATTGGTCGGGAAAAACGGAGCGGGCAAATCCACACTGCTCAAAATCATAGCCGGGCATATTCAACCGGATGTGGGCGCGGTGGAAGTCAGTCAAAACCGCACGGTCGGTTATCTGGCGCAGGAGTTGAAAGCCGCTTCCGGCAAGACCGTCTTTGACGAAACGATGAACGCCTTTAAGGAAGCGCTCGAAGTGGACACTGAAATCAACCGCATCAATGATGACCTTGCCAGCCGTGATGATTATCATTCGGAAGAATACCTTGGCTTGCTGGATAAACTCACGGAAATGCACGACCGCTTCAACCATTTGGGCGGCAACAATCTCGAAAGCAACATCGAAAAAGTTTTGAAAGGGCTTGGTTTTGAACAGCATGATTTCAAACGTCCGCTGTCCGAATTCAGCGGTGGCTGGCAGATGCGCGTGGAGCTTGCAAAGCTGCTGCTGCGCATGCCCGACCTTTTGTTGTTGGACGAACCCACCAACCACCTCGACATCGAATCCATCCTCTGGCTTGAGGAGTTTTTAAAAAGCTACCCGGGCGCGGTGATGTTGGTCTCTCACGACCGCATGTTCCTTGATAACGTGACTAACCGCACCATTGAAATCGTTTTTGGAAAAATCTATGACTATAAAGCGTCTTACACGCCTTACCTGAATTTGCGATTAGAGCGGATTGAACAACAGCAAAACGCCTTTAACAATCAGCAAAAGCAAATCGCGCAGCAGGAGCGTTTCATTGAACGATTTCGCTACAAGGCATCCAAATCAAAACAGGTGCAGTCGCGCATCAAACAGTTGGACAAATTAGAGCGCATTGAAATTGACGATACGGAAACAAGCTCTTTATACATCAAATTTCCCTCGGCACCGCGCTCCGGAGAAATTTCGCTGGAAGTGAAACATGTCCGCAAATGTTATGGCAGCAAAGAAATCCTGCGCGATGTCAATCTCACCATCGAGCGGGGCGACAAGGTGGCGTTTGTCGGTCGAAACGGGGAAGGAAAATCCACGCTGGTGAAAGTCATTTCCGGAGTGACCGATTATGAAGGCACGGTGCGCATCGGCTACAATGTGAACATGGGCTACTACGCGCAGGTGCAGGACGGCACGCTCAACGAAAGCATCACCGTTTTGCAAACCATCGAAAACGAAGCGAAAGGCGAATGGTCCAACACTTCGCGCATCCGGGGTTTGCTGGGCGCGTTTTTATTTCGCGAAGATGATGTGGACAAAAAAGTGAAGGTACTTTCCGGAGGTGAAAAGTCGCGCCTCGCGCTGGCGAAACTCTTGCTCAACCCCGTGAACCTGCTCATTCTTGACGAGCCGACCAACCACCTGGATATGTCCGCGAAAGAAGTGCTGAAACAAGCGCTCATCAAATATGACGGCACCATGATTGTCGTTTCCCACGACCGCGATTTTTTGCAGGGACTGACCTCGAAAACCTACGAATTCAGCAACCATCGCGTGAAAGAACACTTAGGCGACATCCAGGATTTTTTGAATAACCACCAGGTGGAATCCTTCCGGCAGTTTGAAGCCGCCAAAACAAAAACAACCACCAAAAAACAAACCGACAACGACACGAATAAAAACACCTACGAGCAAAAAAAACAGCAGGAAAAAGAATTGCGCAGGCTCAAAAATTTAGTCGGCAAATACGAGAAGGAAATCGAAATGCACGAGACCGCCATTGCCGTACTCGAACAAAAAATGCAACACCCCGATTTCTACAATGACCTGAGCGCTTCCGATAAAACTGTCAACGAACACTCCGCCCACAAAAAAAACCTCGAAAAAATCGTTGCCGAATGGGGTAAAGCGGTGGAAGAATTAGAAGCTGTTGAGAAACAGAATGTTTGATTTTTTTGCGCTCGCTTCGTTGCGTTGCCCTCGCTCGCCTCTGGCGAGCGTGCGCTATTGCACAGCCTCCGGCTGAATGATTTCGTTTGCTTTGCTTTTGCCACGCTCCGGCAGGATGCCGGCTGATGCTGCCCACTCGCCAGAGGCGAGCGGGGGCGGTTAAAATGAAAAAAGCCGCACTGATGTGCGGCTTTTTTTTATTCTTGTTGTAGATTTCAGAAACTATTAATCTCAGTAGCCGGCATCAAAGACGCAACGGATACGAGGAGCAGTACCTGTGGCTATATTCTGCGTTGAAATCCAGTTACCCGTTGAAGAACCAACAGACCAACGAGAGTTATCAAATGAACCCCTTGTTGAAGTCCAGATAAGTGTAGTTGTCAGTCCTCTATAACCATCATCGAATCCATTACCTGTACTGGGTGTATTGTTCTCATGACCGACTTCAATATCTGTTGGGAGCCTCCATCCTTTTCCGTAGGTCTGAACACAATAACTATTTTCACTAGCAATGTCAGGATTTAATTGTTGCTGATCTATATCTTTAATATGGCTGTTGGCAGTCGTATAATTTTTCCAGGCAGGTCCACTGCAACCGGATTGGTTCGCCAATGCATAATTGCCGTTTGTTGGAGGAGTAGTATATAACATCGTAGCGTTAGGCGCTCCAATGGTTATACAAACATTATTATTATGACAAGTATTAGCCGGAGTGACATTAAAAGACATGGCATTACAGTATGTTACCAATGTACCGATATTATTACAAGCTGATGATCCACTCATCGGGCTAACAAACATTTTAAAAGCATTGTAAACTGAACTTCCAACATTTGGCGTCTCTACTCCATCCCATTGGAATGCGTTATTACATGCGGACCCTCCACTAAACCCATAAAACGACCCCGAACCTATCGTCTGAAATCCGGCAGGAATCATGATGGTGTAGGGGCTGCCGCTGGTCTTGTAGAATTTGTTGGTGGCATCCCAGGTGTAGGTAGTACCGGCAGTGTTGCAGGAGCCGTTGTCTCTCACTTCTACCGCATATTGACCGTGGTTGCCGCGCAGTCCCCAGTAAATGGTGTTATGATTCACCAAAATACCCGTGGCAATCATGTCGGATGTCACTTCAAACACCTCGCATCCTGAGATGCCGCAAGCGCCCTCCGCCCTCACAAGGTAAAACCCTGCTGTTGTAGGCGTATAGGAGGCTCCCGTGTGAACGTGGTTATTTGATTCGGCATTGGCGCAGGAGTTGGCATTATACCATTCCCACGTGTTGCCGCTGCCGAGCGGAGGCGTAAAGTCAACCGTCAGCGTCAACGAGCGGCTGCCGTCAGTAGCTGTGGTTGTCGAGCTCTTGCAATATTGCAGGGTGACAATGATGGAATCCGGCTCGGGCAAGGGGGCTCCGCTGCTATGATTCACCGTCACACTGCCACCGGTAGTGTTGGTACAGCCCGTAGTGTTGTCGGTCACGGAAGTGATGGCATACGTTGTATTGGCGGAGATGCCGGTAATCTGCACTTCATGACCCGTATTGACGCCAGTGAGCGCAGTTTGCGCGATGCCGTTGGCGGTGTAAGCCACGTTATAAGGACCGGTGCCGGTCATGTTAAACGTGAGTTTGAAGCTAACGCCCGTGCATACGGAAGACTTATCGGATACAATATTCGCTGTAGGCTGAAGCACCTCGATTTCATCGCTGCCGCCCGTGTTGACGCAACCGTTGGAATCCGTCACCGAAGTGATGTCAAAAGTGGTTAAGATATCGAGGTCTCCGGTTGAAACGCGATGCCCTGTGTAGATGGGCGTGATTGTTTTCGGGGCGGTGCCGTTGCCGGAACAAACCGAAGAAGCAGCCGGGCTTACGCTGGCGGTGGGCGTAGTCGCCACTGTTACAGTAGCGCTGTTGCCGGTGCTGGTGCATCCGCTGGC
>JBGTCY010000208.1:0-9170 GCA_041748615.1 Chitinophagales bacterium
GAACGGACATCAAATGCGCGATTTCGAGGTTGTGGCGCGTGGCATAGACCTTCGGCATGATTTCACCAAATAATACAAGAATGAAAGTAACACCAATCACATTGATGAAAAATCCAAGAATGGGGTGGGAAGAAAAATCAAAAACATTGGAGAAAATATAATAGGACAAGATGACGATGGCGATATTGACTAAGTTGTTGCAGATTAAAATCGTGGCGAGTAAGTCGCGTGGTTTGGAAAGTAAACTGATGATGATTTTAGACTGCCTTTTTTCTGATTCACGAAGTTGATTAAACTCCTTTTCGGTAAGTGAAAAGAAACCGACTTCAGAACCTGAAATCAAACCGGAGGCAATCATTAAAAAGAGAATGGCTACAGCCGAAAAATATACAGACCCGGGAATCTGACTTTCCAATTCCGGCAAAAAGAACAAGAAAAAATGGTGATAATCACCGATACTACTACTGCTTTCCAAATGGGTTTATGATTAAGGCGGTTCTAAAAATTCAATCTTTTTGATTACCTCATCCCAGCCTTATCCGAAGGAGAAGGTGGATAAGGTAATTTTTAGAACCGCTCATTTGTGAATAAAAAAGAGCATCCCGTTTCATCTCTGCAATCGGAGGATTGTTTCAGATTTTCCGGGATGCTCATTCATGAATCAATACTATCAAAACGGCAAGTCATCTCCCTGAGCCGGAACATCTTCGGGTACATTGCTTGGCGCTTCTTGTCTTGGAGGCGCAGCGCTCGCACTGTTTGACCCGGGATAACTGCCAGCCCCTGCTGTTTCATCTTTCTTGTCGAGCATGATGAAGTTGTCTGCAACGATTTCGGTCATGTAGCGCTTATCACCGGTCTGTTTATCATCCCACGAGCGCGTGCGGATTTTTCCTTCGAGATAAATGCGGCTGCCCTTTTTCAGATAATCTTCAGCGATTTTTGCCAATCCTCTCCAGGCAACAATGTTGTGCCATTCAGTCTGGTCAACACGATTGCCGTCTTTGTCTTTGTAGGAGTCGTTGGTGGCAAGTGTGAAGCGGGCTACGCTCACGTTGTTTTCAAGATATTGTACTTCCGGGTCTTTGCCCAGGTTTCCAACTAAGATGACTTTGTTAATTCCTCTCATGGTTAAAATTTTTTATTGGTTTAAGAAATTAAACCTAAATGTAGTGATTAGTTTTTTAAATACAAACGAATAATTCCGGGAAAAGCGAAATTATTTAAAAAATCCTCCTTCACCCGCAGTAGTTTTTCGGAATCAAGGGGACGGGAAATTTGAATTTTTAAAAAAACAGCCTGAATTTTCTGATGAGTCAGCGATTGCGTCAATTTTTTACACGGTTCATTGATGCTGATTTTTTGTTTGGCAAATAAATGCTTCCAGATTGCTGACTTTTTCAGTTCTTCCGGTGAAAGCAAATGGTTTGACTCAATCATCGGAAATTCATACATATTTTTCCAAATATCATTACCGGTTCTTTTGGTGAGATACACATGATTTTTTTCATGGATGACCAAATAATGAAAATAACGCTGCTTTTGTTTTATCTTTTTTTCCTTTACCGGAAAATGATTAACTTGTTTTTTCTGATAAGCGAAACAACCATTTTGCATCGGACATTTTTGGCAATCCGGTTTTGACGGAACACATTGCAACGCGCCAAAATCCATGATTGCCTGGTTGTAAGCCGCTGAATTCTGCTTCTCGATTAACCGTTGCGAAAGAAGTTGAAACTGCTTCTTGCCTGATGTGGAATCAATCGGTGTCTCAATCCCAAACACCCGCGATAAAACACGGTAAACATTTCCGTCAACGACCGGGTAGGATAATCCAAACGCGAAGGAAGCAATCGCTGCGGCAGTGTAATCGCCCACTCCTTTCAACGCGCGAATCCCTTCATAATCCTTTGGAAACTTTCCATTCAATTCCTGCTGAATAAACCGCGCTGCGGCAAGCAGGTTGCGGGCGCGGGTGTTGTATCCCAATCCCTGCCAAAGTTGCAACACCTCATCTTCACTCGCTGCCGCAAGACTTTTTACGTCAGGATATTTTTTTTTGAATGTTAAATAATAAGCAGTGCCCTGCTCCACCCGTGTCTGTTGCAGCATGATTTCAGAAAGCCAAATCAAATAGGGATTCTTTTCTCCTTTCCATGGCATAGGGCGCTCGATGGTTTGATGCCAGACTAAAAGTTTTTTGGTGAAATTGGCGGGAGTCATTGATTGAAATTAAAGACAAGAGCTACAATTTTCCAACAGGAAATAACCAGTCTATTGACCGGAAATTAAATTACAAATCACAAAAATAAAATCACAAATAAATTCCAATAAAAAAATCTTCAAACCCACCTAAGAGTATGTCTGCATTGATTTGTGTATTGAATATTAAGATTTGAAATTTGTTTTTTGTGAATTGTTTTGTGGCGCTTATAAAACGACAATTTGTTAGTAAGTTTTATCTTGTATGCGCCAATGCTTTTAATCATGTCAGGATTTGTATTCGGGAGATTTTTTAAAAAGATACCACACTGCCAATAAATTTGTCAAAAGCAAAATGGCAACAGCCTGATGCAACACTCCAAGCGTCACCGGCACCTCGCCTTTGAAATTGATGACGGTCAGGATGCCGAGAAGTACCTGTAGCAACGTGATGACCGGCAGCAGCAGAATCAAAATCTTGTGTGGTGCGTTCAATTTTGTTCTTAATGCTTTCACTGTGAACCACGCAGTCAATAAAACAAAAATGTAGGCGATGCCACGGTGAATAAATTGCACGAATGTCGGAAAGAAAACATTCGCGTCATATTCGATGAAGGATTGCAACGTCCAGTTTTCAGAAAGTTTCAGAGATGGTGGAATAAAATTTCCGTTCATGTCCGGAAAGGTCGGATACAGCAGCCCCGCTCTCAATCCGGACATCAACCCGCCCAGAAAAAGCTGAAAACTCAAAATAACCAGCAGGAAAACAGTGAAAGTTTTTAAAGCCGGATTCACCGTGAAATGTTTTTCAGAAAAAAACAAACTCATAAACAACCACAGCAAATAACCATAAGTGATGAGCGCCAGCGATAGGTGCATGGTCAATTTGTAGGCATCTACCCACGGACGGTCCACCAATCCGCTTTTCACCATCAACCAGCCGAAAGACGCCACTAAAGATGCCAGCAAAATCAGCAGAATCAGTTTTCGCACCAATGGCGCGTCTAATCTTTTTTGAAATAAAAAAATCGCGAAAGGAATCGCAAAGACAAATCCCATCAGCCGCGCCCACAGCCGATGAAAATATTCCCAGAAATAAATGTATTTGAATTCGCTTAGCGACATTCCCTCGTTGAGTTTTTTATACTGAGGCGTAGCCCGATATTTCTCAAACTCGCTTTTCCATGTTGTTTCATTCAGCGGAGGAAGCGTGCCGGTAATAATTTCCCATTTCGTGATGGACAAGCCGGAACCGGTGAGGCGGGTAATTCCGCCAATCACAATCTGTAAGTAAATCATGATGACTCCGCACAACAACCACCAGGCAACCGTCCTGTTTTTTGAATTTTCCAAAGCGGGACTAAAATTATCGCTCATTCACATAGGTTTGATAGGTTTAACAAAAATGAATGAAAAAGGTCTTTTTTTGAAGAAACAGAAATCCTAAAATCAGAAGATGGGATTGATTTTTTTAACCCACTGACCCTTAAGGTTTACCCCAAGTAATTTTTAACTGGTTTTACCTTTTAGTGTCCTTTATAGCATTAACTTCACTTCCCAAAATTATTTTTTTATGACCCGGATTATTCTTCTCGCATCACTCGTCCTGACCTTTAACTTTATCGCATTTGCGCAAGCACCCAATGCCGTAAAATATCAGGCTGTCGCCAGAGATGGCAGCGGCTCCTTGCTGCTCAGTCAGCAGGTGGGATTGAGGCTTTCCATTCTTGATAACTCCGCGTCAGGAACCATTGTTTACCAGGAACGTCACGCTCCGAATACCAATGCCTACGGGCTGTTCACCATTGACCTTGGCGCGGGAACAGTGTTGCAGGGAAATTTTACAACAGTCAACTGGGGCAGCGGCTCTAAATATCTCAAAATAGAATTAGACCCTGCCGGTGGAACAAATTATTCGGAGATGGGAGTGACGCAATTAGTGTCAGTTCCTTATGCGCTCTACGCTGAAAGCGCGGGCAATGTCAGTGACGCCATTCAATCATTGACGTTGAGCGGAAACGTGCTCACCATCAGCAACGGCAACTCCATTACTTTGCCGGGCAGTTACACCGCTGGCGCTGGAATCGGCATTGTCAACAACACGATTACCAATACCGCCCCCGACCAGATGGTAGGATTAACTGGAACCGGAATTTCAACCGTCACCGGCACTTATCCCAATTTCACGGTAAACACTTCGGCCCAATCGCTTAGCTTGAATAATAATGTATTGTCCATCAGCAACGGAAACTCGGTGACCCTGCCGGGCGGAAGCGGTGGCGCTTATGTAGCCGGAACCGGCATCAATATCAGTGGCAACACGATTACCAACACCGCTCCCGACCAAACGGTAGCGATTACTGGCAGTGGCATCACAACAGTAACAGGAGCTTATCCCAACTTCAATATTACTTCCGCGCAGGTACCACAGGTGTTAAGCCTGGCGGGGAATGACCTTTCACTTTCCAATGGCGGTGGAACAATCACGTTGCCCACCGGAGGCGGTGGAACTTACACAGCGGGCACGGGTATCAGTGTCAGCGGAAATGTCATCACGAATACTGCTCCTAATCAGGTGGTCAGTATCACCGGAGCGGGCACTTCTTCCGTGACCGGCACTT
The DNA here is from genome assembly GCA_041748615.1 of Chitinophagales bacterium. Taxonomy (GTDB): domain Bacteria; phylum Bacteroidota; class Bacteroidia; order Chitinophagales; family CAIOSU01; genus JBGTCY01. The sequence continues at coordinate 4,824 of JBGTCY010000208.1, forward strand.
ACCCGAATTTTACGGTTACTTCTGCTCAAACACCACAGGTGTTGAGTCTAGCTGGAAATAATCTTTCGCTTTCCAATGGTGGCGGAACGGTTGCACTGCCATCAGGCGGCTCTTTGAATGATGCCTATAATTTTGGTGGCGCGGGCGCGGGTAAATTAATTACCGCCAATGCCGGTCCAGTTGAAATAAATACAAGTACAAACAATGCTGCTGCGCTGAGAGTTACGCATTCTACCTCCGGTGTGGGCGTTCAGGTAATCAGTAATTCAGCCTCCAATCTTTTTTCAACCCTCCAGGCATCCACCGCGAGCACCAACAATACGGTTTCAGCCATCACGGGGAGCACAACCGGAGGAGCCTATGCTGTAGCGGGGCAAGTAGAAGCCAGCGCTACGGCATTTGCGGCAGTTTACGGCAGCAACCTCAGAACCGCAGGCGGTGTTGGTGTGGAAGGTGCGGGATTCAACGGCATCGCGGGAACCGGTAGCAACGTGTTAGGTTTTGGCGCTTTCGGTGAAAATATCAGAGTGAATCTTGCTTCGCGTCCGAATAACCTTGCAGCCGGTGTAAACGGAATTGGTTTTGTCGGAACACTGGGACAAACTCAAACCAATGACGGGTCAGGCGTGCTGGGTGTAAATCTCGGAAATATCAGAAACGGCACTTTTGATAATGCCGGGGTGGAAGGGCAAGGCTTTACCGGAGTTTTAGGTCAAACCAACACTCCGAATATCGGCTACGGTGTGCTCTCCGGTGGCGACATAGGCGGCACAGGCGGAGTGTTAGTGTTGGGCAATTTGTCTGCCGGTGGAACAAAAAATTTCGTGATTGACCATCCTTCCGACCCGGCTCATAAATTTCTGCGCCACTTCTCGCTCGAGTCAAATGAAGTTTTAAACATGTATCGCGGCACGATTCAATTAGACAATAACGGAGAAGCGGTGATTGAACTCCCGAACTATTTTGAATCCGTAAATAAAGAATTTTCTTATCACCTGACTCCGGTAGGCGCACCGGCTTCCGGTTTGTTTGTGAAAAGTGAAATTCAAAACAACCGTTTCACCATTGCTGGCGGACAGCCGGGTTTGAAAGTGAGTTGGCAGGTGATTGCGGAAAGAAACGACCCGTACTTAGTAAACCATCCAGATGCGAAAGACGACCAGCCGATGAAACCGGCTCACCAGGTTGGCAAATATGTTCATCCCGCGGAGTATGGAAAAGGAACAGAAGATGCCATCATTCGCGTGAACGGCACACCGCAAAAAAACATCCTTCGCCTCAACGAACAACGGGAAGGCAGGCAGGTAAAAATGCAGTAATTGCTTTTAGATTTTATTGAATTTGTTTAAGTTCAATAATTTTACACAAAGATTATTTCCCTCCTATTCAGGAGTGGAATCATGCAATCATGAAAGTTCAATATTGCTCCGACCTTCATCTCGAATTTGCTGAGAATAAATTATTTCTAAAACAGCATCCGCTTCAGTCCGTTGGAGAAATTTTGCTGCTTGCCGGAGATATTGTTCCCTTTGCTTTGATGGACAAGCACAAGGATTTTTTCAATTTCATCTCAGATAATTTTAGCTGCACCTATTGGGTTCCCGGAAATCATGAGTACTATTATAGTGATGCAAGTAAAAGAAGCGGAATATTGAATGAGAAAATCAGGTCTAATGTTTTTTTGGTGAACAATACTGTGATTGAACACGAAACCCTGAATCTTATTTTTTCTACATTATGGTCAAAAATTCATCCCGAAAATGAATGGCAAATTGAAAGAAGGATGAGTGATTTTTATGCGATAAAGTATCATAGTTTTAGATTTTCTGCCAAACCTTTCAATGAATTAAATACGAACTGTTTAAATTTTATCAAAACAGAATTAGAAAAAGAAAGAAAGAAGAAAACGATTGTAGTGACACATCATGTACCTACATTCCTTCATTATCCGGAAAAATATAAAGGAGATATTTTGAATGAAGCGTTTGCCATCGAATTATTTGATTTGATTGAATCTTCCAATGCGGATTATTGGATTTACGGACATCATCATCACAATGCCGTTGATTTTAAAATCGGAAAAACAACGCTCAGTACAAACCAATTGGGGTATGTGCAAGCAGGTGAACATCGTTATTTCAAAAAGGATAAGCTCATAGAATGGGCATCTTAATTTATAATCATACCGAGAAATCCAATTGTTAGAATTGCAGGATTCAAGCTGCCTGAGTGTTGCAGCTTATGATGATTATTTTTTTGATTAAAATGTAATTCTGTACAATTCCTCCCAAAATAAACACCCGGAAGTCGGTTTGAAAAATGAAAGTCCGCGATTCATTTGCTTATTTTGCCAAAGCTCATGAAAAAGAAATATTCAAGGAACGAACGTGAGAATCCTTCACCACGGCAATCCGCTCCGCTCACCTCTTCCGCTCAGGTGATTAAAATGCAGGGTTTGATTGTTTTCGCGGTTGCCTTCGCGCTTTATTTCAATACGATTTTTAATGAATACGCGGTGGATGACACTATCGTCATCACCAAAAACACCCTGACAACGCAAGGGTTCAAAGGCATTCCGCAAATCATGAAAACGGATGCCTTTTATGGATTTTTTGGAGAAGGCTACAAATTAGTGGAAGGCGGCAGGTATCGTCCGCTTTCCATTGTGACATTCGCGATTGAATACGAGTTTTTCAAACTGAATCCGCATATCAGTCATTTCATCAACATTTTGTTGTTTGGGTTGACTTGTCTTTTGGTTTTTTACGTGCTGATGGAACTGCTGAAGCCGGTGGTCACTCATGAAAACTATTGGAACATCCCGTTGATTGCCGCCCTTGTGTTTGCGGCTCATCCCATTCACACGGAGGCTGTCGCCAATATCAAAGGGAGGGATGAAGTGATGGGAATGTTGGGCGCGCTGATGACGCTGTGGTTCGCGGTGCGTTTTGTAAAAACCGAAAACATCGTAATGCTCGGACTTGCACTGCTCAGTTTTGTGTTCGCGTTGCTGTCGAAAGAAAACGCCATCACCTTTCTCGCGGTAGTGCCTTTGACATTCTATTTTTTCACCAATGCGAAAGCCAAACATTACGCGCTCTCTGTTTTGCCCTTGCTGGTGGTTGCAGTGGCTTACGTGCAAATCAGACAACAGGTAACCGATGTGAAAATCGGGCAGTCTTCCCCGGAAATTTTAAACAACCCTTTCGTGTATGCTTCCGCAGCGGAGCGTTTCGCCACCATCGCGTTTACTTTTTGGGAATACATCCGCCTGTTATTCATTCCGCATCCACTCACGCATGACTATTATTTCAACCAGGTGCCTGTTATCGGGTGGGATAATCCGAAAGCGATTTTGCCATTGATACTGAATCTCGCTATCATCGGATACGCGGTAAAAGGTTTATTCAAAAAAGACGTCATCGCCTACGGCATTCTGTATTATTTCATCACCCTCTCGATTGTATCCAATATTTTATTTACTGTGGGTATCGCGATGAATGAAAGGTTCATTTACCTGTCGTCATTCGGATTCAGCCTCATCGCTGCTGTGTTGCTGGTGAAGGCGACCAATTATTTCAAAAAGAAATCTTTTACTCATGAGAAAATTCTGAATCCGCAACTGCTACGATTGACGCTGATTGTTTTGATGGTTGGATATTCCGCAAAAACATTCACGCGCAACATGGACTGGAAAAATGATTTCACCCTTTTCAAAAAGGATGCGAAAAATTCTCCCAATAGCGCGAAGGTGCACAATGCTTTGGGAGGCGAATATCTCACACAGTCAGACAAACCCGGACTTGACCCGCAAACTAAAAAGCAATATATCCGCGAATCGGAAAAAGCGTTGACCCGCGCGCTGGAGATTTATCCCAACTACCTGAACGCGTTGCTGCTGATGGGTAATGCGAAATATAAAATCAACGATTCACTCGATGAAGCAAAATATTATTACCTGAAAACACTGCAAATGAAACCCGGATATTTTGAAGGCAACTTCAATCTTGGTTGTGTGTTGCTTGAAAAAAACAATGCGAAAGAATCTATTCCCTATTTTCAGGCTGCCATTCGCTCAAAACCCGAAAAATTTGAACCCTATTACAACATCGCGGAAGCTTTTTTCAAAAGCGAGCAGCCTGATTCAGCGATTGAAGCATTCAAGCGCGTGATTTCCAAAACAAATGATTTGAAGCGCCAGGCATTGAGTCATTACAAAATCGGGTTGAGTTATGGAAAGATGAAAAATGATTTGGACAACGCTATTTTGCACCTTAACAAAGCAGCCGAACTGGACCCGACCAACATCACCTACTATGAAGATTTGGGTGTAGCTTACGGATTTAA
>JBGTCY010000209.1:0-11760 GCA_041748615.1 Chitinophagales bacterium
GCAAAGACGGTTTGCCCGTTGTCACTCTTATTTTCTTTCAGGATATTTTGAATAAAAGGCGTAGCAATGTGATAAAATTGAATTGATTCCGCTAATGTGTTTAATTCGTGGAGCAGTGTTTCCGGCACCGCGTAAACTGAATAAGCGGACAAGGAAGGAATAAAATCTTTTATCAAAACACCTTCTTCAATTCCGCCTCCCAAGTGGTAGTAATTTTTTATTTCACTTTCTTCAAAAAAATCAGATGGCACGAGCACACACCCGGATAAATCAAAAGCGATTTTTATTTTCCCTGGATGAAGTTTTGAAAAATATTTTTGCTTTAACAGAGCGACACATTCTTTCCAGGTGTCTTTGTTTTTTTCAGCATGAACCAGTGGAAAACTTGAAACAGAAAGAATTTTGTGATGCACCGTGTCAATGAAACTGCCGGTGATTTTTTCGGACGCTAAATAAACGGAAAGCCCGCAATCACCGGGATTGAGGGAAGGCAGACGCTCATCCGCCAGTTCTGCCAGCGGCAATATGTTATTCCCAGTTTCCAGTGTAAGTGCCCTCAGTCATGGAGCCAACCTTGATGTTGCGATTGTAGTCAATGAATTTTTCATTCAATCCTTCCAAAATCATGCTTTCAGCTGCGCCCACTTCAAATACTTGAATTTTCACATTGTTTTTTGTGATTTCACCAGCGTCAATATTGAACTTCACTTTATTGGTGAAAGGAATATATGGCAATGAGTCCACAGGATATTTTTCTGAAAATGTACGGGTGAGAATCCGTTCAAAGGTGGTGTCGCGGGTAATAATGCCCCTGAGCGCAGCTTCTGCTTCAGTCAGGCTGTCCGGGGCTTCACCAATGGCGAGAATCACCGGGATGGAATCATACTTAATGGTGCGAACCAAATCATCAAAGTTTTTTGCAAACTTCCCTTTGGCATCCCGGTAAGCCATTTGAGCGGTTCTGATGTCTTTCAACCGTTGCACCGTAGCATCCTCGCGCACTTTTTTCTCGCGCTGAAAAATGATAGGTTCCTGAATAATTTTAAAAAGCCAAAAGCCTAAAATGACGATTACTACCGATAGAACAATATTGGCGATGAGTTTTGGATTCATTGTCTGGTGAAAATAGTGAAGCACAATAATAACAATTTTATTTTTTAACGTGAAAAAGGCGGGCTAAAAAGTGAGAAGTATTGAATTATTCTTACAATCTGCTCATTTTTCGGAGAAGGCAGTGATGATGTATTCAAAAAGAGAGAATTTTTAGAACCGCCATTTATTAGCGGATTTTTTTTCAAATTAGCCGCTGAAACCCCATAATCATGTTCGATAAAAATATTTTCAAAGATAAAATCGTGATGGTGTCCGGAGGCGGAAGCGGAATCGGAAAAGCAATCGCACGGTTATTTCTGACGCATGGCGCGCAAGTCTATATCGGCTCAAGAAAAAAAGAGCGTCTGGAAGAAGCGCTGAAAGAGTTGACTCCGCTTGGCAATTGTGACTACGTGGAACTGAATATCCGCGAACCTGAATCCGTGGAACTGGCGGTGAACCACATCAAAGAAAAATCAGGCAAGGTGGATATTCTCATCAATAATGCAGGAGGTCAGTTTCCCGCTGCTGCCGAAACGATTTCTCCCAAAGGATGGAAAGCCGTGATTGATACCAATCTTAACGGCACCTGGTATATGTCTCAGGCGTTTGCCACACATTTTTTTATTCCGCAAAAGAAAGGCATCATTGTCAATATCATCGCCAATATTTTCAGGGGTTTTCCGGGTATGTCGCACACCGGTGCCGCCCGTGCCGGAGTGGATAATCTTACGAAAACGCTTGCTGTGGAATGGGCGACACATCACGTTCGCATCAACGCGGTCGCGCCCGGCATCATCCAGTCAACCGGGCTTGACCAGTATCCGCCTGATTTTCTCAAAGGTATTCAGTCAAAAATTCCCATGAAGCGCACAGGGACGGTGGATGAAGTGGCATACTTAGCCGGTTTTTTAGCTTCCCCGATGGCAGGATTCATTACAGGAGAAACCATTTACGTAGATGGCGGTCAGCGCCTCTGGGGCGATATGTGGGAAATTCCGGATAACGGGTGAATCAACCCGGTGAAATTTATTTCAAAACCTCACCAACAACTTTCTCAGCAAGGGTAAATCATCTTTTTTACGGTATTCCAGCAGTTCGATGAGTTTTTTGTGCATTTCCAATTCAACTTCGCGCCTGATTTGCCAGGCATTTTCCTCGCTGAAATCATTGCCGAGCTGGCGGGTTTCAATGCGTTTTCCGAAAGCGGTATAGAGCTTCACCGGTTTCGGGAAGGCACTCCAAAGCAACCCCTTCGATATTGGCGGTAAATATTCCCCTTGTTTCAACTTTTCATACCAGCCAGATTTGATGATAAACCTTCCCAGTAAAGAGTCTAAGATATCTTGTGAATCGGCAAGAATGTCGTAGGCGTCATCCCCGCCAATGGAAGCTACCGGAATGATGTCATAGCCATGTTCAATCGCCATTTGCGCAAAACCCACCCTACGCTTCCAGATGACTTTGTGCTTTTCACCTTTGTGTTTGAAAGTCTCCCTGCCCCCTCCCGGATACACTAAGATGTGTTCACCATCCTGCATCAATGAGGAACAGTTTTCACGCGAACCGGGCACTAATCCAAAAGTTTTCACCATATCATTCCACAGTGGAATCTCAAAATGATTGTTATCCGCCAACACGCGCAGGTAGATGTCTTTCTTTTTATACAATTCCATCATGAAAAAAGAAGCATCCGTTACCCCGTAAACGCTGTGGTTGGAAACATAGAGCGCGGGTTTGTCCTTGTCCACGTTTTCCAATCCGAAAAATTGAGGAGTGAAATAAGCGCGAAAGGGTCTGGTCAGTTTCCACAACAGTTTGGAGGGAGGCGGTGTAAACTTTTTTTGCTTCTTTTTAAGCGCGGTTCGTTTTTCTTTCATAGCGTTGCAAAATTAACTTTTATGTCAGGGAAAGCAAATGACTTTTATTTTAATAAACAAAATCAATGGTTTAATCGTAACAGTAAATTTTGATGTTGTTAATAAAACTCAGTGTCTTACGTGAACTTACTGTTAAAGTTTTTTTCGGCAATGTTTCAAAATAGTTAACTATTTTCGGTCTCTTTACGTTCTATGAGTTAGGTAAAAACAATTAGAAAAATGAAAAAAACAATTTACCTGATACCAGGTGTGGGCGCTGATGAAACAGTGTTTACGAATCTTACCTTTCCGGAAGACATCGAAAAGGTGCACATAAAATGGGAAAAGCCGAAAAAAAGAGAACAACTGAAAGATTATGTTAAGCGGTTGTTGCCACAGATAAAAAAAGATACGCTTCCAATTTTTGTGGGCTTATCCTTTGGTGGTATTGTTTCCATTGAATTATCCAAGCTGATGCCGACACACATGGTGGTGCTGATTTCGAGCATCAAAAGCCATCATGAGCGTCCCTACAAAATGAGCCTGCTCAATCTGCTGAAACTCTACCGGATGTTCCCTGCAAAACTGGCGGTCACCTTTACATTCTGGCATCGCTGGGCGTTTGGACATTTAACGAATGTAGAGCGGGAATTGGTGAATAAAATGGTTGAAAATATTGACCTTGAATTCAATACATGGGCGGTTGACCAGGCGATTCATTGGAGAAATATGGATGTACCGGAAAACTTAGTGCATATTCATGGAGATAACGACACCATTTTTCCGCATATCTACATCCGGGATTATTATCGTATCCGTGGCGGCACTCATTTTATGATTGTCAATAAAGCGAAAGAAATCAGCGAAATCATTCATGAGGAATTGGAAGGCAGACATGGAGTCATTGAAAAGGGAATTGAATTGCTGCCCAAAGAATCCCCAAAGAAAAAAGTAAACGGAGACAAAAAAACCAAAACCCGGTTTTTCAAAAGCAGGAGAAAAGAAACGAAAGTTGAAAAGAAGTAAGCTTATTTTCGTGTGGACTATTTAGATTTTTTCACGAAATACTGATTCTTGTTCAAGGCTCCTTTTTCCCAATCCTCTTGTTCGTCAAGCGCTTTTTCGGGTTTGATTTTATCCATCTTTGTTATTCATCTTTTAGCATCCTGTTCCACCATCCCTGTCCGAAGGTTTACAGGCAGGGCGATTGCAAACGCGGTTTCTTTTCCGGCAAACCCCATTGAAAAACCGGGCTGGACGCTGACATTTCAGGATGAATTTAATAACGGCACGCTTGACCGTAAAAAGTGGGACACTCAATTTTATTGGGGTTCAGGCGGGCATCATGGCAGGTATATGGCTGACAATCCGAAAGAATATTACCGCGATGATTTTTTTGAGTTCACAGACTCCACGATTCTGCTGAAAGCCGATACACAGGCGGTTCGTGTCAATGACATGGACATTCCATATTCCACCGCGATGATTGACGGACATCGCTCGCTGGAACAGCAACACGGCTATTTTGAAATCCGCAGCCGCAAGCCAACCAGTCCCGGCTTTTGGCCCGCCTTCTGGTTAGTGTCGCGCTTTTCATGGCCTCCCGAAATTGATGTGTATGAATATTACACCTCCCGTCCGCAACGCTGGACGAATTCCATCCATTACATGCCCGAACCCGATAACAGAAAGATGGAATTCAAGGCTTACAAAGTTCGCTACCCGTCAGACGGATTTCATATCTATGCCGTAGAGTGGAATGAAAAGGAAATTAAATGGTATTTCAATAATGAGCTTGTGAGAACCTCATCCACCGGTATTGAAACATTCAAATTTCCGATGCACATCATCATCAATATCGCGATGGAAGACCCGAGCAGGGCTTCCACAAAAATGAATGAAGCGGTTTTTCCAAATTTTCTTGAAGTGGATTATGTAAGAGCGTATAAACGGAAAGAGTGATTCCTGATTTGGCGATTTCAAAAAGTGTTAACATTCTTTTATCCTAAGTTCCATTAATCCTCTTTCCCCTCAGTTATATTTGCATTACCCTCTGCTTCCCTCTATATTTATGAAAATGCGCAGTTATTCCATATTCACTTTGGCACTCATTACTATTGCGCTCAACTGCTTTGCTCAAAATCAGGAACAAACCATCAGCGGGAAAATCACTGATAAAAAAGGTATTCCCTTATTTGGCGCAAGTATCATTCTGGCTGATGAATATCCTCCCAAAGGAACGGTGACCGATGCTAATGGTTTTTTCAAAATTGAAAAAGTGAAACCCGGCAGACATACCTTGTTAATCACTTACATCGGGTATGATGAAGTTGAAATGAAAGAGCTGTTGGTGACGCCTGATTTTCCGGTGGTTTTAACGATTCAGCTTCAGGAATCATCCACGCGATTGTCTGAAGTGGTGGTTGCGGAAAAAACCGTGCAGCGCGATGAGGCGCTCAACGCGATGGCGGTGGTGAGCGCGCGTTCATTTTCAATTGATCAGGCGGAGCGTTATGCTGCCAGCATGCGCGACCCCGCTCGTCTGGCGCTGTCGTTTCCGGGCGTGAGAGGGCAGGGTGATATTGTAAATGCGATTATCGTCCGTGGCAATGCTCCCAAGGGTGTGCTTTGGCGCATCGAAGGAGTAGAAGTGCCGGACCCAAATCATTTCTCACAGGAAGGATATGGCGGTGGCGCGGTGTCACTCATCAGCGGCAATGTGATTGGCGCTTCTGACTTTTACAGTGGCGCGTTTCCCGCTGAATTCGGCAACGCCACCTCCGCGGTGTTTGATGTCAGGCTGAGAAAAGGTGCGACAGACAAACTGCGCTATTTTTTTCACGCAGGATTCCTGGGGATGGAAGCCGGTATGGAAGGTCCCATTAATAAAAACAGTCAATCTTCTTTTGTTTTTAACTACCGTTATTCTACGCTTGCCGTTTTTGAAAAAATGGGATTGGATGTCGGCAACACGATTTCCACCTACCAGGATTTGAATTTCAAACTCAATTTCCCTACAAGGAAACGTGGTACTTTTTCAATTTTCGGTGTGGGCGGCATGAGCCAACTCACTACGAGCGAGAAACGCAGAAACAGAACTGTTGAAAAAGCGAAAATCTACGACATGGGCGTGGTTGGGCTGAGTCACTCTTATTCATTGAATGAAAACAATCTCCTGAAAAGCGTGGTTGCATTTTCCGCTAACCGCGAAGCAATAGACCGGGATGATGTTTTTACAGGAAATCTAACCCTCCCCTCTTACCGCATGGGAGCCTCGAATCTGTACATTCGAAATATGATGCAGTTGGACACACGCATGTCAGTGAGAAGCAGCCTGCGTTCAGGCATCACCATCAGCGGGATGAGTTTTAAATTGAATGACCAATATATCTCTTCAAATAAAACCGAAATATTGGATGATGCGGAACTTGCTTACAAGATTCAGGGAAATACGCAATGGAAATATCACCTCACGGAACAATGGACTGTTCTAACCGGAATACATCTTTTATTTTTTGGCATCAACCGCCAGTTTAGCGTGGAGCCGCGCCTGGGTGCGACTTATCAAATCAACAAAAAGCAATCCCTCCAATTTGCCGCAGGGCTGCACAGCCGCATGGAATCGCTTGCCACCTATGTTGTGAGAGATCCCTGGACAAGTACCCGACCAAACGGTGATTTGAATTTTACAAAAGCGCTTCATCTTGTTGCCGGACATGAATTTTTTCCGCTTGAAAATTTGAAACTGAAAACGGAAATCTATTTTCAATACTTATATGAAGTGCCTGTGTCAACGGATGAATCCAGTGATTTTTCCATGCTGAATTACATTGACCGATATACTTTAATGAAGTTGGTCAATAATGGTCGCGGCAAGAATTACGGAATCGAGCTCTCTTTGGAGAAATCATTTTCAAAAAACTATTATCTCCTCGCCAACACCAGTTTGTTTCAGTCAAAATATATCGCTGCTGACGGAGTGTGGCGCAACACCCGCTTTAACGCGAATTACGTTTCGAGTTTCACCGCGGGAAAAGATTTCCCCTTCGGAAATACTCAAAGAAGGTGGGTTTTTGGCTTGAATTCCCGTTTGCTGTGGGCAGGCGGAGAGCGCAAATACAAAACACAGTTTATGGAACAATACAGTGATTACTTCAGGATTGATACCCGCCTAAGTATCGAACGCCAGCGTTCAAGGGCAAACTGGCAGGTTGCCGTTGACATTCAGAATGTAACCAACCGCATTAATGAATCCTCCCTTGAAGATATTCGCCCTGCAGGTTTGCTGCCTGTTGCAAGTTTCAGGGTGAGTTTTCATTGATTAACGATTGATGATTTACGAATTACGATTAGCATTTTTCGATTAACGATTAACGATTAACGTTTTTTGATTTACGATTAACGATTCGCCCACTCCTTCCCCACCCCGAACTACATTCCGGCAATAGTTTTTCATAAACTTGCAACTCATCTTGAAAAACAACCTATGCCTTCTTCCGTGCTTCTTGTACAATTCATGCCTGTTGCCATCGGCATCATCATGCTTGGATTGGGATTGTCGCTGACAATACAGGATTTTACCCGCATCGTGAAATTCCCTAAACCTGTCTTTATCGGGTTGTGTTGTCAAATGCTGCTGTTGCCTTTCATTTGTTTTTTTGTCGCGAAAGGATTCGGGTTGTCTCCAGAACTTGCGGTCGGCTTGATGTTGCTTTCCGCCTCACCCGGAGGAGCAACCGCGAACCTCTACAGTCATTTGTCGCGCGGTGATGTTGCGCTGAATGTCACGCTCACTGCGATTAACAGCGTTCTGACTTTATTCACCATTCCGCTGATTGTCAACCTTTCACTGATGTATTTCATGAATGATGGCCAATACATTCCCATGCAGTTCAAAAAAGTGATTGAAGTGTTTGCCATTGTATTGGTTCCGGTGACCATCGGCATGTTTATCAATCATCGTTATCCCACACTGTCGCTGAAATTATCCAAACCAGTGAAAATCGCATCGGCAATTCTGTTGGCAACCATCATTCTGCTGGCGGTATTAAAAGAAAAAGACAGTATGGCGGGTTTTTTCCGTGAAGTAGGCCTCGCGGCATTGGTATTCAATTTATTAAGTATGGGCACTGGTTATTTTATCCCGCGTTTGCTGAATCTCTCCAAAGGGCAAGCCATCGCCATCGGAATGGAAATCGGCATTCATAACGGGGCGCTTGCCATCTATATCGCGATGAACATTTTGAACAATTACACCATGTCCGTTCCACCCGCCATTTACAGCCTGATTATGTTTTTCACCGCAGCGGCATTCGGATTTATTGTGAATATCAAGCGGAAGGAGACAGCTGGGATTTGACGGGATTTGATTTTTTTTGAGAGGGTTGATATGTAGATGATAGATGTTAGATGTTAGATTTTAGATGTTAGATTTTAGAATGAATATTGCCGGAGGTTAATCTGCATGAAGATTCTAAATGATGATGAAAACTATTTGTGTAGATTTATTTAAGGCGCTTATCCGGAATAACCTCCCCAAGTCATCATGGTAGAAAATTTCAAATCATAAAAAGCAAATCTCAAATATAATCCAATACCCAAAAAATAAACTTCAAACCAATGTAATAATGTGTCTGGATTAATTTGTTTTTTGATTTTTTTGAATTGAATATTATTTGTTTTTTGTGACTTGTTTTTTGAGTGCTTAAAAACAACAACTCTTCCCGTTGGTTCTTGTTTGCTACGTATCCGCAGTTCGTATTTTTAGACGCTTTTCCAGAATAACTTCATCAAGTCGTCTATCATCTAAAGTCTAAAATCCGATAACAGATAATATATTTTTTTATGTTATTTTAACACAATGCTTAACCACTTAATCATCTATGAAGCAGAAAATTATTACCAAAGATTTGCCCGGAGAAAAATGGGTTCCGTTAAAGTTTTCAGCGGAATATACCATCACAGCCAGGATAGAACTTTCGAATTACGGACGTGTGAAAACATTTACCAAAATTGCGGAAGGCAGATTGATGAAGGGTTCCATGATTAACGGTTACCGGATTATCCGTTTGAAATTATTTAAACACCGAGATGAAAAATCTCAAAAACGACTCGAATATATCCGGGAACAAATCAATAAACTCATCAGAAAAGCTGGACCGCTGAAGCAGAAACTGAAAGTAAAAAGAGTGAAAGATGAAAAATATCATTTGATGAAAAAGCAAATCGAAGAATCCGACAATTTATTAGCCTTCATGAAACTCAGTTACGCGAAGATTTGCCGTGATGATGAAAAAAAACGAACTGTTTATTACCAGGTTTTGATACACCGGTTAGTCGCGGAATATTTCCTGAAAAAACCATTCCTTCAACACACCATTGTAGCACATCTTGATTACAACCGCCTGAACAATCATGTCAATAATCTGCAATGGATGACGCATGAAGAAAACATCGCGCATCAGCAAAAAAGTCCTCACGTGAAAGAGGCTCGTAAAAAACGCATCGGCAAACGCTTTGACCATTCAAAAGCGCATAAACTCACTGAAACAAGGGTGATGCTGATTAAAAAAAGAATCGCGGAAGGAGTGCCGCTCAGAACGCTTTCAAAAAGTTTCAAAGTCACGGAAACTCAATTACTGCGCATCAAAAGAGGCATCAACTGGAAAGATGTTCAGCCCGCTTCCTGATTTTTATCAACGAACGGGGATAATGTCCTTGTTTTAATTAAAATGCATTTTGCATTTTTGCTGCCCGTTTTAATCCATCTCATTCATAAAAAATATTTACCCCTATGCAAAACATTCGTTTTAACGCGATACAAACAGTACTAAACAGGCAAAAATATGAAGTGCATGTTCCCACAGAACGCATCTCCGAATATTTCGGGAGCAATGTATTCAATGATGAGGCAATGCGCAAACACCTTTCCACGGAGGCTTACAAGAGCGTGAAGCAATCCATTGAAACAGGCGCAAAAATTGAACGCGCCATTGCCAACCAGGTGGCGGTTTCAATGCAGGCATGGGCTATCAGCAAAGGCGCCACCCATTTCACGCATTGGTTTCAGCCGCTAACAGGGGCGACAGCCGAAAAGCATGACGCTTTTTTTTCGCTGACAGACGCCAGCCGGGGTATCGAAAATTTCAGCGGTGACGCGCTCGTGCAGCAGGAACCGGATGCTTCAAGTTTTCCGAGTGGCGGCATTCGCACCACCTTTGAGGCGCGGGGTTACACCGCATGGGACCCCTCCTCCCCTGCTTTCATCATGGAAATCGGAAAGGGAAAAACGCTGTGTGTGCCCACCATTTTCGTTTCTTACACCGGTGACGCACTAGATTATAAAGCGCCCCTGCTGAAATCATATCATTTTCTTGCTTCGGCAGCGCTGGAAGTGTGTCACTACTTTGATAAACATGTATCCCGCGTTTTCCCGACATTGGGTTGGGAGCAGGAATATTTTGTGGTGGACGAAGCGTTGTTTTACGCGCGCCCCGATTTGCTGATGACCGGCAGAACGCTCGTGGGACATGCTTCAGCAAAAGGACAACAATTGGAAGACCATTATTTCGGCTCCATTCCGAGCCGCGTATATGCCTTCATGCTCGACCTTGAAACGGAAGCTCTCAAGCTGGGTATTCCCGTGAAAACCCGCCACAATGAAGTAGCACCCGGACAATTCGAGTGTGCTCCGATTTTTGAAGATATGAACCTCGCGGTGGACCACAACCAACTACTAATGGATTTGATGGACAGGATTTCTCGCAGACACAAACTACGTGTGTTGTTGCATGAAAAGCCGTTCGCGGGAATTAACGGTTCCGGAAAACATTGCAACTATTCCCTGGCAACCAATACCGGCAACAACCTGCTCGCCCCCGGCAGCACTCCAAGGCGCAACCTGCAGTTCCTGACATTTTTCGTGAACATCATCAAAGCCGTGCATGAATACTCCGACCTGATGCGTGCCGGCATCGCCTCCGCGGGTAACGACCACAGGCTGGGAGCTAACGAAGCGCCTCCAGCTATTGTTTCCGTGTTCATCGGTTCTTCCCTGCGGCAGGTGCTGGAAGAAATTGAAGAGCGTGTGGACAAAGGCGCATTTGACGACCAGAGCATTGACCTCCGCATGGAAATCCACAAGATGATTCCCGACCTGATGAAAGACAATACCGACCGTAACCGCACCTCGCCCTTTGCTTTCACTGGTAACAAGTTCGAATTCAGGATGGTCGGCTCGTCCGCCAACACTTCAATGCCGATGACTGTGCTAAACACCATCTATGGGCAGCAGTTGAAAAACTTCAAAGCGGAAGTGGACTCCATTGTGAAAGAATCGGATGAGAAAAAAGATGGAGCAATTCTGAAAGTGCTGAAAAGATATATAGACGAATCAAAAAATATTTTGTTCGAAGGCGACAACTACAGCAAAGAGTGGGAAAAGGAAGCTGCGAAACGCGGTTTGTCCAACATTAAAACCACACCATCCGCCTTTGAGGTATTCACCACGAAAAAAGCGAAAGCGGTGTTTACGAATAACAATATTCTTTCAGAAATAGAAATTGAAGCGCGCCAGGAAATATTATTGGAGAATTATAACCACCGCCTGCAGATTGAAGCCCGCATGATGCATGATATATGTATCAATCAGGTGCTTCCTGCCGCCATTCGTTATCAAAATGAGCTGGCAACCAATGTGAAATCACTGACGGATGTCGGGTTGGAAAAAGAAACCAAGCCTCAGAAAGACTTGCTCAAACAGATTTCCGGACATATTCAATCCATCAAATCAACGGTGGATGACATGATG
>JBGTCY010000210.1:0-13330 GCA_041748615.1 Chitinophagales bacterium
CATGCGCACAAGCAGGCTTTCACTCCGGGCAATCACCCTGCTTCGATGAACTCAGCATGACTGCCATCGCAATCGCCTCAATGCTTGCGCGAGCCGGACAGTAGAAACAAATACAAAGCGAAACACTTATTGCTAAGATAAAAAAGCGGCTCTCCGGTAATGGAGAGCCGCTTTTTTCAAACGTGTGAAATCTTCACAGTATACTATCTGCTCAAAATCACTTTCCGGTAAATGACTTCCCCGCTGGAAGACAATAACCTGAACACATAGAGTCCATCCGGATGATTATCAGCTTTGAATACAAACCGGTAAGAATTTCCGGCTTCGGTATTTCCGCTAAACAGGCTTTCAACCTGTTGCCCCGCTGAATTATACAGCATCAGTGACACATGCGCATCTTGCCCGGGTACAAAGCGAATCGTGAGTTCACGACTGAACGGATTGGGAAATGATTCTATGAAATAGCTGCCTTCCTGTGCAGCCATCTTGGATGCAGCCTGGAAAATACAATTTCGGTCAGCTTCACAGTCACCCAGCAAGTCGCCATGAGCAAGATGGGTAGCTACTGCCGGAAACCCGACACATAGTGTTTTGCTCTTGGGCATTTTGGGTGATGAATAGTGGCAGATAGAAATGTTATTCAATTTTTTACCACAGCGTACATCAATTACACAAATCTGCAGGCTATCGGTAAGTGTACAACCATTGGCATCCGTGAGGGTCAGATAGTATGTTGTGGTGCTGGCAGGACAAACCGTGATGGAGTCGGTTGTTTCACCGGTGCTCCACTTAACGGCATAAGGAGACACTCCCCCGGAGATTCCCGATGCTCCGAGGTGAGCACAGGCAGAATCGGGATATCCGTAATACACCGTTTTATTTTCACCGGCTTCCAGGGTGAGCGGATCCGGCTCGGTAAGGGTTACAGCAGCATCATCGGTACAGCCATTGACATCTGTTACGGTTACCGTGTAATAGCCGGCTGTGAGATTGCTTGCAGCCTTGGTTGATTGACCATCGCTCCACTCATAATCAAACGGACCGGTTCCGCCATCATGCGTAACCTCTCCTAAACCATCATTGCCGCCATGACACGAAATGTGATACCCGTTAAAATCAGAGATGGCTAAAGCAGCAGCTCGCAGCGGAGGCGGATTATTGAGTGTCACACTGGTAATAACCTGGCATCCCCTCGCATCTGTAACAGTCACCGTGTAGATTTCAGCACAAAGGTTGGTGATAGAAGCGCTGGTGGCGCCATTGCTCCACAGGTAAGTAAACGGACCTGTACCACCTGAAGTGGAAACGGTTGCCGAACCGTCACAGGCTCCTGTGCAGGAGATGTCTCTTCCATTATAATTGGAAGTAACAGCAGCAGTAGCAAATTTTTCAGCGCAACAGTTAGCTGCATTCACCAGTTCAACCCTGCGCGGGCTGTTCGTCAGCACCGCCTGAATGCGGGTATTCTGGTCGTTTGTAAAAATATTCATACAAAGGTCATCAGTGTAATCCATATAATTTTCAATCATGCGGTTGCCGGCATCAGTGCATTGCTCACCGGGATTGGTACAACCGTAAAATGCATCGTTACAATTAGGAGTATCTCCACAAAAGTCGTCCGCGCTGCAATCGCCATCACCCCAGGTATGGCGAAGCCCGAAAAAATGACCTAACTCATGCGTGGCAGTTCGTCCTAAATTATATGCTCCACCAGCCGTATTTAATGGCGGACGTCCCACAGATGAAGTCCTGATAACGATGCCGTCTTCCTGATTAATCGTGCCCCCGTTGCCGGGTACACCCGATAACCCCGAACCTTCGGGCCAGGTTGAATAACCCAGCAAATTGCCGGTGCTATCACATCGGTTGATTCCTGATATTACCCAGATGTTTAAAAAATTGGTGGGCGACCAGATGGTTGCCGGTTTAATGTCGCTGTCAATAAAACATTTGGTGTATGGCGGGCTGCCCCATCCTTGTGAATTGGCATTTACCCTGTTAACACCACCCAAACAAAAATCCAGCATGATGTCAGCACCGGCAAGATGATTATTAAATCCGGCACCCATTTTCCGGAAGTCTTCATTAATCACTTCAATTTGCGAGAGCAGTTGTTCGTAACTGAGATTAGTTCCGGCACCTACCGCTGCGCCATTATGGATGACATGAAAAACGACAGGAATTGTGACCACCGACATCCTGCGCTCTCCGGCCTCCTGATATTGCTCGACAACTGATTGCATCCAGGTTTCAAAACCAGCAGGAGGCGGTTCAGTGCCGCATCGGTCAAAACCTGATTGCGCGCTCACGTTAAAAGAAGAAACTACAAATAAAAAAACAATCATTGCAAAAGCATTGCAGAATCCGGCACCCGGCCGGTTTTCAGCTGGTTTAAAATTGTGTTTCATGACCATTAATATTTTTAGGGGGTAAAATGAAAATTGAAGGTATGAGTTTTTTTAAAATGTTGTACGCAAGATGATAAAATTTTTTATACACTGCTGTTCAAAACATTGAGGAGCTTACAAAATAAAATATACTCACAAGTTGTCTTTTTTTAAGCGCCAAATAAAAATCAAAAAAAACAGATTCCATCCCCTGTATCGCGCAAGTTTGCTCGATTGCCTTTGAGCTGGATAACTTGTGCTAAACATTCATAAGGGTTTAACTTACCCGCTTAAAATTCAATATTTGCATAAGCAGGCACATACACTCCACCGTTATGGGCAAGTTTAAAATGAAATACATCACATCTATGACTGCTTTTTTTATTTTAAGACTTCTAATCAATAATTACCCGCTAACTAATACTTTATACATGCCTGCATCAAAGAGACTATTTCTAATCTGCTTTCTTCCAATAATTCTTAACGGTTGTTTTCCGTCAAGAGCATTTTTTTTGGGAAATCCTGACGATAAAGATATTACCCGATTTAAAAGTGCTATGATTCATTCGGGCGATGAGTGTTTTGAATTTAAAAAGGAACCTACCCAATCAGGTAAGAACATTAAAATTGATGACTGGACAAGAGACATTCCTTTTTTTCTGTCGCTGGATTCGTTTGCGCCCACCCATAAAATCAGAAGTTTGCTCATTATACAAAATGACACCATAAAGTATGAATACTACAGCGATAATTTCAACGAACAGACACTTCATTCTTCTTATTCTATTGCAAAATCATTCACATCTGCACTTGTTGGCATAGCAATAGATGAGGGCTATATTGAAAGCGAAAATGAAACGGTAATTAAATATATTCCCGAGTTAAAAAATGTGCCCTATGCCGACCAATTGACAATCGAACATTTACTTAACCACACCTCTGGTATTAAATATAATCTATCAATTGATGCAACAATTTATTATGCCAGGAATTCATTAAAAGCACTGGATAAAATCAAGTTCGAAACTACACCCGGAACCAAACAACATTACCTCAACATCAACATTGAACTTCTCGGCCTAATCCTTATAAGAGCGACCGGAATTTCCGCATCTGAATATCTTGAACATAAAATTTGGAAACCAATTCAAATGTGTTCCAATGCGGTCTGGTCTATTGATAAGAAAAATCAGCTTGAAAAAACTTACTGTTGTATCGGAGCAACAGCATTAGATTATGCCAAATTCGGGAGACTTTATTTAAATAAAGGAGTTTGGAACGAAAAAAGAATTATAGGCGAAAGTTGGTATCATAAATCAATAAGCAGAGACACTTTAAACGGGAGTAGTTTTAATTACAACTATTGCTGGCATATCGGTCTTAAGGAATATGGGGATTTTATGGCTATAGGCTTATATAAACAGCACATTTATATCAATCCCCAAAAAAACCTACTGATTATTTTATTTAATGACAGAGAAAAACCTTTGAAGGCGGAGCGAGTCAATTGGTGGTTTGTTTTCAGGCAAATAGCTGATCAACTTTAAAACCAGCCTATAACAGCCCCACATCGCGGAATTTTGCGCGATTACCTTACTTACCCGCCTAAAACTCAACATTCGCATATGCATTCTACCAAAAGGTCGCCCTTACTGGGCTTTTTTTAGAGTTTCGTCAGGACTATTTGTCATTGAGTTTAAGTCTAAAGTCTAACCGTGGGCTGTTGTAGGGGCTGTTGACCGTTGACCGTGGACTATGAACTACTCACCTTCTTCCAAAGCTCCCACACCACTACTCCCGCGCTCACCGCGATATTGAGGGAATGCTTCGCGCCAAACTGCGGAATTTCCAGGCAGGTGTCCGCGAGGCGCATCACCGCTTCACTGACGCCTGACACTTCGTTGCCGAATACTATAGCAAGTTTAGAATGGGGTAACGAGCTGAATTGGTTCAGCGCGATGCTGCCTTCCGCTTGTTCAATGGCGATTATCGTCCAACCGTTGTTTTTCAAATCAATAACCGCGTTTTCAGTGTTATCAAAATATTTCCAGGCAACGGTTTCATCCGCGCCTAAGGCAGTCTTCCGGATTTCGCGGTGCGGAGGTGTGGCGGTGATGCCGCACAGGTAAATCGCCTCCACGCGAAAAGCGTCAGCCGTGCGGAAAACAGAGCCGACATTGTAGAGGCTGCGCACATTGTCCAGCACGATGATGAGCGGGGTTTTAGGCGCTTGTTTCAGGACATCGGGTGACAACCGATTCAGTTCTTCATTTAAAAGTTTCCGCATATTGTGGGCATCTTGTGCATTTCAGGGGCGCTAAAATATTTATTTTTGAACACTATTAACTGACTAAAAAAACACTAATGTCCGACTAAAGGGGCTAAAGCCCGCCAGGCTTGGGTTTATGTTTTAACCCCACGCTTAAGCGTGGGGTTACAGGATGCCCGTCAATATTGGGCTTTAGCCCAAATTAGTCTGTCAATAGAGACTTTTTTAAAAAAATGGACGCAACCGCCACCACTTCGAAAGATACGCCACTGATGCAGCAATATAACCGCATCAAGGCGAAATATCCGGACGCGATTCTGCTGTTCAGGGTGGGCGACTTTTATGAGACCTTCGGGCAGGACGCGGTCAAAACGTCCAACGTGCTGGGGATTGTATTGACGAAACGCTCGAATGGCGCAGCCGCTGACGTGGAGCTGGCGGGATTTCCGCATCATGCCTTAGACACTTACTTGCCCAAGTTGGTGAAAGCCGGTTATCGCGTAGCAATCTGCGACCAGTTGGAAGATCCGAAAGTGGCGAAGAAAATCGTGAAGCGGGGCGTCACCGAATTAGTGACACCGGGAGTCACACACAACGACCAGATACTTGACACGCGCAGTAATAACTTTTTAGCCTCCGTACACATTGAGAAGGAATCGCTCGGCATCGCGTTCATGGATGTTTCCACGGGCGAGTTTGTCGTTTCGCAGGGAAACAAGGATTATATTGAAAACCTGCTACAAAGTTTTCGCCCTTCGGAAATCATTTTCGCCAAAAATCAGCAAAAAGAATTCAAGCGGTTGTTCGGAGAGGAGTTCTACACCTTCGCGCTGGATGAATGGGTGTATGTGTGGGACTACGCGCATGAAAAACTGACGCGCCATTTCGAAACACAATCGCTGAAAGGTTTCGGGATTGACGAACTGACGGAGGGCGTGATTGCGGCAGGGGCAGTGCTGCATTATCTCAATGAAACCGAACACGCGCAACTGCGCCACGTCACCACCATCGCGCGATTAATCCAGGATAAATATGTGTGGTTGGATAAATTCACGGTGCGCAACCTTGAACTCCTCTCCTCGCCTGCCGGGGGCAAATCATTGTCTGATGTGCTGGACCTCACACTGTCGCCAATGGGCGCGCGGCTTTTGAAAAAATGGTTGGTGTTGCCGCTCCGCGAAAAATCCCTGATTGAGGACCGGTTGGCAGTGGTGGAATATTTTATCAAAAATCAGGACTTGCGTGATTTGCTGAAAAACGCCATCCGGCAAACGGGTGATTTGGAACGGCTGATTTCAAAAGTGTCACTGGGAAAAATCAACCCGCGCGAAGTGGCGCAGTTGAAAAAATCATTAGACCAGTTACTGCCCGTGAAAGAGCAGGGCGCGGCAGCGGAGTGCGTCCAGCTTCAGAAAATAGCCGACCAGATTAATCCCTGCGCTTTGCTGCGCGAACAGATTGAGCGCAATTTAATCGCGGACGCGCCCGCGGTGTTGCAAAAAGGCAATGTGATTGCGAAAGGCGTTTCCAATGAATTGGATGAGTTGCGCGAATTGGTGCGCTCCGGCAAAGATTATATTCTCGGTATTCAAAAACGTGAATCGGAACGCACCGGCATCACCTCACTGAAAATCGGTTTCAACAATGTGTTCGGCTATTATCTGGAAGTGACACACACCCACAAAAACAAAGTGCCGCCCGAATGGTCTCGCAAGCAAACGCTGACCAATGCCGAGCGCTACATCACGCCAGAATTGAAAGAATATGAAGAGAAAATCATCGGGGCGGAAGAAAAGATTTTGCAGTTGGAAGAAACACTCTTCAACGAGTTGGTGCTTTTCATCCAGGATTATATCAAGCCGGTGCAAATCAACGCGCACCAGACTGCGCGGATTGACTGCCTGTTGTCATTCGCTGAAGCGGCTTTAAAATACCAATACCGCAAACCGCGGCTCACCGATGGCTTGTCGCTCGACTATCGCGAAGGCAGACACCCGGTGATTGAACGGCAGTTGCCACCGGGCGAACAGTATGTCGCCAATGATTTGTTTTTAGACAATGAAACACAGCAAATCATCATCCTCACCGGACCGAACATGGCGGGCAAATCAGCGCTGCTGCGGCAAACCGCCCTCATCACGCTGATGGCGCAAACGGGCAGTTTCGTACCCGCGGCATCAGCCGACATCGGCATCGTTGACAAAATTTTCACACGCGTAGGCGCTTCCGACAACATCTCGTCCGGTGAATCCACTTTCATGGTGGAGATGAACGAAACCGCGAGCATCGTGAACAACATCTCCGAAAGAAGCCTCATCCTGTTGGATGAAATCGGTCGCGGCACGAGCACCTATGACGGCATTTCGATTGCCTGGTCATTGGGGGAATACCTGCACAACAATCCCGTGGCGCATCCGAAAACATTATTCGCCACCCACTATCATGAGTTAAACGAACTGGCTGAAAAATTTCCACGCATCAAAAACTTTACGGTGAGCGTGAAAGACACCGGCAATAAAGTGTTGTTCCTGCGCAAATTGGTGGAAGGCGGCAGCAAACACAGCTTCGGGATTCACGTGGCGAAAATGGCGGGGATGCCCAAAGCCATTGTAGAGAGGGCAAACGAAATCTTGAAAGAACTTGAACGGAAAAGCATCGCCTCCGACATCAAAGACGCGATTAAAAAAATGCCCGCTCCCGGCTATCAACTCAGCTTTTTCCAAATGGACGACCCTCAATTAGCCGCCATCCGCGAGGAGCTTGAAACCTTAGATATCAATACCCTTTCTCCTGTAGAAGCATTGCTGAAATTGCAGGAGTTGAAAAGGAAAATGGGGGGGAGGAGGTAGTTTTGTCCATAGTCAACGGTCAACAGCCCACGGTTAGACATTAGATTTTAGACTTTAGACATGACGGACAATTCTAAAAAAGTCCTGTAAGGGCGACCCTTCCTTCGCAAAAGCATTGAGGCGATTGCTCGGAGCGGATGCCTGTTTGTGAGCTGTACGGTCGGACTCAAGAATCCTCCAAACATGAAGATAGAATCTTACAGAAAAGAAAAGGCACAAGAAGGCAAAAGCAATCGGCAGGCGCGTGATTCTTGCGCCAGCGATAGCCAGCAAATAAAAAAGTGACAGGTAATTCTGTCACTTTTTTCATTAAAACCGGAACCATTCGCTGAATAATGTGGATTGTATCAGGTTAATGCCGGAATTTTTTCCACATCACTCTAAAACGCCATCCTGACAAGCATTTAAATTTGGATATTGCATTCTGAATTTATTAACTTACTGTAATGCCATTCAGATGTTAAGTCCTGAAACAACTTTAATTACAGCGGTTTCAAGAAAGAAAAAGAGAAAATGCTTTTAAAAAGATTCGGATTTGTTCTGATAATCATTGCTGCCTCCGCGCTGTATGACAGTTGCAGTTCGAACGCGGAAGGATTTGACCTCAGTTTGTCAGGTCAGTTCCAGCCCTTAGTGCAGATTGATTTGGACGAAATCAAAGCCAAAGGAAAATTGGTTGCAATCACGGGTTTTAACCCGCTCAGCTACTTTATTTACAAAGGAAGACCGATGGGTTTTGATTATGATTTATTGAAAATGTTCACCAATGAGTTGGGGGTAGAATTGGAGATGATTGTCGTTTCAAATCCTGACAGCATGTATGAAATGATGAACACCGGCAGGGGTGATATTATCGCTTTCGGACAACCCGTCACCAAAGAAGGTAAACTAAAAGCCGCCTATTCAGATCCACACATGGAAGTGCAGCAGGTGTTGGTACAGCGAAAACCTGAAGGATGGCGAAAAATGTTTACCCATCAAATTGACCAGTATGTTGTCAGAGAACTGAATGAACTTGCAGGAATGCAGGTGCACGTCAGGCCCAGCACCTCACAGTTTGAGCGCATCCTCGATATTGCCGAAGAGATTGGATATGAAATTGACGTGGTGCCTGCGGTTGGAGAAACTTCGATGGAAGACCTTGTCAGAATGGTGGCGGAAGGAGAAATCAGTTATACCATCGCAGATGAAAATGTCGCGTTAATCAGCAGTACCTATTTTCCAAATCTTGATGTTCAGACCGTAGTGAGTGACAAACACGGACTGTCATGGGCAGTGAGAAGAAACAGCCCGGAGTTGTTAAACGCTTTGAATTCCTGGCTGACAACCGTCAATAAGCGAGAAGCCTACAACATGGTGTATGTGAAATATTTTAAAAGCAGAAAACAGTTAGCAACCTGGGCGGAAAGTGATTTCTTTTCATCGGGAGCCGGAAATATTTCGGATTATGACGACCTCATCAGACGTCACGCGAGACGCGTT
The DNA here is from genome assembly GCA_041748615.1 of Chitinophagales bacterium. Classification (GTDB taxonomy): domain Bacteria; phylum Bacteroidota; class Bacteroidia; order Chitinophagales; family CAIOSU01; genus JBGTCY01. The sequence continues at coordinate 8,988 of JBGTCY010000210.1, forward strand.
GGATGGGATTGGAGACTGCTGGCTGCCTTGATTCATGAAGAGTCAAGATTTGATACGGAAGCCTGTTCTTGGGCGGGTGCGGAAGGTTTAATGCAACTGCTTCCCGCAACAGCTTCCCGCTTCGGTGTCTATGACCTAACCAATCCCCATTTGAATATCAAAGCGGGCACTGATTATCTCGTTTGGCTTTCAGAGTATTGGAGCGACATTCAGGAACCAGATGAGCGCATCAAATATGTGCTTGCTTCTTACAATGTCGGGGAAGGGCATGTCAGGGATGCCATGAGATTGGCGGTTAAAAATAATAGCGACCCCTGTAATTGGGAGTCAGTCGCGGAATTTTTAATTAAAAAATCCAAACCGCAATTCTATAATGATGCGGTTGTCAGATATGGGTATTGCAGGGGTGAAGTGACCGTAAATTACGTGAAAGAGATTCTTTATAAATACAACCACTATTTGCAAAAAATTTTAGCGTAAACCGGTATCAATTTCATTTTTATCTATTCCGTCATTCTCACAGGATGAAACAAAGAAAAAGGTTGCATCCTGCACAGACAAACTTCTCAACATCTTAAAAAAATATTGTTGATATTTATTTTTCAGTGTATTACCTTACTATCCACGGAGTGATTACTACCTTAGACAATATTTTTAATAAACCACAATAAGCAGAGTCATGAAAAAAGGGGCATTTTTCATACTGGCATTCCTTTTTATTGCGCAATTACACGCGCAGGTACCTGAAGGAATCAAGTATCAGGCTGTCGCAAGAGACAACAACGGCAGTCTTCTTATCAATCAAAACATTAACCTGCGTGTGACCATCCTCGATAGTTTGCAGGGTGGCGCAGTCGTGTTTGGCGAATCCCATAAAGTCGGAACCAACCAGTTCGGGATGTTCAGCATCACCATCGGTGAAGGCATCAATAAGACCTCTACCCTGCCGGACATCAACTGGGGGCTTGGAGAATATCATCTGTTAATCAGGATGGACCCGACCGGTGGAAATAATCTTCAGGACATGGGAGTTTCAAAATTAGTTTCAGTTCCTTATGCTTTGTATGCTAAAAATGCCGGAGGTCCGGGCATGAATGACACCAGTAGCACCAATGAGTTGATTACGCTTTTTGAATATGACACGCTCACGAATATTCTCACGATTATTGAAGGAGGCATCACCCATTCCGTTTTGATTGATAAAGAAGCGGATGATTTGAGCGATAATGTATTAAATGACCTTTCAAATGTGGATGCTCAACCTGATACCGGACAATACCTACGGTGGGATGGAGGGCAATGGATTGCCGGTGACGGTGTGAACCTGAAAATCGAAAACAATAAAATCATCACCTCCAACTTCGACACGCTTGATGTTTCCATGTTTTTAGACAATACCGACAGTCAGCAATTGGCTTTCGATTCCATCTCCTACATCCTCAGCCTCACAAATGGAGGATGGGTGGATTTAACGAGCCTTCAAAGCGCTTCCTTCTTAGATACTGTTTTTTACAATCACGCTACCAAACTGCTCACGATTATTGACGGAGGCGGCACCAGAAATATTGACCTGAGCCAGTTGATTGATGACGCGGATTCCGACCCGAACAATGAGTTAAACCTCGCGCTGACTTACAATAGCATTACAAAATCTCTGACAATTACGGATGCCGGAGGTTCGCTTTCCGTGAATTTATCCGACCTGATTAATGATGCCGACTCTGACCCAAACAATGAGTTGGTGCAGGATTTCAGGCTGGTTGGAAAAACGCTTGAAATCATTGACGCGGGAGGCATAAAATCAGTTGACCTCACCCCTGCCGTCAATGACGCGGATGCCGACCCGACCAATGAATTGCAAGACCTCACCGTCACCCGCGTGGGTAGCAATATCACCATCAACATTTCACAAGGCAACAGCATTGTTTTCAGCGTGAATGATGGCGACTCTGACCCTACTAATGAAGTCATCCAGGAAATGATTTTGGATGGCGCTGAATTGCGAATTACGGATGCAGGCGGCACATACATTGTTGACCTGAGCAGTCTCATTAATGACGCGGATGCTGACCCGACCAATGAGTTGCAAACACTTTCATATAATCCAAGCAGTAATGTTTTGAGCTTAAGCGGAAGCCCGGTGAGTATTAATCTTTCTTCATTGGTTGGAACCGATAACCAGGATTTGAGTTCGTTTGTCATTGACAATCAAACTGCAACCATCAATATCACCGGGGGCACCGGCACTTCCTTCAGTATTGAAGACCAAGATTCCGACCCCACCAATGAGTTGATTAAATTATTTTCATTTAATCCGGGTAATAATGTTATCACAATCGGTGATTTGGGCGATACCCTGTCGCTGAGCCTTCAGAATCTGGTGGATGATGCTTACAACACTGATTTTTTCTTCGACCCTGTTGCAAACACCTTGAGTATTGTAGATGGTGGAAATACATTCACCGTTGACCTCAATGACCTCGTGGAAGACGCTTATAATACCAATTTGATTTTTGACCCGGTTTTTAATACCCTTACAATTACGGATGGTGCAGGCGGTTTTACAGTAAGCCTTCAGGATTTGGTCAATGATGCCTACAACACCGGATTTAATTTCAATCCTGCCACTTATGACCTCACTGTGAATGATGGCGGCACTTCATACACCGTGAATCTGAACAGCATTGTTGTGGACGCCTACAATACCGGTTTGAATTTTAATCCCGCAACGTATGATTTGACCGTCACTGATGGCGGCACCACCTACACCGTCAATCTCATTGCGTTAGTGCAGGATGCTTATAATACCGCTTTCACCAAAGACATTCCCACGAACACCATTACCATCACTGACGGTGGTGGAAGTTTGACGCTCAGCATCATTGAGTTTATTGAAAAAGCCTACAACACGCAGGTTGCATTTAATCCAATTACCAATGAATTGACAGTTGCCGACCAGGGCAATACGTTCACCGTTGATTTGAATGATTTAGTGACGGATGCTTATAATACCGGCTTAACTTTTAATCCAGTCACTTATGATTTGACGGTGAATGATGGCGGCACTTCATTTACCGTGAACCTGAATTCTTTAGTAACGGACGCTTTCAATACCGCTTTCACTAAAGACACTGCCGCAAACACCATTACAATCACAGATGGTGGCGGCAGTTTAACTATTAGCGTAATTGAGTTTATTGAAAAAGCTTACAACACACAGGTTGCTTTTAATCCAATTACCAATGAACTGACAGTTGCCGACCAGGGCAATACGTTCACTATTGATTTGAATGATTTGGTGACAGATGCCTACAACACCGGCTTAATCTTTAATCCCGCCACTTACGATTTGACCGTGAATGATGGCGGCAATTCATTTACCGTGAACCTGAATTCTTTAGTAACGGATGCTTTCAATACGGCTTTTACCAAAGACACGGCCACAAATACAATTACTATTACAGACGGTGGTGGCAGTTTGACACTCAGCGTGATTGAGTTTATTGAAAAAGCCTACAACACGCAGGTTGCTTTTAACTCCGTTACCAATGAACTGACAGTAGCCGACCAGGGCAATACGTTCACTGTTGATTTAAATGACCTTGTCACTGACGCTTACAATACCGGTTTGAATTTTAATTCAGCTACGAATATATTGACTGTAACGGATGGCGGCACTTCATTCAGTGTGAATTTAAATAGTCTTGTTGGTACGGATAATCAAACTTTGTCCATCACGAATGATTCATTGTATATCACCGGAGGAAACGCGGTGGACTTAAGTCCTTATCTGGACAATACCGACAATCAAAATCTCGGCTCCACCAAAACCGGCAATAATGTCACCGTTACAATAACCGGTGGCACTCCAACTACTTTTAACATTGCTGATAACGACAATGACCCCACCAATGAGTTAATCCAAACCGCAACGCTTGTTGGCAGTGTGTTGGAAATCACCGATGCAGGAGGCACGAAAATGATTGACCTTTCCAGCCTGATAAATGACGCGGATGCTGACCCAAACAATGAATTGAACCTGAGTCTGACTTTGGTTGGTAATACTTTAATATTAACTGATTCTGGCGGCTCCCTCCAGGTCGATTTAAGCAGCCTGATTGGAACGGATAATCAAACGCTCACGCTTACCGGTAATACACTTTCCATCACTAATGGCAACGCGGTGGACCTGAGCGGCTATCTGGATAATACAGATAACCAGACTTTATCCATCGCGAATGACTCCATGTTCATCACCGGGGGTAACGCGGTGGATTTGAGCGATTACAAACAAAGCCTGAACCTGACCGGAAACTCCCTTTCTATTTCAGATGGAAACGCGG